>JAFGKD010000015.1 GCA_016928775.1 Candidatus Zhuqueibacterota bacterium | reverse complement strand
TTTCAAGCATTTTGTAAACATTCAACAAGTCCAATAAAAACAGTCTTTGTGGCTTCGTGTCTTTGTGTGAACGAATTTTTCAGGTTAGGTTCTTTATCGACGGTTTCTCCAAAAGCGGCTTGCAAAATCAGATGGTCATTAAATTGGCCTTTGTCAAATTCAGCGTTGATCTCGCCATTAGACATCACCAAAATTCGATCGCATATGCCCAGGAGCTCTTCAAGCTCGGAGGAGATCAGCAGGATGCCGGCACCTTGCGCGGCCAAATCGTTGATAATCGAATAAATTTCAAATCGAGCTCCGACATCAATTCCGCGCGTGGGTTCATCCATAATAAATATATCAGGTTTCGATAGCAGCCACTTGCCGATAACCACCTTTTGTTGATTACCGCCCGATAGATTCTTCACCAGTGCGTTTGGGGAATCCATTTTGATACAAAGTGCGGTTACGGATTCTGCGATCTCAGCGTCCATTTTTCGACTATCAAGGAACGAAAGCGCGCCCCGCGAATTTGAAAAAGCAACGAGACCGATATTTTCGCGAATCGATGCGTCCAAAAGCAGTCCTTCTTCACGGCGCTTTTCTGTCACGAAAGCGATACGATGCCGAATACTGGACTGCGGTGAAAAGGTTTTCAGCTTGCTATCGCAGACAAATATTTCCCCATCTTCAAAGCTGTCCAGGCCAAAAATCAGTCGCACCAATTCAGACCGCCCTGATCCCATCAAACCAAAAAGTCCCAGCACTTCTCCTTTAAACAATGTCAGGTTGATATTTTTGACAACCCCCGCTTTGCTCACATTACGCAGGCGCAGCACTATATCTTCACGCGGTTGACTGAGGCGATCAGGGAAAAGCTGATCGAGTTGACAGCCGCACATGCTGGTGATTATCCCGGGGACGTCAAAATCTTTTATAGGGCCGGTTGCAACAACAGAGCCGTCGCGTAGGATGACGATATCATCGCATAAGCGTTGAACATCCTCCAGGATGTGTGAAATATAGATAATAGATTTGCCGGAAAATTTCAGCTTGCGAATAATTTCAAACAAATGCTCGGTTTCTCTTGAAGTGAGTGATGTCGTTGGTTCATCAAAAATAAAAATATCGGCTCCAGTGCTCAGAGCTCGTGCAACTTCCACCATCTGGCGTTCGCCTGGTTGGAGCTTTTCGACGATTTCATATGGAGAGACCGAAAGTTTAAGCGCAGAAAGTGCTTGTTTTGTATTGATTTCAATGGCTTTCTTATCGATAAAGGGTACAAGCTGTTTTTTCGGGAAACGATCGATAAAAAGATTATCAGCTATGCTCAAGTTGGTGAACAGGTTCAGCTCCTGATGAATAAAGGCTATGCCTGCGACAGCAGCATCTGCCGGGCTTTTGGGAGTATAACATTCACCGCGAAGAATAATTTGGCCGTTATCAGCAAGGAGATTGCCGCCGAGAATATTCATCAACGTGGATTTGCCGGCGCCGTTTTCACCGACAAGTCCGAGGACATGTCCTTGTGATAGCGAAAAGCTCACATTTGACAGTGCTCGGATAGCAAAAAAGGATTTGGATATATTGACAAACTCGACAACAGTTTTCATCAAGCCCCCCGCTCTTTTGCAGCAATCCGAGTCCGCACAACATCCAGAAATGCGGCTATTAATATGACGCTGCCTTTGACAATATTTATTGTAAAAAAAGACAGGTTCATCATGTTCAATGAATTGGCCAATAATGTAAAAAAGAGAACGCCGTAGAAAGCCCAAATAACTTTGCCTTTGCCCCCAAACAAGCTCATACCGCCGATGACAGCCGCGCCGATGATATCAAGTAATACATCCTGCCCCAGTGTTGGACGACCACCTTCGAGACGTGCTGAGTACAGAATGGAACCTGTTGCGGCGCAAAATCCGCTGAACATATAGGCCAAAATGAGAACTCGATTTGCGGGAACGCCGGAGATGATGGATGTTTTTATATTCATACCGACAGCATAAAACCAATGTCCCAGCACGGTTCGATGTAAAATAGTATGAGCGACAAGGGCAAGAATCAGGACAATTAAAAAAGCATAGGTGACAAATGCAAAACCACCTTTGCCAAGGGCAATAAAAGTTGCCGGCAAGTGGGTGATGTTTTCGGACGCTGTAAGGAAAATAGCGAGACCGCTGTAAAACATCATGGAAATAAGTGTCACCATAAAAGGCGGCATTTTAAGCTTTGCCACGCATAGCCCGTTGAAAAAACCAATCAAAAGACCACAAAATAACATAATCATTAACCCAAGAGGCACGGCGATTTTAGCGCCGCTAAGCACACCACCGTTTGCGGACAAGCATAATCCCCATAATGGACTCTTGGCAAACAGCGCCGGATCAAGTTGTGAGCTCATGAGCACACCTCCGAGGACGCTCACAACAGCCATGATGGAGGTTTGCGACAAGTCAATACCGCCGACGATAAGCACAAACATTTGACCAATGACCAGTGCGAACAGGGGCCACATATTTGATGCAATATTGGATAAATTACGGAGATTGGCAATATAGGGCATAAACAGCCAGAGAATAAAAAAATAAGTCAGGCTGAGATAGAGAACAAAATGTTGTGATAGAATCACTTTTTTCGGTAGATGTCGCAGTTCCATACGCTTCGCTCATATTGCCCCGTTGGGGCGATTCTTAAAGGGCGTTGCCCATTTCATCCTTCTCTTTTCCCGGTTCATTTCAAAGAATATCATACTCATCTTTTCGACTTTACTATTTCTCTCCCAGCAACGTGCACCCCCACATATCCTGCCCCCTCTCTGCCAGATTATCCTGGGTCAGCGCAAACCCGGAATCTGTGATCCACTTTTTAGGCCTTTTCTCACCGTTCTGGATTGCCTTGAGCAATTCATCCATCAGTGTATTGGCTTCAAAGAACAAATCTTGTACGCCGGTCGCATCAACGATACCTTGACGCATCATCGAGCAGGCGTACTGATCACCGTCCAGACCGCCTAAAATCACATGATTTTCGTTGCCGCGTGCTACCCATTTTCCCAGCGGCTCAAGCACAGCGCGAATTTGCGGGTAGAGGAAATCCGATGACGTGAAAACAAAATTTATCTCCGGATGCGCCTGCAGCGCCGCTTCAAAATTGGCCAGGGTTGTGGCGGCGTTCCATTTGGAAGGGACTTGTACAACCTCGTTAAACAGGTCGGGGCGCTTATTTATGGCATTATAAAAGCCGTTTTTACGCTCAACCGCATTGGGATCGCCGAGGTCGCCCACAACCAGGCAGGGCGTGAATTTTTGGTTTTTGCGCGCTGCTTGTGTTACCATATAATCAACTGCCTGCTCGGCAATGATTTCATTATCCGCGACAATAACAATCGCATGACGACTGCTATCGGCTGGTGGGCGATTAAAAATGGCAATCGGCACACCTGCTGCATTTGCCTCGCCGATGATGGTATTGGCGCTTTGACCGTCCTGGGGAATGACGATTATGCCATCAACACCCTGGGCAATGGCGTCCTTTATTTGCTCAAGCTGGCGATTCGCATCCTCGCTGGCGTTGCGTTCGATCAGACGCACGCCGCGGTCGGACAACGTCTCGGTTATCGCTTTATGCGCCGCCACCCAGAACTCGGTTTCCAGGTCTTGAAAGGCAAAACAGATGGTCAAGCGTTCATCCACCGAGCGATTGCAGCACAGCACAACAAATGACATGAGACCAAGTATCAGGAGAAGGAAATTTTTCATTTTTTATCCTTTACGGTAAATCTGCAACATTTTGTTTTTTTGACAAAGTTTTGACATAAACACTCTACAACGTCGCGAAAATTTTATTTAGCCGCCGGGAACGCCGAGCGACTAGTTCAAGTCTATTCTCGCTAATATTCATTTCTGCAGGGCCTTTATTTTCAGCAGCTTTAGTCACTCAATACGCGCCTGACCGCAGCTCTGCCAATTGCCTGAAATCAGCTTTGGTGTGCTCATAAAGTGACTTGTACAGCTCAAAATAGTGCATATAGTTTTGATGATTCTTTGGATCGGGTTGCATCGGCTCGATATATTCGACCCATTTTTTTGCCACAGTAAAATCGCGAAAAAGTCCGGTAGCAACGCCGGCCAGGATCGCATCGCCGTAAGGCGCACCGGTGCGATTTTTCACCAGGACGATGGGAACGTTAAAAACATCGGCGATGATTTGTCGCCACAAGCGACTGACCGCACCGCCTTCGTTGAGCACCATCGGATAATTTATTTTTAAACCGGCTTCTTTGATAAGACGAAAAGAGTCATACATGGCAAACGCCACCGCTTCCATCATGGCGCGCACGATATGGCCTACACCATGCTTCAATGTCAGGCCAAAAAGTACAGCGCGCGCGTTTACATCCCAGATGGGTGTTCGTTCGCCCATAAAAAACGGCAGGGCAATGAGAGCATCCGATCCAGGCGGCACCTGTTCAGCCAACTGATTCAACACATCATAGGCGGAAGCGCCGCCGTGTTGTTCAGCATCGATCTCGTCCTGAGCGAGCTGATCGCGAATCCAGCGAATACATTGGCCGCCTGTTGTTGTTGTCGGGACGGTTACATAGACCTGCGAAGAATTCACGGTGTAGGGGAAATTGATCATCAACCGCCCAATATCCGAAAAATTAAAATCCTCGTTTTGATGAATAATTCCGAAATTACCGACAGTGCCGAGATTGCTTTGAAAATCGCCGATCTCGATGGCTCCGGCGCCGATCCAGCTGGCGTTACAATCGACCTGCCCGCCAGCCACGGGTGTACCGGCTAACAGGCCGGTTTCAGCAGCCGCATCCGGCGTTACCCGTCCAATGATGTCATCGCACTCGCACAAATCGGGTAATAAAGCCGGATCAATGTCAAGCTCCTTGAGAAGGCCGAAATCAAATTGCCGCTGGCGCATGTTGTAGGCGACACCATAAAACGCTGCGGCGGAATAATGACATGTTGACTGGCCGGTCAATTTGAGCGTAATGAAACCATCAATGGTATGCACTTTGTGCACGCTTGCAAAAGCCTCGGGACGATGCCGTTTTTCCCACAGCACATTGATTAGGAGCGGATGATCTTCCAATCGATAGCCGGAGAGCGTAAACAGCCGGTCCTCGCCGATATGTGCTTTCAACCAGACAACCTGATCCACGGCCCGTTTATCCATTAAATTATAGGCGTGATGCACGGGGTGCCCGGCTCTATCGACCATCACCAGTGACGGCAAAGCCGATGACACGGCAATGCCTTTGATATCCGCTGCTGCAACGGCTGCTTTGTTCATGCAAATACGGATCAACCGACAGGCGACAGTCCAGTAATTTTGCGCATCGTGTTCTGACCAGCCGGGAAAATCGTGATAGATAGGATATTCTTCAAAAGCAAATCCAAGCACCCGGCCATCAGTATCAATGATGCAGGCTTTTGCACCACCCGTCCCATAGTCCAAACCCAGAAGATAGTCAGACATTGTTCGCTCGCAAAAGGTATATCATAACAATTATCAAATACACTTTGTGTGAAACGTCAAACGTGAAACGTGAGACGTAGCGTTCGGATTTATGGTCACGTTTGACGTTTCACGTTTCACGTTTCACATTTGACATATCATATTCCCAATCGCGCCCGCCGTTTTAATTCCAGCATGGTCTGCGGTGTGACCGCCGTATATCCTTGCAGCGGCAATATCTTCTCGTGTATGGCATCGAGAAACCAGGCGATTTGCGGAAAAAACATCTCTTCCAGCTCGGCCGCCGGTGTGATCCAGTTGCGCGAGCCAATGACCACTGGTGGCGCATCGAGCTCATCAAAAACCAGTTGTGTCAGGGTGGATGCCACTGTATGCATAAACGATCCGCGCTCGGCAGCTTCAGTCGCCAACAACACTTTGCCGGTTTTGCTGACGGATTCCACGAGCAGATCATAATTGAGTGGCACAAGCGAGCGCAGATCAATGACCTCACAGTGGACATTATATTTTGACGCTAACGCTTCCGCCGCATCGAGCGCGGTATACAGAATAGGACCGCTCGTGATCATCGTCAAATCTGTGCCGGAGCGCCGCAAAGCCGGCTGCGATAAATCGATTTCATAATACGCTTCGGGTACACCCGTCGCTACAAACATTTCGCCGTAATCGTAGATTTTCTGGCTTTCGAAAAAAATGACTGGGTCCGTGCCGGCCAGCGCACTGTTCAACATGCCCTTGGCATCGTAGGGGGTCACCGGATAAACGACTTTGAGACCCGGTATGTGAGTCACGAGCGAGGACCAGTCCTGGGAATGTTGTGCACCATATTTTGCTCCGACCGAGATGCGCAGCACCACCGGCATTTTCAGCACACCGCCGGACATGGCTTGCCATTTGGACAGTTGATTGAATATCTCGTCGCCTGCTCGACCCATAAAATCAGCGTACATCAGCTCGGCAACCACGCGCCCGCCGGCAAGCGCATAGCCGACAGCGGCTCCGACGATACCGGCCTCGGAAATAGGCGCATTGAACAGCCGGTGGTACGGCAGCGCTTCCGTCAAACCGCGATAGACCGCAAAGGCGCCGCCCCAATCACGGTTTTCTTCACCAAAAGCAATCAGGGTTGGATCAATGTAAAAACGGTGCAGGAGTGCCTCAAATACCGCATCACGATAATTGAATACCTTCATTTTGGGGACAGGCTGTCCATCGACAAACGCTGATCTTATTTTTTTGTCTATTTGCTGAACACGCGGATTTTCATCTTTTGGGTGCTGAACGTCCACAGGTCGTTGATCGAATTTTTCAATCCGGCCATTCGAGAACGTAACGCGGCTGATGAATTCCGAATGCACCGATTCGCGCGGTGAAATCTTGAGATCAACAGCCGACTGAAAAGACTCGTAAACAAGCTGATCAATATTATCTTGTATATCATCCATCGCAGCATCGGCAAAGCCAAAATGTGCTGTCAGTTTTTGACGAAACGCTCGAATCGAATCCGCCTGTTGCCAACGTTCAATCTCTTCTTTGCTGCGATAGCTCGACGCATCGGAGGGCGAGTGGCCACTTATTCGATACGTGACGGTCTCCAGCAGCACCGGTCCCTCACCTTTTTCCAGCACCTGGCGCTTGCGTTTAAAGGCATCGATTACTGCTAACGGATCATAGCCGTTGATCCGCTCGGCAAACATGTGTGAGGGATTGACACCGGCACCAATGCGCGCGATAAATTGGCAACCCATGGTTTCACCGGCCGGCTGTCCGCCCATACCGTAAAAATTGGTCATGCAATTGAAAATGAGCGGCAGACCGCCACCGAGACTCTTGTCCCATAAAGTGCGATATTGATCCATAGCCGCAAAGGTGATGCCCTCCCACACCGGTCCGCAACTGAAAGACGCATCGCCAATATTGGCGACAACAATGCCGGATTTTCTGTTCACCCGCTTGTACAGCGCCGCACCAGGCGCGATCGAACCCGAGCCGCCAACAATTGCGTTGTTTGGATAAATACCAAATGGTGTAAAAAAAACATGCATCGAGCCGCCTAATCCGCGGTTGAATCCGGTGGTGCGCGCAAATATCTCGCTAAAAGCACCGTAAACCAAAAATTTAATGGCCAGCTCTTCCACCGTCCCATGGTGGTTTTTCTCAACGGGTTTGAGTATAATTCCATCACAGGTGCGTTGCATGATGTCCATCAGCGCGGATTCGGACAAGCAGCGAATGGCGGAGAGTCCTTTGGCCAAAATTTCACCATGACTGCGATGCGATCCAAAAATGTGATCATCCGGTTTCAGGGTAAAGGCCATACCGACCGCAGCGGCTTCCTGGCCGATGGAGAGATGCGCGGGACCACGATGCTCGTAGGAGATATCTTTATAGGAGCTGTTGCGCTTCAGCTCGTCCAAAATGGTTTCAAATTGCCGGATGAGATACATATCAGTATAAATATTCATAAAATCATCCCGGGTGAAGCGCTGACGCTCCTCCTCGATGTCCGCGTGATATACATTGACCGGAAGGTCCGAAAACGTAATGGCACCAGGTGCAAAAACCTCCTCCGGGAATATGTTCAAAGATTTGGGCATAAAAATCTCCTATTTCACCAGGTGCAGAATGGCTTCACGTAACGCCTCCGACAGGGTCGGATGCGGAAAAACCATGGCATGGACGTCCTGAATTCGTGTTTCCAACGCCATCATACACGAAGCAGCACAAATAAAATCACCGCACGTATCGCCGATGATGTGAATGCCCAGCAGCTCACCATATTTTGTACCGGCCAACACTTTGACGAATCCGCGCGGATTTTCTTCCTCGATGTAGGCGCGCCCGGCAACGGCCAACGGAACCAAAGCTTTTTCATATTCAATGCCGCGGTTTACCAATTCTGCTTCGGTGAAGCCAATCGAAGCCACCTGCGGATGCGTATAGATCACTGCCGGGATAGTGTGGTAGCGGATATAATCTTTTCTGCCGAACATATTATTCACCGCGACGATCCCTTCGCGCGTAGCGGCATGCGCCAACAGACAACGGCCGGTGACATCACCGCACGCCCAGATGGACGGAATATTCGTTTTGCCCCGCTGATCTACTTTGATGCCGCGCGTATCAAAATCGACTCCCACATCTTCCAGACCAAGATTGTGTACAACCGGCATACGACCGGCTGCATTCAGGATGATATCTGTCCTCACGGCGTGTTCTTGACCGTCACTGTTAAAATAGATAGTGGATTTCTCAATTTTCGTTATGGCTGAGGAGAGATGGAAGGTAATACCCTGATGCTGCAGATCGGCTAGCAGTTGCGGTGCGACGTCAGCATCCAGCGAATCGACGATACGCGGCAGTTTTTCGATCACCGTCACGTGTGTGCCCGCGGCGCTGAAAAAGCAGGCGAATTCCAGTCCAATATAGCCGCCGCCGATAATGGCAATCGATGCAGGCAGCGCTTCGATGTTGAGGATGGCCGTGGAATCAACGACATTGCCGGAAGCTAATCCCGGTATAGGCGGTTGCGCCGGTTGCGAACCGCTCGCAATCAGAATGTTTTGCGCGGCAATGTGTTGTCCATTCACATCGACACGGTGTTTATCGATGATTTTGGCACGTCCACGAATGACATCGACATGCGCTTTTTTTTGCTGGATTTCGATGCCGCGCACCAGTGTCTCAATGATGCTTTTTTTACGGCCCTGCAAAACAGGCATATCAATCGGAACATCAAAGGACTTTAGCCCGAACGTCGATCCATTTTTGACCAGCCGCTTCACTTCAGCGGCCTTTAAAAAAAGTTTCGTCGGGATGCAGCCGATGTGCAGGCAGGTGCCGCCGATATATTTTTCCTCAACCAGCGCCACTTTGGCTCCCATACGGCCGGCACATGCCGCCGCTTCATAACCGGCAGGACCGGCGCCTATCACCAGAAGATCGAGCATTGTGATATCCTTTTTCACTCCATTTTATTTAGTGGAAGATCAACAAACTCATCAATAAACGAAATGATCTCACACAGTCGCTGTAAAAATTGTGCACCGGGAAGGCCGTCAATCACCTGATGGTCGAGGGTCAGGGACAGGCCGATATAATCGACAAACTGAACCACGCCGTTCCGCCGCACCGGCTTGAGCTGGATAGCGTTCACACCGAGGAGCGCAACCTGCGGCGCATAAAGAATGGGTGTAAAAGACTCGATACCATAAGTGCCAAGATTGCTGACCGTGAAGGTGCCGCCGGCCAGATTTTCCGGTGTGAGCTTTCCTTCTTCCGCCTGTTGCGCCAACGACTTTACACGCGATGCCAGCTCTGACGGTGTGAGGTTCTGGCTCTGGTGAATAACGGGCACGACCAGTCCATTGGGCGTATCACAAGCGAAACAAAGATTGATGTCCGGGTGCTGAATAATTCTCTTGTCAATGAATTCAGCATTGAGCTGTGGATAGTCCTGCAATGCCTTGATCGTCGCACAAAGAACGAGACTATTGATAGTGATCTGATTGATTTTTGTCGATGCATGCTGTTTCAATATGCTGCGCAGCTGCAAGAGTTGTGTGGCGTCGGCGGAGCTCGTCAGGGTATATTGTGCGGTGTTGTGCAATGATTCGATCAGTCGTTTGGCACTTTTTGCGCGAATACGCGACAGGCTTTTGGCCGGCGCGCTCAGATGTTCGGCGTAGATGATCGGCTGATCAGGTGCCAGAACAGTCCGATTTTCTTCCTGCACAAGCTGTCGAGCCAAAGCAGTCAAGCGCGGTCTTGCGAAAAAGACCTCTCGTACATCCATCGCCAAAACGCGTCCACCCGAACCTGAGCCGCTTAAATCCGTCGGGAAAAAGTTATGTTGCCGGGCAAACGTTTTAGCGCGCGGACTCCATTTCCCGTGCGAGCGTAAAGCCGGCTTTTGCAATGGCTCGGATGATGGCTCTATGTGCTCATCGCTCTTTTGAGATGGTTGTTCGGTCGTCTCGTAAGAAGTAATGGCTAATGCAGGTTCTTCATCCGCTCGTTTGGCATAAAATTCGTCAATATTTTCACCCGATTGACCAATGACAGCAACCGTGGTAAACACCGGCACCAGATCATCTTGTTGATAAAATATCTCCAGCAGCACACCGTCTGTCGTCGCTTCAAGCTCAAAGGTGGCCTTGTCGGTTTCAATTTCAGCCAAAATATCACCCTTGTCAACCCGATCGCCCTTGTTTTTCCGCCAGCCGATGATGAGGCATTCTTCTACGGTGTTGCCCAATTTGGGAATTTGTACTGCTGCTGCCATTTACAATTCCTTTTGTGGAGGATAGATTTTTTCCGGTTTTTGCCGGCGTTTGGGCCGTTCGATCAGTTCAAGCGTCACACCAATTTTGTCCTCGGTGTTCAGATAGGCGTAATGGCCGTCACCATCCAGGCCAAAGCCGGCGCCGTCCTGGATCATGACAAAGCCGGCATTTTCGGCACGCTGGAGTGCGTCCTGCATATTGTCAACCAGAAGACCAAAATGATGTACGCCGTAGCCGTGTTCGTCAATGAATTCCTGATAAATCGAATCGCCTTCCAGTACCTGGATTAATTCGATGCGCAGCGGTCCAATATTGGACAGGGCCACGCGCATTTTATATTCTGCAGGTTTTCCACCTTTCGTCATCTGTTTGACTAACGGTTTGCCGTAAGTATAAAAAGACCAGGGTCCAACGCCAAAAATATGGTAAAAATTTTCGACCGTCTTTTCAAGGTCCTTGACAATGAGGCACACCTGGGCAATTTCAGTGAGAGGAAATGCTGTCTGGACTTTTTTGTCTGACATGTATTCTCCATTTTGTTTTCAGGGTATGAACACCGCTTTGAGCACCTCTCCCGCACGTGCCAGGCGAACACCTTTGTCAAAATCACTTAAGTTGAATTGATGCGTCACAAATTTTTCGCCCGGGATTCGGCCTGAATCCAGCAGTTTGAGCGCCAGGTTAAAATGTCGTGGCGCAAAGATTGTCGTGCCGATGAGGTGCAGGGCGTTATAATGGACGATGTTCATATCAAGAGCGGGTGTGCGCTGATCAGCCGGCAAACCGCCGAATAATAAAATACGTCCGCCTTTGGCTGCCATGTGCACGGCGTGTACCTGGCTGCCCGGATCAGGATTGGCAGTGATGATCACATTTGCGCCGCAACCGTTGGTGAGCCGGCGCACAGCATCCACAATGCCGTTGTCCGAGGCATTGATGATAAAATCGGGATCGAACCGTTTGGCGAATTCGAGTCGAGTTTGTTGAACATCGGCGATGATAATTTTATCAGCACCTCTGGCGCGTGCCAGACACATGTGAAAACAGCCAACGGGACCAGCGCCCAAAATGAGCACACAATCTCCGAGTCCAACGCCGCCCTTTTCCTGAGCACACAGACAAGAAGACAGCGGTTCAGCAATCGCTGCAACAGAGCTGTCCAGATTCTTCGGCACTTTTTGGATGACGCCATGGACCAGGTTTTCCGGCGGCACGGCAACATAGTCGGCAAATCCGCCGGGCCAGGCTTGGGCAATTTCTCGATAATTTGAACAGAGCTCGTATTGTGCGTTTTGACATGCAGAACAGCGGCCACAGTAAGCCAACGGGCCAATGGCCAGCCGGTCATTGATTTTCCATGCACCATGATAGTCGGCACCGATTTCAACGACTGATCCGCATATTTCATGGCCAATGATCCATGGTAACGTGACTTTAGGGTGTCCGCTGCGCAACGTGCGCAAATCGGAGCCACATAAACCACACGCTTCAACACGAAGGAGAAGACCGCGTTTGTCACATTGCGGCATCGGCACTTTTTCCACAGCACATTGTCCCGCTGCCCGAATAACAACAGCGCGCATGCTTCGGCTCATTGACTCCTCCCGCCTGTATCAAGCAGCTTATCCTGTTGGCGCCGGAGCTGGTAAATAAAGGTAGTGGCATCCGGGGCAAAATTCTCTTTTGTCATCATGGCGTTTTGCTTGATATCCGTCAGAGCCACACCATTCGGGGCAATGCCGAGTGGAATCGCCTGGGCGCGTCGTGCTTCCTGGTAGGTGTAGATTCGGCCAAAGATATCGGCGCTGCCAATACCGCCGACTCTTTCGCCTTTTTTGATCATACGTTTCGCCATGCAGACAACCTCGGCGTGCATGTTCTCCGCGGTCACGGTACGCTGATTGAGCAAAACGGCTTCGGCAATGGACTGCGGCGTTTCGATATCGCATAAATGATAGGGACGAAAGAGCAGATAATAAGGACCTCTCGCTTTGGTGATAAAAAACATGTCCTTTTGTACGCGCGCATCGCTGCTAAACACAATGACAAAAACGCCTGGAGCGATCTGACCGGTGGTATAATCTACCGTTCCGCGATGATCGAAAATGCCGCCGGCATCTTTGGGCACAAATGTCTGCAATAATGCTTCGAGTTCCGCTTTGGGTCCATGCATGCCGGGTACATCCGGCAGCAATCCGGTTGCATTGGAAACCGCCGCCATTTCCACCATGGTTTTTGTCCCGTCGATAAAAGAGGCCAGGATTTTGGGATTCATGTCTTTTGCACGCGCTTCGTCGCAACAGCGCTCAGGCGTCATTGTGATATCAATGGGATTATTCTTGCCCTTTCCGAGGCACATGACTTTGAATCCCATCAGCACAGCCTGCTCATAGAGCATTTTGAGCACGCCAGGCTCATCACCGGAGGCGACAGTGTATAAACAGTTGTTTTTTCGTGCTTCTCTGTCCAGCAGATAGCCAATCGTGACGTCGGTCTCAACATTCAGCATAATAATGGGTTTACCCGTTTGAATGGACTCCCACGCCACGCGCGCGCCAACATCCGTAACACCAGTGACCTCGACATTCACTTCGAGCAGGTCAATTTTGGGGAGCAGCAAAGCGTCGGAGGTGACGATATTTTTGCCATGAGACAGGGCATCCCGGGCACGGGAGATATTCTCGGTTATGACAATAGCATTCGGATCATAACCCATTTCATGAAATGTCGTGATGGCGCGCTGCGGCTCGATATCTGCAATGGCGCGAACGCGCATGCCGATAATATTGTTGATTGTATGCGCCAATCCGGAGCCCATCTGACCGCAGCCGACAAGACCGATGCGGATCGGATTATTATCATCAGCACGTTTTTTTAATGGTACCAATAGCTCCATTGCTGGTCCCAGGTATATTACGATTCAGCTTTTAACAAATATGCTGCGGTGACATGATCGGTGACCAAAACATTGATCATGTGTGTTTTTAGCGCGGCACGAATGGCCGCATGTTTTTGCTCACCACCGGCGACGGCGATGACGCAGGGTATTTTGCACAGTTGTTCAAAGGTCAGTCCGATGATACGATCGTCCAATGCCAGATTTAATGGTCTGCCATTGGCGTTGATATAACGTAATGCGATATCTCCCACAGCCGTTTTTGCGTCCAATTCCTGAATATCATTTTCACTCAGCAGGCCGTTATCCAAAAGAATCCTGGAGCTTTTTTGCAGCATGCCAATGCCCAGCACCGCGATGTTTGCCCGCGCCGCCAATCTGAGCGTTTCAGCGATGAGCGTATCGTTTTTAAAAAGATCAGCCGCTTCTTTGGTTCTGGCCAGACCCGGCGCCGAGAGCACATGCAGCTCGGCCGAGAGTTTGAAGGCCAATTGTCGCGATAATTCTGCCGAGTTTTCCAGACGCCAAATCGGACTCAGCTCACCATTCAGTTGAACGATTTTGATATTGTGCTGCGGTTTGAGCGGCAGCGCGTCGACGAATGCCTGGATGGTATTTCCCCAGGTCACACCGACGATACAATCGGGCGTCAAGCGTCGCAACAGGATGTCGGTTGCGGCCGGGGCCAGCGCTCTGGCAATTTCGCGCTGCTCGATTGTCTCTTCGCACTGAATAATGCGTGCTTCTTCAAGTCCGTATCTTTTTTCAAGCGCCTCCTCCCTTTCCGCCGTGAGCGCATCCGGTGCGTGCAGGGTTATCGTCACGATTTTATTTTCGCGGGCCAAATGAAGGAGTCGCGAGATCTTTATGCGCGACAAGCCAAATTTATTAGCAATATCATTCTGCGTGAGATGATTTTCATAATATTCGCGCGCGATCTTGTAAAGAAGCCGGTTTTGTTCTAAAAGAGAATTCATATTTTATTGATCATATGATCGTTATTGGTCAATTGGTCAAATTAAATTATAAAATGTTTTTCAGAGAATCAACATAATTTTTATGCTTGAAAAAAACATTGTCATTTTTACCTTATATACCTAATCCTTTGTTTCTTAGTGTTTTTGTGGCTTTGTGTGAGCAGTTTGTGAATAATGCAGGCTATATAAGCAGGAAAAACATAAAGTCAGAATCTTGCGCAACACGTCCCATCGCCATTAAAAGTGATCAAAAAATCTCAAATCCCATTCATCCAGCCATTCAATCTCAATCCGGTCGTTGCGGAAGAGGATGGGCAGCCAGATATATCGCCCATCTATTGCATTCTCCGGTCGCCAGCGATCAGCCATAAAGATAAAAAGCCCCTCTTTCCCCGGCACAGGCACAATAAAAGTGCTCTGGGAATGGAACGTCAACTCTGCATCTTCACCAATGCACGGATTGCCGAGCTCCTGCCATGGTCCCCAGATGGATTCCGCTTTTGCCGAGCGCGCCGCATTGGGTGCCCAACCCGTACATCCGGAGCCGATAAAATAATAGATGCCATCATGTTTAAAAATCGCCGGCGCTTCCATAAAACGCCCTTCAAAAATCCGAACATACTCGCCGGAACAGGACAGATAATCATCGGTCAATTTGGAGATATGTAGTGTGCTGTTCTCCTCAGAGGCGTAAAGATGATAAGCCGAACCATCATCATCAACAAACAGCGTCTGGTCGCGTGCCATTTGGCCACCGGTGTAATCGCGCGCAATCAAATTGAGTTTTTCCGGATCATCCGGCAAACTGCCGCCGGAATAGTCATAGTCGCGGTATTGTGACGGCACCTGTTTTTGCTGCTCTTTAATATTCTTTGGCCAAAATCCGGCGTTGGGTCGAAAACTGCGCAGGTAGGTGTACGGTCCGGTGACATGATCTGCAACCGCTACACCACTGCGCGCGGTTCGATAGCGCGTCCCCTTGAACTCGAGGTGAAACCACATGACAAATGTGCCGGTTTTTTCATTATAAATAACCTTTGGGCGTTCGAGGACACATCCTTCACGAATATCATGCGTTGTATCATCCTTTACTACCGACAGCGCAATCCCCTCATCGTGCCAATTGTATAAATCCTTTGATGAATAAACATGCACACCCACCCAGGCGGCATTGCCTTTTCTGTCCTCGATTTTATGCTCGCCAAACCAGTAATAGACTCCTTCATGGAAAAGTATTCCCCCGCCATGCGCATTGATGTGCACGTCATTATTGTCGAGCCAGAGCTGACCAGGTTGAAAAGCGCTGTAGTGATTGCTCTCCGATGAACATCCCCACAATGCAATTACGCAGCATAGGCATATCGAGATGATCTTTTGCGAAAAAGGAGAACCGCGCAAAGCCAAATTTAAAACCGCCATTGTTCTTGTCATTGCTTTACCCTCCGCATGCTCAATGCAACATCACTGTCAAAGTGCGGCAACAAGAGTGTCAGCACTTTTTCTTGCTGCGAGATCGTCTCAGCTTGTATGACCTCACCCGTCACTGTATCCAACCATTGCAATTCGTACGTCCCAGAGGGAATCGCTAAATCAACCGAGATTTCGTCCATGATTTCTCTTGCCGGAAAGAGTCCCTCCAGCGAGCCGGCAAAATCAACCTGGGACACCACTGCCTCCGCCTGCCAGTTCGCCAGCTTCGTATCACCAAACCACTCTATTTTCAAGCCGGGCGCTGATCCGTCCGGCAGGGTGTAAAAATCCTGAGAAATGACCTCTTTCACCTGGCTGCTGCTATACCACAAAAGCAGCGCTTTGGCGCCGCCCAGTCCCTGGAAATAGTCCATTTGAATATCCACCGGAACACCGGCTACGAGGTTTATGCTGCCGCTATTCTCAAGCGGCGCGTGTGACGTCCAGTCGTCGATCAGCTTTTGGCCATTAACCCATAAACGCACCCCGTCGTCTGTGAATGTGTAAAAAGTGTAGCTTTCCGAATATTCGGGAACCACATGCCCGGTCCAGCGCAGCGAAAAGTTCTGCTCGAGCTGCTGTTTTCTGGAAAAGTAAAGGGCGTACTGCTCGCCGCTCTTCGCCAGGGCGCGCGCTTGTATTCCGTCAGGTAATTCGCCGGTGAAAATCTCCTGTTTCGGTAACATGTTGATGAAATCAAAACTCTCTATAAAAGTTATGAGAATTCGAATTTGTCGACGCAGCTCGGCACCGCCACCGCCGGGCTGATTAGGCGGAAAAGCAAAGGTACCATCTTCGTGCCCAACGGTGAACGAATAATCGAGGTGATTGAACAATGCACCGCCGGCGATGATAAAGTTCCAGGCCTCCAGTCGATAGGGCTCGTCGTGCGTGCCGGCAAATCCGGTTTCATTATCGCCCAGAGCTTTGTTGAGCATATAGTTATCGTCCACTGCAGCCGGATAGGCATAATGAAAATTGAACAGATCGACATTTACATCCGGATTTTCAATTTTGGCATTATTATTGGCGATATTTTGGGCGATCATGTGTTTCTTCGGCAATTGGGCTTCTGTCTCTTTGATCACTTTTGAGATGTGTGCTTGCCATTCGAGCGTGGGACCGGCAAAATAGGGTTCATTGCAGATTTCATAATAGAGATTATCAAACTCGTTGAGTTCCGTCACAATTTTTCGAACCATCTCGTCCTGCACGCGCGCCAGATCCGGATGTTTGAGGGTGTAGACATCCAGGCGATTGACATCCCCGATTCCGTTGATATTATTGATGACATTGACGGGCGAAAGCCGCCATTGTTCATCGCCGTAAAACGGGCAAAAAAGCACCAATTCAACAACAACACTATGGACATGTGCCAGGCGAATAAACGACTTCAAACGTTCAAAATAGGCATCATCCCAGGACGTCAGGTCAAATTTGTTGCCACCGTTGGCGTAGCCCGGTTCGTCACTGCGCGCCCAGGGGCAGATGAGCTTGTCTTCGGCTGGTGCCAGGGTATTTTTTGTGATATTGAACGCTTCCGGATGCTCACAATAGATGCCGGTGAACGTGCGGGTCAAATTCAGCCCATCTTGTTGCAGTCTTTGCAAATAGGTGGCAAAATCAAAATCGAGGTTGAGTACCGCGCCATAATGCTCCGCCGAGGTGATGAGAACCGTCGGCTTTTGTTTCCAGATAAAATAATGTGGATTATGTGGATGGAGATGAACGGGCACGGAACGCGAACACGACAACAGTAGAATCGTTGTCAGGACCGCAGAAACAAGACATAGTCTTTTCAGCATTTTAACTCCCTCGCGTAAAGATGTAATTGGTGATTTGAGATCCTTCCAAATATAATCAATTTTTTAAAATTTGACAAACTTGGATCGCGCCATTTGAAGACCGTCGACTCGTAATTCATAAAAATAAATGCCATGCGCGAGCATCTGCCCGCTACTGTCACGTCCATCCCACTTTATCGCATATTGACCTTGAAGCTGCTGGGCGTTCACCAATAATCGGACGTGCTGGCCGAGGATATTGTAGATTCGAATGTTAGCCTGCCCGCTTCGATCCAAAGTATAAGAAAAAGTGGCGTCGGACTGCACAGGATTTGGGAAAATATTGATAGTCAGCCGGGTATATCCTTGCTCGTCTTGCGCACAATCTACAGAAGTAAATTCCGCCAATTCGGCGTCCATCCAGTCGGCATGTTCGCGCAAATAATCCTTCATATAATCGACTTCTTTTTGATAGGTATTGCGTTGCGCTGCCCCGGCTGTGCTGCGCCAGATGGGCACACCGAGAATGGCCCATTTGGTAAAATTTCGCTGCTGCGCTTCATTGAGATAGGTTGCAAGAGAATCGATGATACCAAACAGAAAATTCGTCTCAAGAGGACCGCGGCGATATTCAAACCATGTATCCGCCAATTGCTGCTTGAATGCGGGTGTCTCCCACAACTTTTCCCAAAACGGCGGGTGCGAGCCGTCGTTGTTCTCAATCACCCACATTTGTATGCGATCTCCCTGCATATGCGTTGAATTGGACAATGCCTGGTCAAAGTCCCATATCGGCCCGGCGAACATTTTGCCGCTACGCTCCTTGTAAAAAAAACCGCTCCATCCGTATGCATCGGAATTCTTGGTGATCTCCTGGAGGATGATCTCATCGATAAAGCTGGTCACATCGATATATTTTGGATAACCGCGCACCGGATCATCATAATAGGAGCGGTTCATCACCGCACGAAACTCATCATCATAATTACGAATGTAGTCAAGCTGCTGAGGCATGACCTGGTCCGGTTTGGGATATTTGAGTACCCGGCGTTGGCCAAAGTCAATATCCGTACCATCAGCCTGCTGGATGTCCCAAATGTAGCCACCCGTGACCGCTTCGCCGGCGATATCGGCGCTGTCAAGTTTGGCGATATCCACACGATTGTTATCCGGCTTGATCTTTTCCATAAAAAGATAAACACCCTGGTACTCCCCATTGATCACCAACTCCACATGTCGTGTGCGCGGCGCCCAACGCCCCAGAGAGCGCGCCATCCGATAGGCCAGGGCATCCCGTGCCAGCGTTTTGTCGATGAAAACGGCTAATAAAATCCAGTCGTTGTCCTTGGGCATACCTAACAATTTGACATTATTATTCGATCCATCCTCATTGCGTGTTTCAAGCGAATAGGACCACTTATCTTGAACGACTCCCCCGCTCTGCGTCGCGTTGCCGCGCATTTCAATGCCAATCCAGCCGTCATATTCATTAAAATTATCCTGAATCGAATTGATGCCATTTTGGTTATCGATTACGCCCATCCTGGCCATAATTTTGGGTTCATTCTGAATTTGTTGGCCCTGGGTATTGATGATAATAATCGGAATATTGGACGACGTGAACTCAAATGGCTCTTGAAACCACTCCGGGGTGGGACGATAGCGCCGTTCTGTGGTGGTCAAGCCAATGGACAAAAACGGGATTGCTGACATATCTGAGGATGTTGTACTGGTATTATGAATTTGAAGGGCGAGCACATTACTGCCACGCTGCAAATGACCAGGTTCAACATAAAAAGCATCGGGTGAGCCTCCCTGATACATTTGCGCTTCATGATCCTGAGTCGATGATGTATTATGGCTGGGATACATACCGCTTACTCCAGCAGAGCGGGCTATCTCAACGTCGTTGAGGTATGCGATAAATGCATCATCATAATCGATGTGAAAAATGACCTCGCCAATTGTGGAGATATCTGCTATATCAAATCTGCTGCGCAAGTAGAGCGACAAGATATTGGCCAAGACGGTTTGATCATCGTCATCCCCATAGCCAAAACCACCTTGTCCTTCGCGCCACGACGTATCATCAAAAGTGCCGGAACGCCAGGTCGCCGGCGGCTCCGAGGTGCCGACAAAATATTTCCAGGTATCGCTTGCCAATACAACCGATTCCCAATGGTCTATTTCTTGCGCGTTCAGCACACTGCTTCCGAAAAGCATAAAAATCCCCAGGATAATAACAACTAAAAACATATGACGTCCGCCTTTCCTTGTTCAGGTTTTTATTTGAGGTGAATTGGATTTGGGTTTCTGCTGATCTTTTAATGGGTAAAATGAATATTTGTTCCCGTTGCACGCTGAAGGCATATGCTTCATAATTTCAAGCCCTGGATGAAACGTAATGCCCTGGTCAATCTTGCGTATTTTGAATAAAAAAAGCCACGGATTTTCTTGGCGCGGCCAAAGGCCACAACCAAAATGGTCCGCGGATGACACGGTTGACACGGATTGCATAGCGCAGCCTTGTTGTAAAGTATTTCGATCAAAATCTTGCTAAAAATACAAGATGTCACGGATTATCCGGATCAATATGATTTTAAAATGATTTTTAATCCGTGTAAATCCGTGCAATCCGCGGACATTGGTCTATGAATTACGCGGATTTTTTTGATGTGGATAAAGATTTATTGATACAAGCAAATAAACCAAGTCCTCAATGTGCTTTATTCACAAACTTTTCACACGAAGCCACCAAGACACAAAAAAAAAGAAAGTTAGGTTTATTCAACAAAAATAATAAGATTCATATCCACGTAGTTTAAATAGATCCAGCAAGTCAAATAAAAACAGCCTTTGGGATTTTGTGTCTTGTGAATGAATTTTTCAGGCTAAATAAATATCCGTGTTTATCCGTGTGCATCAGTGGCTTAAAATTTAGTTGCGCCCCGAGCTCCCGGCAAGATGCTGCATTTTTTTGGAGAACATATTCACACATTTAAAAACTTGATCATAATCCCGGCAATAAATACAGAAGCAATCGTGACCGTTGTAAAACCCGCCACCAACATTTTCGGCAGAATAGTCGACAGCAAAAACTGTCGTTCCTGTTGGTTGCTGGATTGTGCTGCGGCAACTTCTTCGGAAATGATAAAAGTTCCCGGAAAACCAAACATACAGGATAGTCCCAGGGCAATGGACAGGCTCCACGAGTAGTTCATGATCCGGGCAAGCAGCAAGGTCACGGCCAAAATGGCCACAACAGACAAAAGAAAAGCGCAGAATATGGGGATAAAGAGCGAGGCAACCATGTGCGGTGTTGCTTTCGGCAGGCTGGCAAATACCGGCACTAACAAGACAAACAGGGCCAAGCCGGCAGCATTGGCCTTGTCTAAAATCTTGAATTCCAAAAAGCCTATTTCTCTGAATATAATGCCAAAAATCAAGGCCATAACATATTTATTGATGACATCGCCCAAAAGATGCGCAACGTAAACAGCGAACCAGCCCACTAACATGGTTTTCATCAACAGGATAAAAGGCGTCTGCAGTTTTACCGGAAGCGCGGGGATAAATTGCCACCTGGGCTTTAATGGTGATGAATCATGATTGCCCCTGGCGCGGTGAGATTCTTCGCCCTTGAACGTCTGCAAAAGCCGTTGTGCTTCCCTGGTCAAACAGTAAGAAGCCACCGGCAAACCGATGAATGATTGCAGCACAAGTAGAAGAGTGGCGAAAACGACGATCGTATCCAATCCCATTTCGCCAAGCGCTTCCTGGACGATCAACGTGGCGACCACGCCGCCTGTGATCGGACCAGCGGCGGATACAGCATATTCTTTGCCGATCAATGGCGAACCCACCAAAAACAGCACAATGGCGACCGCTACTATCGATGTCAGCGCAATGATAACCGTTTTCCATTCTTCTTTTAGTTCCTTGATATTGAGCAAGGTACCCATGTGAACAATCAGCATGGGCACAATGGCAATCGCAAAGTCAAACACTTTGGCATCGTCAAAGAGCGTTTTCGGCAGAACTGTCCAGAAACCGAGCAGAAACAACAATCCGGCAATGAATAACATGGACAATACTGCTTTGGTCTTGGAGGAGACCACATCACCAACGGCATAAGCAACGGCAATGAGCAAAAGTGCAAGAGTTGCATTCATTCGATCATCCTCCTGGCTGAAATGACTCGATCTCGGCGCGCAGCGGCGCACTTGGCTGGGCGCCGAGCTTGGTCACGGACAACGCGGCCGCGGCTTGCGCAAATCGAACGGCGTCCTGCAAGGATCGTCCTTCCGCGACAGCGACTGAAAGAGCACCGTTAAACACATCGCCGGCAGCGGTCGTATCAACGGGATCGACTTTGAACCCCGTTTGTGCACCGGAAAAAAACTCGGAAGAAATGTACACACCGCGCGCTCCCAGGGTAATGATGACAATTTTGATACCTTTGGCTCTCAGCATGAATGCTGCTTTTTCGGCCGTCGCTTCATCCTGCACAGCGATTCCCGTCAGTATTTCTGCCTCTGTTTCGTTTGGGGTGATAATGGAGATATTCTGCAGCAGCTCGTCTGCTAGTCGTTGTGCCGGTGCCGGATTGAGTATAACCTGCACGCCATTGTCACGCGCCAGTTTTGCTGCGGCTGTCACTGTGTCGATGGGTGATTCAAGCTGCAAAACAAGTATGTCAGCACTTGTGATAACGTGGCGCGCTGCTTCAACATCAGCCGGAGAAAGATTGGCGTTTGCACCCGAAGCGACTGCGATGCTGTTCTCGCCATCTTCAGCGACAAATATTTCCGCAACACCGGATGGCGCATTTTTGTCTTTGATGACGTAATCGACACCTATTTTGTCCGATTGAAATCCTTGAATGGCCTGTTCACCAAATATATCATCGCCCACGCGAGCGACAAAACTCACGTGTCCGCCGGCACGCGCCGCGGCGACCGCCTGATTGGCACCTTTGCCGCCGGCAGCGATTTGAAACGTCCCCCCCAGGATCGTCTCTCCCGGGCGAGGAATTCGCGGGACTTTTATGATCATATCCGTATTGGAGCTTCCTACCACGGTTATTCGCATAAAAATATCTCCTTTCCCGGTCTCAGGCTATTCTGGAGTAGATGATCAGGCCAAGTCCAATGATAAAGCAGATAAACATCGCGGCAATCAGGCCGTTTGTTCGCTTGGGTGCATCTTTGAATTCTTTCCAGATAAAAACGCCCCAAAAGGCGGCCACCATGGTAGCGCCCTGACCGAGGCCGTAGGAAATGGCAAATCCAGCCACCCCCGAGGCAATGATGCTGAAAGACATGCCGATACTCCAGATTACGCCGCCTAAAATCCCCACGAGGTGCAGCCGGGCATTGCCTTTGGTAAAATAATCTGTCAAACCAACCGGTTCACCGGTGAACGGTTTGAGCATGATAGCCGTGACAAAAAGCAGATTGGACACAAGCAACCCGATCGAGAAGAACACGACCGCGGTGTAAGGTGTCAAGAATCCGGCTTGCGGATTCACGAAATCGGTGGACATGGATGCAGCGACAAAACGGTAAAAGAATCCCATGGCCACGCCGGCAATGATAGAGATGATCAGACCTTTGGCGACACCCCGGTTCGACTCCGAGGGGAGTTTGCCGTAAATAATCGCGTCAATAACGATAGCGACGACAACAAGTGCGACCCCGACGAACAGGAACACCGGGTTCCCAACGGGCACGGCAATATAATTCGTGATCACACCGATCACCAAAGCCAGACCGATCCCGACCGGAAAAGCGACCGCCATGCCGGCGATATCAATCGCTGCGACAAGGAGAATATTGGCCAAATTAAAAACAATCCCGCCGATCAAAGCAGATGTAATGGCTTTACCCGATGCTTGTCCCATATCCGCGAAAAAGCTGCGTCCTGATTCGCCAATACTGCCCATGGTCAAGGCGAACACAACGGCAAGAAGGAGCACACCGATGGAATAGTCCCAATAAAAAAGTTGAAACCGCCATTCACGACTGGCTAACTTTTGCGTGTTGGCCCATGATCCCCAGCACAACATGGTGATAAAGCACATTAATACGCCCAAAGCATACGACTGTACTACAACCATATCCGTCTCCTTTCCTGCTACAACTCGCGTTCGATTAATTTTTAAACTCTAAATCGGTAATTGCCTTGTTTTTTTCATCTACAATACAAAGCACAGCACCCCAGCCGCCCTCGCCCTGCGTGACTTTGAGCAAAAGATCGTTCCAGCCCTCTTTGAGTGTCACATCAACTTTGTCCTCACCTGGATTGACGCCGCGCTGTATGTTGAGGGCGTGCACCAGCTCATCGTTCAACCATACCTTGACGCCATCGTCACTGCCAATCTCCAGCGTAGCCGGACGGGTTGAATCGGAGCGAAATTGCGTTTTCATATAAGCAGCAGCGTGCGTTGTATCATAAATTCGATCCAATGGCACGATTGGCTGAACGTAGCCGTCTTCGCCAGGAGGTAGCGACTGCCACTTTACCTGGGCATCCTTGTTTTCCGGTGGGAATTCGACATCAAAAAGCGCGTTGCCCTGAAGACCGGCTTGCTGGTAGGGGCCGGCGATCTGCCAGGAACGGACAAACTCTTCCGGCTTGCGCACGCGAACAGTAATCTGCTGCATTTCCTCTTCCGTAAAATTCACATCCCGGGTGACGGGCGCCGCATCCCAGCATTGTTCGAACTGACTCGGTTTGGGCGACTGTACCGGGATCATAAACCATTCGTTGTTATTCTCATCCAACTCAACCGCACCACCGGCTCGTTGCACCGCCTGACGTGCAAGGCTTTCGCATACATCGATGAGTCCTGGAAAGTTATAATCTGTATAGGAAAATTTCGGCTCCGGATTTATCGCGCTGGTGAATTTTTCATCCAGATTGGCAAAGCCGATCGTGGTGAACAGAACGCCGGCGGCGTTTGAGGGGTTGCAGTCAGAGTCCTGACCGCACCGAGTGGAAATGATGACTGTTTGATCCGGATCACCCTTGCCGTACAAGAGTCCCATGACAATATAAGCGCCGTTAATTTTGGCATCAATGTTAAAATCGCTATTTGCGCCAGAGCAGGAGAACTTGCGATATTCGGGATTATCCTGGTATTTGGCTTCGATCAATTCCCAGGTTATTTGCCAATTGTCCGGATTTTCCTGATACCAGTTCAACACGTCTGTGATCGCCTCATGGTACTGGCTTTGTGCGGGAATACACGCCAAACCAGCCAGAATGATCGTTTCGATATCATTCTCGAAAAAAGCCTCGGCATACATGCCGGCGACAAATTGACCGCCGTACAGGCCATCGCCATAGTTCATCAACCGTCCAAAGATTTCTCCCAGGTCAATTGCGGACTGTGGCATGCCCGGGGAGATGAGACCGGCATAGTCGGCTTCGATTTGATAATCGATATCATCTGCATGTGAATTGAACTGCGGATGACCGGAAAAAGGCGGCGCAATACCGGCGCGCAAATTATCCCGACCGGCTCTGTTGGCATGCCAGAGCATGTACTTGCTGTTGGCAAAATCGATTCCAGCCTGGCGAATATCCACGTCAAAACCATACTGCTCCAGCGTGCGAAGAAAGGTCATTTCCACATAAATATCATCCTGGCCAAATTGATTCACCATGTGCGGCTGCCACTCCGGCATGGCCTCTTCGGGAATGATCTGCCCGGTCCATTTAAATTCCGTTGGTCCGCCCCAGCCAACACCAACCATCTGGCCAACCCAGCCGGCTTGCATCTTATCAACATAATCCGATACTTTAATTCGCCGGACTGATTGTGGTGCTTGTGTGCACGTTACAAGTAACAAGCTGACAAATGAGATAAAGATAATTTTTCTCATGAGACTCTCCTTTATGGATTTTTTACCCTCCATGCCAAGACACGCCACTCCGACAGTGCATTTCATCGATTTTTCCTTTTGCCTCATAATCTTCAAGGATGCTCGCGAGCCTTGAGTGCGGCATAGACCTCATCGAATATTCTCACAGCTTCTTCAACTTGAAAAAACCGCCCTGCAAAATCGGTGATCAATGTCAATCAGGAATGTGGCCCTTGATCTCCTGTGGATATTCCGTTGTTGTCCCCAAATCCAGGATGCGAATATTTTTCCATCGCACCTGGGCGCCTCCGATAGTGCTGCTGTGCACTTGCAAGCCAATAAATCCTTCGGCGGTCATATCATCAACAAGGTTGGCACACGGCACACCGTTCAACCATGTCCTGATTGAACTGCCGATGGCTTCAATGTGCAGGCTGTTCCACTCTCCCTGCTTGAATGCCTTGCGAGCCGCTTCATTGTGGCGTAGATCGTACAACCAGCCGCGTCGCGCTTCATCATAAATACCGCCGCTCCAGGCGCGCTCGGAAGGATCAATCTCAACCTGGTAGCCGTGCACCCGACCATTTTGATAGTCCTTTGTGCTCAATGCCCGAATCATGACACCCGAGTTCATCGATGGATCAACCAAAAAATCGAGCTCCAAAATAAAGTTCGCATAGGACGTCTTTGTGCACAAGAATCCGTTTGGCTGGCCGACAACTGTCGTACCGACAATCGAACCATCAACGACCTCATAGGAGTGTTGGCCATTTTTGATTTCCCAACCATCCAGATTTTCGCCATTAAACAGCTGTTGCCATTCAGCATTAAGTGTATTGCCAGCATGCGCCGGCAATGATAGGAACACAAAAATGGTGAGAACGAAAGAAATAGATGCCCTTTTCATACCCTTTTACTCCGATGCTTCTGAAGCGCCTTTTGCCTCGTCATCTGCCTTTGGTTCGGTTTTTTTCCGCGTTCGTCTGGTTTGCGGCTTTGTCTCTTTTTTTTCCTCGCTCTCCGGCTTTTGGGCTTCTGATTCCGGCTTCTTGCGGGTGCGAGAGGAAGTTTTTTTCGGAGGTTTGGCCGCCTCCGCCTCTTCTTTTTTCTTGTTCTGCGCTTCTTTTGCCGTTTTTACGTCTTTTTTTGGTTCTTTTTCTTTTTTATCTACTGCAGCGCTATCCTTCGATGACTGCTCGGCTTTCAGATCGCTGGTTTCCGAAGGGTCCTTTGTTTCATCTTTTCGTCGAGATTTGCTGAGAAAAAGAAAAAGCGCAACGATAATCAGCACGATGCCGATAAAAAATAGCCACTGACCCGCTCTTTTGGTTCTTGCCGCTGCCTCTTCCCGCAGTTCCAGCTCGATCTCTTTGAGCTCCAATTGCTCGCGCAGCGAATCGAGCTCGGCTTGCTTGATTTGCAGCAACACTTCTTTATCCTGCAGATTTTTCAGCATATCCTCTGCTTCAGCTCGCATCGCCTCAACTTGCGCTGCCTTGCGGCTTAGCTCTTGCTTTAAATCGCTTTCGCGTTCCTCAAAACCTGCCTGTTTCTGCTTCGCCTCTTCCAAAGCCGCTTGTTTCTGAGCGTCAGTACAGGAGAGAATAAAAAGTGTTCCGAAGACGATAAAAATCGTCCATATTGAATTTTTTCGCATACTTGCCCCTTTCCACATGGTGCAGCCTCTTTTATTTACACTTACAAACATATCATTTTTTGCCAAGATTCCAAATAAAAAATAAATCGCCGCAAAACCTCAAGCTCTGGGAGCAAAAACCTTAAAAACTTGACAAAAACCGAGTGATATAGCCGCACATACGAGGGCAAAAAAGGCTTGCTTTAATGATGAATTCACTTAAATTGGCGATATACGAAAAAACGATACAATTTATCATTTCGTGTATCAAACCAAGGAACTGTCATGACATATCCTTTCACCAAATTCACCATGTTGATCATTTCATTTACACTCATTACAGTTGACTTTTGCCTCGCCGGAGAGGCGCCACAGGTGCTCACGGCTTATCTCGGTACGACTCCGTCATTGGACGGTATGATCCAGCAAGAAGAATATGCTGATGCACAATGCTTTATTGGTGTTAAGGACTGGAAAACCGACACCAAAGTACCGGCGCAGGATAGTCGTGATCTATCACTGCAGGCGTGGGTCAAGCACGATGGCGTCAGCCTCTATTTTGCTTTTGATGTGACCGATGATGTGATTTATGGTTTTGACACCGATCGTTGGATTTCCCCCAACAATCCACTGGCGAATGAGATGACGTTTACAAACGGATGGCCCTGGTGGGGCGACGGCGTGGAAATTATGATGAATTCGACGTATCAATGGCACGAGAATCAAACATGTGCCGGCGACTGTAGCAGCTGGCAGGTTGTCTGCAGTACGCACAAGTCCACGTTGGGCGGACTCGGAACTGGCGGTTTGATGGCCGGCGAACCGCGCACAGCAACAGCGTGGGATTTTTATGAAAGCTGGGCACAAAATGGCGATATGCAGGCGGTCGTTCGTCTCAAGGAGAATGAGGGCCGCGGTTATATCATCGAATGGCGCATCAATCCCAATCCGTGCCTGCAGATCGATGCATCAAACTTTGTCGATTTATCGAAAGAGACAAGGGTGGGCATCAATTTTGAAGTCCAGGATCTCGACGAAAAAGAGCGCGGTCAGGGCAACTGGTCCAATTTTCACCACATTGATTATTGGGCCAAAGTGGGATCATACAGTAAAACAGCGCTTAAATCTTTTGGCACACTGATCATAAAACCGGAAGTGATGACGTCCAGGGTCGAAAAATCACCCAACCAGAGTTTTGATTGCAAACTCTTGTACAATTATCCCAATCCGGCGAATCCCTCCACCACCCTCACCTATCATCTGGCTCGACCAGCGCTGGTTGCGCTGACTATTTATAACGCCGCCGGTCAAACTATACGATATTTGCTCAATGATGAACAGTCCGCCGGATTCCACTCACTCGACTGGGATGGTAAAGATGAAAATGGAGCAGTCGTCGCGAGCGGAATCTATGTATACAAATTGGCAGCACAGGATTTTTCCCAGACAGGAAAACTTGTGGTAATGCGATAGCTCGATTCCAATCATGTAAAAATTAACTTGCATCAAAAAAATTTATCCCTATATTATCACACGTGAGATAAAGCGGAGTATTTTATGCTGCACTGTAAAACATCCACTGCCAACGATAATTCCCCCACGCGCACAACAAAACAGAATCGTATGCCCAAAATCATTTTGCTGCTCTTTGGCTTTTTGTCGCTGATATGGTTCCTCATTCGAGTCATACCCAAACCTAATCGCGCCATGTACCCCTGCCAACGGATCGCCTTCCCCGTGGCATCCGGTTTTGTGCTATGGCTGGTCGGACTGGTTTCTTCGGTGGCGCTGTTCAAAAAATTTACATTCTACCTCCGCATTCGGCGAGGTATCCCCGCCTTTCTTATGGTTGTTCTGCTGCTTGGGGCACTGGGATTTGCTTTTTTCCATACGCCGAGTCTGCCAGCCTACGCCGATGATGATCCATTTGTCCCGACTGATTCGCCGAATTCGCCGATGGGAACAGCACAAGGTATTTTCCCGGGCCGAGTTGTCTGGGCGCACAATCCGGAAGCGACGAGCTGGAATGGCTCCGGCTATTGGTCGGACGACAAATATACCAACCAGGCAGTGGTCGATGCCATGCTGTCGCAGTCACTGCGCGATTTAACCGCCACTAAAACCGATGCCGCGGCGTGGGAAACGCTGTTCCGCTATTTCAATCGCCAGCACGGATATGGAGACATCGGCTATCAAATGGGTGAAAAGATCGCCATCAAAATAAACCTGAACGCCTGCAACACACACAGCAGCGCTCGCAACAGTTTCTACAGTTCACCCCAGGTCGTTTTGGCCATGCTGGAGCAGTTGGTCGAACACGCTGGCGTCACACCTGCTGACATTACTTTTTTTGATGCGACGCGCTTTATTCCAAAAGAAATATTTGATAAATGCAAAAGCCGCTATCCGAATGTTATCCTGGCGGATTGGGAGGGTGGTGATGGTCGGGTCAAAGTCCAGCGGGATATGGATGCGCAGCTTCATTTCTCGCAAAAATTAACATTGGAGCCCGACGGCGGCAATCCCACCTATGTTCCCGCCTGCGTATCTCAAGCCAAATACCTCATCAATATGGGACAGCTGAAAGGACACAACCTGGCTGGCGTGACCTTGAATGGCAAAAACTTGTTTGGCTCTATCATGTCCTATCCTCCCAACAATATTCCCCAGAGCAGTGCGCCAAAGAACGCAGGACTGCATCCTTACATTTGCGTGCATTCTGATTTTCATTTTGGCGGCCACTGGGACTTTGACAAGCGCGCAATGGGAACCTATAATAGCATCGCTGATTTGATGGGTTATAAACATTTGGGCGCAAAAACAATGCTGTTTTTGATTGATGGCCTTCATTCAGCGCCCGATCAATCAACAGAACTCAAAAAAGAACACAAATGGGCATCCTTTGATAGTGATTGGCCGAACAGTCTCTTTTTATCTCAGGATTTTATCGCCATCGAGTCCGTCTGCCTCGATTTTTTGCGCAATGAGCCCGGGCAGGGCTGGGTGCGCGGCAATGTTGACAATTATCTGCACGAAGCCGCGTTAGCGCACAACCCACCATCCGGGATAAAATATGATCCTGAACAAGATGGCACACCGCTCAACAGTCTCGGCGTACATGAGCACTGGAATAACGCAACAGACAAAAAGTACACTCGCAACCTGGGCATTGGCGACGGCATTGAACTGATCGTCGCCGGATCCAACACGGCGGTCGCGGATTTTGCTGAAACAATGCCGATGCAAACCGCTTTGGTGCAGAACTATCCGAATCCATTTAACGCCCAAACAAAAATAAGGCTCTTTTTAGCTCAAGACAATGATGTTGAAATCGCTGTTTATAATGTAAAAGGTGAGTTTGTTACCACCCTGATGGATGGCTTTGTCGAATCAGGTGAACATCACATTGTCTGGAACGGCACTTCCGCCACTGGGAGGACGATGCCGAGTGGTTTTTATATCGTTCGTCTGACAACGGATCATCAGATCGTCACTCATCGCATTACCCTTTTAAAGTAAATTATAGCTGCCCTTTTGGACAATATTTGACATGGTCACGATCAAAGACCTGGCACAACAACTCAATTTGCACCACACGACCGTCTCGAAAGCGCTGCGCGATCATCCCGATATCAAAAAAGAGACACGCGACCGGATTAAAGCGCTGGCCATCGAACTGGATTATCACCCGAATGTGCTGGCGCAGAGCTTTAAACGTCGCACGAGCAACACGATTGGCATCATTGTGCCCAATATTAACGTGGATTTTTTTTCCACGGTCATCAGCGCCATCGAAGATGTCGTGTATGACGCCGGTTATACGATCATGATTTCGCAATCCAATGAGAATTTTCATCGCGAGGTGCTCAATGCCAAAACAATGCTGTCCAATCAGGTTGCCGGCTTGATCATCTCGGTGTCCCGAGAAACACAAACGGCACCCCATTTGACCAACTTAAAAAATAACGGCATCCCGGTTGTCTGTTTTGATCGAGTCATTGCGGATGTTTCGCTTGCCAAAGTGGTGGTAGATGACTATCAAGCTGCGTTTCAATTGACCGAATATCTCATTCAAAAAGATTACACGACTATCGCGCATTTGGGTGGTCCGAACATGGTTTCGGTGAGCGTTGATCGTTATCAGGGCTTTATCGATGCGCAAAAGAAACATGCCCTGCCTGTACATGAACAATGGATCAAAAGAGGTGGTTTTCGTGAAGCGGACGGTTTTGAAAATATGAACGCCACGTTGAGCCAACCACCTCTCCCCCGCGCCGTGTTTGCGGTGAACGATCAGGTCGCTTTTGGTGCGTATGGTGCGATTAAAAAGCTGGGACTTTCTATTCCTGACGATATCGCTGTGGCCGGGTTTGGTAATCTCATGTTGGCCCAATATATGGATCCAGCGCTCACGACCGTTGCGCAAGAGCCGGCTGAAATGGGACGGTCCTGCGCCAAACTGATGTTGGAAGCAATTCAAAATCCGGTTAAACAAACCAGAGGTAAAACCGTAACCATTCCAACACGACTTATTATACGCGCCTCGACATAGTGATCGCGACTCTGTCGCAGCTTGGCGAACAGCGACCCATTTCCTTATAAAATTACAAGTCACACCAGAAGGAAAGGAGGTGATGGATAGCATCGAAGATGATCGTTTGAGTCTCCCAAATCGCAGCAGATTCATAATCAACCAAACCATTGAAAAGCACATGCTTTTCGCAACATGTATCTCAAGAGAAGGGGATCAACCATGAAACAAAGATGTTACGTTTATTTTCGTCTCACAACTTTTGTGGCGCTTGCGGCGCTGTTTTTCCTGGTGTTTCAAGCTTTTGCGGCAGTCCCGGATGTGCTAAAAGAATCTTTTGATTATCCCGAAGGAGACCTGTTGGGACGGGGTGACTCGGGTAATGGCTGGATAGGCCCCTGGGATGAACCCGCTGCCGGCAGCGTGCTTGTTTTAGCTGGCAGCATGGGATATGAGGGTGTACCGCAAACCGGCGGCTTTTTGGAAGTGTCGGAATCCGGAACAATTTGGCGACTGTTTGAAGAAACCTGGCCGGACGACGGCACAACCTACTGGATCAGTATGCTGTATGAAAGATTCGATACCTATGAGGTGGATGAATCTTATTGCGGCTTTTCGCTTTTTTTAGGTGCTTCTTTGGAATTGCTCTACATTGGCAAACCGTGGGCCACTACTATGCTCGGCATGGATGCGCATCGTGCTTCTGGAGCTGTTTTCACCGAGATTGACGCTTACGATCAAAACTGGCTGGTCGTGAAATTGATCATGAACGGCACGGCTGAAAACGACAAAGCATACCTGTGGGTAAATCCTGATCCCGCTGTGGAACCGGATACCAGCACAGCCGACGTTTTTGCCTTTTGGGAAGGCAGCGGCGGTTTTGATCGCGTACGCATCGGCAGCGGCAACTCGCCTTCACCATGCGAATGTTTGTTTGATGAAATCTGTATGAGCAAAACGTACGCGGGTCTCACTGGCGAAGTGCCGACAAACGGCTTGCCCAATCCGGTCTATTTCTTTGATTTTGAGGAAACCGAGGGTGCTGTGTGCATCGACCAGGGTACAGCCGGCAATAATGGCGAGATCGTCGGTGCCTGGATTGACCGCGTCAATGAAGGTATTGTCACCAAGGCTGGTGAAACGGGACATGCAATCGAATTCTCGGAACAGAATGGCTTTGGCGAATTAACTTATGTTCTCGTTCCTTACCAGGATGCCATGAATGCACCGAATTATACCATCTCAACCTGGATGCTCTATACCGGCGAAACGCCAAACTGGGGCTACCTCTTCTGGGCGGATGGCGATGTTTGGGAACCTCCATTGATGGATCGACATATTGATGTGTGGCTGCATCCTTACAATAACGAAAGCCTTGGCGTTGATTGTATTCTCAATTGTGTGGATGCAAGTGAACTCAGAGTTGCCAACGATGTTGCGGAAACCGGCATTGATCTCATGGATGGTGACTGGCATCAGGTGACCTGTGTTCTGTCGGATAACATCTATTACAGCATTTACATTGATGGCGTCTTTGCGATAGATGGTGAGGGAACTGATGAAATCGTTGAAAATGAAGGTGACGATTTGTATCTCGGCGCCCGCCCCAATGACGCTGATGCAATAACTTCCGTAAAGCTTGTGGGTATGATGGATCGCGTTCGTTACTGGGACCAGGCGCTCACCGAAGAGCAAATAATGTATCTGGCCATGATGGAAGGCCCTAACGGCGGCAGCGTGGCTGTTGCTGAAAAAACTGCGCCGCCAACGGAATTTGCCCTGAAAGCCAACTATCCAAATCCCTTTAATCCGCTGACAACGATCGCCTACTCGCTGGATCGTACTCAAGAGGTAAGTCTTGAAGTATATGACGTCCTTGGCCACAAAGTTCGCACGCTGCATCGCGGCGTACAAAGCGCCGGCGATTATCATGTGCAGTGGAACAGCTTGAACGAAGCCGGGCAACCTGTGCCGAGCGGGATTTACCTCTACCGCCTGATCAGCGGCGATCGTGTTGAAACACGCAAAATGACGTTGATCAAATAAGGCCATATGTCCTGATTGCATCACTACATATGGCCTTATTTCCATTTATTCCATTTGGCCTACCACAATATCTTGTGGCAAGGCCAAATTGCCTAAACGAAAATAAAACAAGGTGTCAATGGTGCGTACTTGGGGGGCGCACCTTTTTCTAAGGTTATCATTTAGCCGTAAAATAGGGGAGAATCTTGTAAAACGGACATCTTGGAAAATGGCGAGGTTGATAAAACAATGCTGAGGATATCCTTTATTTCAAATTTTCCCGGATCGTGGTAGAGTTGTTTGTTGAAATCGCGAAAACCTGTTGAAATTTGTGATTTTTTTCAGGGGGCTGCTCTGCGAATCACTCGTACCTAATTCACATCTGTTTTGTTGAGGTATAAAAAACTGATTTTTGATTGAGATAGATCGACTGCTTGACTTTCATAACTGGGGGACATGTAGGACAGATTAGTGGCATGTTGTATAAGCCTGTTTTTAATAAGATTGGCTCGGCTACTTGACTTTGGGGACACGCTGGGGACATATAGGGGACATAAGAGTGTGAGAATGCAAAAATCGGGGCGTGGCGCAGTCCGGTAAGCGCGCTGCACTGGGGGTGCAGAGGTCGGAAGTTCAAATCTTCTCGCCCCGACTATTTGTGAAAGCCGGCGATAGCCTTGTAACTGTCGCCGGCTTTTTTGTTACAGGGGATAGATACTGCCTGCCATTCATTTTCATTCAAATTTATTAGTAAAGCCTGTTTCAATCGAATATCTTAGTTAACCATAATTATTGGATTTAAGAAAAAAAGTTTGTTTATTCTTCCAAAGGCAAAAATACTCCTGAGTTGGAAGAATAGAA
>JAFGKD010000014.1 GCA_016928775.1 Candidatus Zhuqueibacterota bacterium | reverse complement strand
TAGCACAGAAAAAATATTAAAAAGCTCATTGTTTTTATTGCTTTATATTTTCGTCTATTGAATTTGATACTCTTTTGGAGTGAATTCTCTGTGTGAATTCACGCGGGCCACTGAACCGCTAGTTTGGTAAACTGCTATGGATGCGAGCGCCCAACTTGATGACTTTGCATTCACGAAGAGAATGCACTCCAAATAATCACTGCTTTTCTGAGTTAATAGAGCACTCATTTATTTGTTTATCTTTACCCTGGAGCGAATCATGCGAGCTTTCATTTTATGTTGTTTATTAACTTTGCCATCTTTTGCCACCTCGCCCATTGACTATGTTGATCCCTTGATCGGCACGACCAGACTGGGAAATACCTATCCGGCCGTGTGTACACCATTTGGGCTGTGCAAATGGACGCCGCAGACGCGCGCCGGGGAAAAAAAGGGCGATAAACCGTATGATTATCAGGATGCAGAAATTCAGGGGATCCGGTGGACCAATTTTATCAGCGGCTCGGCAGTACCGGAATATGGCAGCCATACCTTCGGCGCGCTCACCGGATCATTCAATATCGAGCCAAAAGATCGAGCATCACATTTTTCCCACGAAAATGAAAAATCATCGCCATATTATTATTCCGTGTTGCTCGATAATTATCAAATTCTCGTGGAAGTGACCTCCACAACGCGCGCCGGCTATTTTCGCTTTACATTTCCGAAAGCAGAAAACGCGAAAATTTTTCTGCAACCCAATAACGTGCCGCGCGCACCGCACACAAAAGGTGATGCCTATATAAAAGTGATTCCGGAGCGTAATGAAATTGTCGGCTATAATCCTGTGTACCGTTACTATATCGCAACCGGACAACCCGCAGGATTCAGCGGCTATTTTGTCGCGCGGCTGAGTGAACCGATCACCAGCTATCAAGTGTGGGAAAAGGGGCAATTCATTGACGGGAAAAGTGGCTCCGGACAGCCGGGCGTTTATGTACAATTCAGCACCAAAAAAAACCAGGTCATTGAAATGAAGGTCGGCTGCTCGTTTGTCAGTATTGAAGGAGCGCGTGCAAATCTCGACGCCGAGCTGCCCGAGTGGAACTTTCAAGCAATTCTCAGGCAAACAAAAACAGCCTGGGAAAAAGCGTTGGGCAAAATCGATGTTGCCGGAACCAATGAGAATGACAAGATCAAATTCTACACCGCGCTCTATCATTGCTTTTTTATGCCGCGTCTTTTTAATGACGTCGACGGCAGCTTTCCCGGTTTTGCCAGAACCGGTCCGCAACAATCCAGAACATTCAACTACTATGAGGACTATTCCATGTGGGACACGTTTCGTGCCCTGCATCCTCTGCTCCTGCTCATTCAACCAGAACGTATAAATGACATGATCGAATCACTGCTCGTCAAGGCCGATCTCGGCGGATGGTTGCCGATCTTTCCGTCGTGGAACAGTTATACTACCGAGATGATCGGCGATCATGTTATTTCCATGATAACGGATGCCTATGTGAAAGGCTATCGGGATTTTGAAACAGAAAAGGCCTTTTCTTATATGAAGAAAAATGCCACAGAGATGCCGGAAACTTTTGCTGATTATGCCGATGGCAAAGGTCGTCGCGCTGTGACCGTCAATCGCACGCTCGGGTATATTCCCCTGGAGCATCCGGTGAAGGAAGCTTTTCATCAAAAAGAACAGGTGTCGCGTACCCTCGAATATGCTTACGACGATTTTTGTCTTTCCGAATTCGCCAAACGGCTCGGTAAAGAGCAGGAAGCATCAGATTTTCGCCGGTACGCCTATAATTATGTCAATGTTTTTGATGTTGAAACCGGCTTTGTCCGTGGCCGCACAATCGACGGCTACTGGGACGAACCGTTCGATCCGGCGGAGCATTACAAATACATCTGTGAAGCAACGCCCTGGGTCTACACCTGGTATGTGCCGCATGATATTCAGGGTTTGATCAGACTGTTAGGCAGCCGGCAGAAATTCATCAAAAAACTGGACACTTTTTTTGAAGAAGGGTATTACGCGCACGACAATGAACCGAGCCATCAGATTGCCTATCTCTACAATTTTGCCGGCGCGCCATGGAAAACCCAGGAGCGCGTGCGCGATGCCATGCGCGACAACTATACCACGGAGCCCGGCGGCTTGACCGGCAACGATGATTCCGGTCAAATGAGCGCCTGGTATATTTTCAGCGCGTTGGGTTTTTATCCGGTTTGTCCCGGCACAGATCAATACATCATTGGCAGTCCGGTTTTTGAGCAGGTCACCATCTATCTCGATCCGCCGCGCTACAAGGCTGGTACGATCCTCCGCATCAAAGCCGATAACGCATCTGAGGAGAACAAATATATCCAAACCATGCGACTCAACGGCCAACTGTGGGAAAAGCCCTATGTGTGCCACGCGGATATTGAGAATGGCGGCGAGATTGTCTTTGAGATGGGCGCCAAACCGAATGTAAACTGGGGCACGGGCGCATCGCCATATTCCATGAGTCCCAAAAAGTAACCGCCCGTCTATTTGACAAGTAAAACTTTGCGATAAAAATCACCGTGCGCACTGTGAATACGAATGAAAAAAGTTCCGGAAGGTAACATCCCGGCATTTTCATTTGTACCATCCCATGAGATCGAATGGTCACCAGCCGGCATGGTCTGATTCAACAACGTTTTTATTTTTCTTCCCTGGAGATTATAAACTTCTGCACTCACATGCTCTGTTTCCGGAAGGTGCACACGCATTCGCACCTGATGATTAAAAGGATTCGGATAAGCGTGTCCCACAATAAAACTGGAGATATGGTAAGGTTCGCCAGACTGAATTCGCGTCGCGCTAGAACTTGTCTTGAACCGCAATCCCCAGATTCGATTCCCGTCATAATTTGAATTGTTTTCCGGCTCACAGATATTCAGGCTGAAATCATAAGAGCCAAACTTGTGCAGTGTCTTGACCAACAATCGATTCTCACCGGCGATGACAGGAGCATCAATTTTTTCAAGATAGAATAGATCATTGCCAAATGACCGTATGCTGTCATAGTCATAAATGAGTTCGCCGTTCAGCCATATTTTCATCGCTTCATCCGAGCCAAGCCAGAACTCAGCGATCTGATCTCTTGGTGTTTCAAAGTAAGCAAAAGCATAGCTGACAATATTACGCGTTTTCTCAAAGTAGCTGCGCAAGTCAATGCGATCATCGGTAAAATAAAGTGCTTCGCTCCAGCCCGCTTTTCCCGGCACCGGTGCGAGCGCGGCTTCATTGTTGAGAAATGGAAAATTTATGGGATCATCAATATTCTCGATTGAAAACGGACCGTTCACAATCCAGTCGCGATTGCCCTGGCCATATTCACCGGTATTGGCTGGACTTTTTTTGAACCGCTTTGTCGTGCTCTCGATGGAGGCGCCAACAATCTGAATATCTTCCGCGCGATTTGTGCCCAGCCCGATGCGTTCGGCCAGGGTGATATGTTCCATATCATCCGGATTTAAATCCATAAGCCTCGCGCACACATGATCCGCTGCCACGGGATCGGAGCTGGCAAGGATGGTGTTCATCCGAACAAAGTTGGTGATGATGCCGTTTCTTCTTTCTGCGGTTTTCGCCAACTCGAGACAAGCGATCGCGTCAACGAGCACAAAATCAATGCCCGCCAACATGGAAAGATCCACGATTTCCTTGTCGGTCCAATGTTTGGGCGCCTGGGAATGGTGCGTGAGCTTTGTCGTATAGCCGTTTTGCGGTACACCGGCAGTTTTGGAAAAACCATATTTGCTGCACGGCGCCAAACCGATTTGATTCTTTAGCGCGCAGGTCATACCAACTGTATGAATTTTCATCACCGGACAGTAATAAAAGCATCGGCATTGAGCACGTCCTGATGAATCCAGTAGCTGCCGCCCTGTGGCAGAGCTTGTCCCCCGCCGGGTATCTCGACCTCCACCAAATCCTGCCACGGATTCTCGGGAGGAGAGCCATTGAGATTGGAGAGTCGCAGATTGATGTCCGAGAGCTCGGGATCGCTCAGCAATTCCTGATAGCCACAAACATCCCATAATTTTTCCCAGCACGGCTTGCTGCGGGAGGTCTGATATTTCATCTCATAATCCATGGGACGCGGCGATCCTTCGCCAATGACAATTTCCATATTGCCGGGATCGATCTCGTTCACCACTTTGACCAGGGCTTTGACCACGCGCACATCCGTGACTTCACCGGTGCCCGGTTCTTCAGGATCGACAATATTCGGCTTGATGAGCACCATGTCGCCCGAGGAGATGAACCACTGCAAACCGCCGGCTAAATTTATGGCGCGGCGTACCATCTGCTCAATTGTTTCGTAGTCGATCGCCTCGTCATCAACGGGACGAGGATGTGCCAGCTCCGGATCATCTGAACGCACAATGGCCACCTTGGCCGTGGCCTCGGTTCGGGCATCCAATTCTGCCGCGACTTTATAAGATGGGTATTCAGGTGGCGCATTTTTATCCGCCTGCGATAAATCCCAGGCCAGCCAGCATCCCAATAAAATGGTAACAAAATAAACTTTGATTAGCGATCGTTTCGGCTTCATATCGACCATCCGTTCTCATAAAAATATTAATACCAACACACCGACAAGATAAGCACCAAGACCGGTTAAAATCAAATAAAAAAGCAATATTTTTGTTCCCAGCAGGGATTTATAGGTATAAATTGTTTCCAGTTTGGTCGCCGGGCCGGCGATAAAAAAAGCAATGGCCGAGGCAGTGCTCATCCCTTTTTCCATCAAAACGTCAATGAGCGGAAGTGCCGCTCCCCCGCAGGTATAAAAGGGCACGCCGAGTGCGATGGCCACAAGCAGACTCATACCGACTTGTCCTCCCAATAGTCGTGATATAAACTCCTCGGAAATCAATGCCTTGACTGCGGCGCTGAGAAAAAGCGCAACGAGAAAGTACTTGCCGAGATATAGACTCGTACGATAAAAGTCGATGAGAAATGGTCGATTCTGTTCCAACGGGACTATCTTATCTTTTGTCGTCGTGTCAATTTTTATCCATTTTATCAGAAATCCGCCAGCAATAGCGATCGTGATGGATGCAAAAAGACGGATCAGCGCAACGGTCAAACCGAGCTGCGTTGCTGTCAGGAAAAAGACGCTGGGATTGATCAGTGGCGAGGCGATGGCAAATGCCAGAACGGCGCTGAATGTCAATCCCGTTTGCATGAAAGACAGGGCAACGGGAATCGCCGCATACGTTGGCAGCGGCGACAGCACGCCCAAAAGCGCGGCTGTTACAATAGCAAGCGATTCACTTTTTACGCTGAACGACATTTTTTTAGTCTGTACAAAACGTCGCAGCAGCACCTGGATGAGTATGGCGATGAAAAAATACGGAGCGATGTTCCACGTGAGCACTAAAAAATTATCGAAAATTCGCAAGGTATATGTACCGGCCAAAGCATCTCGCATCATAAAGCAGGCGTTTTTGAGCAACTCAATCATACCTGCGTATCTACCTGCGACTGCTTTGCATGAGCCAGGCGTAAAACCGATTTGGCAGCAAGCGTCCCACTTGTGCGGCACACACCATTGGCCAGGGAAAACGAATTTCGGTCTGTGCGCGCTCCAGTCCGCGAACAATGATGTGCGTTGCTTTATCGACAGACATCATAAAGGGCATATAAAACTCGACTCTGTCGGTTATGGGTGTTTTGACGAAACCTGGCGAAATAAGCGTACAGTGAATGTTGTATTTGTACAGATCGATTCGGATGCTGTCAATGAAATTCATGAGCGCTCCCTTGGCAGCGGAATAGGCTGCAGCTTTCGGCATCCCGCGATAGCCAGCCAGACTACCGTTGACCGCAATGAGCCCACTCTTTCGCCGAATCATCTCTGGCACAAGATATTTGATAAAATAAACCGCGCCGAAAAAGTTCACTTCGACGTGTTGCCGGAATAAATCAAGATCGATTTCCTTGACGCTAAAGCCACCGTTAAAGCCGGCATTCAGGATGAGTACATCGATGGTGACCTCCGATTTGGTGATCCAGTCGCAAATATCTTTGACCTGATCAGGATCACTAACATCACAGTGAAAATATAAATGTTCGTGCGCATGTGGTGCGAGCTGTTGAACCAGCTCCAGCAGCAGCTCACACCGACGCGCGAGAAGAACAAGCCGGTTGCCTTTAGCCGCGAGCTGTATAGCCAGTTCCGCCCCGATTCCGGAGGATGCGCCAGTGATGAGAATAGTTTTATTGTTTAATTTCATGAAATGTTATGAATAGTACACGGAAACGGATTTGACGGATAAAAACGGATGCGAAACAGCGTTGCTATTTTGTACCTTATATGATTTCCGGCTTGAATATTACGGTTGCCAGAGGTGGCACCTGGATGTTCAAGGAGTGCGGTTTGTTATGCCAGGCCCATTCATCACTGTGTACCGCCCCGGCATTCCCTTTGTTGCTACCGCCATATAACTCGGCATCGGTATTGAGAATCTCCCGGTAATTGCAAAAAAACGGCACACCGATACGATAGCGCTCGTGATACATCGGCGTAAAGTTACACACAAACACCAGCGTATCCCCGGGATCGTTTGTCTTGCGCATGAACGAGATGATGCTGTTATCCGCATCCATAAAATCGATCCACTCGAATCCGGCTGGCTCAAAATCTATCTGATGCAAGGCCGGCTCGCCCCGGTATAGGTGATTCAAATCTTTGACAAGCTTTTGCAGTTTTTGATGCGGTTCATAGTCCAAAAGGTGCCAATCAAGGCTTTGACTCTCTCGCCATTCCTGCCACTGGCCAAATTCCGCTCCCTGAAAGAGCAGCTTTTTGCCGGGATGTCCAAACATAAAACCGACCAAAGTGCGCAGGTTCGCGAACTTTTGCCAGAAATCGCCCGGCATTTTATCCAGCAGTGCGCGTTTTCCATGCACGACCTCGTCGTGACTCAGCACTAACATAAAGTTTTCGTTGAACGCATACAACAGGGCAAACGTGATCATGTTATGGTGGTAGCGCCGATAGATGGGATCTTTGCTGAAATAGGTCAGGAAATCGTTCATCCATCCCATGTTCCATTTGATATTAAAACCGAGACCACCGAGATAGGTTGGTTTGGAAACGCCCGGCCAGGCAGTGGATTCTTCAGCGACGGACAAAGCACCGGGAAAATACCCAAAGATCAATTCATTGGTTTTTTTTATAAAATCAATGGCCGCCAGATTTTCGCGGCCACCGTATTCGTTCGGGATCCACTCCCCTTCCGCGCGAGAATAATCTAAATAAAGCATGGAAGCGACAGCATCGACGCGGATGCCATCAACATGGTATTTATCAAACCAAAAAAGAGCGTTGGCAATCAGAAAATTGCGCACCTCGTTGCGGCCATAATTAAAAATCAATGTACCCCAGTCGCGATGTTCACCGAGGCGAGCATCCTGGTGTTCATATAAAGCAGAGCCGTCAAACCGGGCCAGGCTGTGCGCATCTTTGGGAAAGTGTGCCGGCACCCAGTCAATAATAACGCCTATGCCATGCTGGTGGCAATAATCGACAAAATACTGAAAATCGCGCGGTGCCCCGTAGCGGGACGTCGGCGCATAGTAGCCGGTCACCTGGTAGCCCCACGAGCCGTCAAATGGATGCTCGGCAACCGGTAGCAGCTCGATGTGCGTGTAACCCATCTCGAGGACATACTCCACCAACTGCTCAGCCAATTCCTGGTAGCTCAAGTAGCGCTCCGGATCGCCGGGATCCCGCCGCCAGGAGCCGAGGTGGACTTCATAGACGGAAATCGGCTGCACGAGTGGATCGGTGTTCCGGCGCTTATTGAGCCACTCCGCGTCATGCCATTCGTATGCATTGATGTCGTACACAATTGACGCTGTATTCGGACGTACTTCGTGAAAAAAGCCATACGGATCTGACTTGATCATCATCGTGCCGGCGCGATCCTTGATTTCATATTTATATTTTTCGCCTTCACCGATATGCGGAATGAACAATTCCCAGATACCGGATGAACCAAGCACGCGCATCTGATGCTTGCCGCCATGCCACTGATTAAAATCGCCAATGACGCTGACGTTGCGGGCATTGGGTGCCCAGACGGCAAAATTTACGCCGGCAACGCCGTCGACGTTCATGAGGTGGGCGCCGAGTTTTTCATAAATTTTATGATGATCGCCCATACCAAAAAGGTACATGTCCTCGTCCGTGATTTGTGGCAGAAAAAAATAGGAATCGTGTACAAACCGTTCGTGCCCGTTGTGAGCGATGATGCGGTATTGATAGTTCGGCAGCTCTTGCCAGTCGTGCATGATCGCTTCAAAAAAGTGTTCATTGAACACCGGCTGCATTTTGGTCTCCTTTTGTGAGCGCGGCTCACGCACATAGACCTCATGCGCGTCGGGCAGCCATGCCCGCACGACCCATTTTTCGGAACGACCAATTTTTTCTTTGTGTGGCCCTAGGATATGAAAGGGATCGTGATGTAGATTTTGTGCAATCTGTTCAACGTCATATTCGGTTACCGTTGGCGACGGCGGATTGTTCATCTCCTCTCCTGCTGGATTACTTTGCGAATATCAAAATACCAAGGCTCAGCATAAAGTCTTCGGCATCGGCGCGATAGCTGCTGCCATCATCACGCTGTGTTTCAATATTAAAGATACGTTGATAGGTAAAGCCAATATCAAGAAGCGGCCCAAGCCCGATATCAAACAGGAATCCGCCCTGTACACGCGCGCCCCATTTCCACTGGCTTCCCCTGGTATCTGAATATTGATATCCTGTATAAAGATATAAACTTTGATCAGAAACAACAGAACGGTAATTAAAAACGCCAGCAAGTGGTGCCAGGTAATAACGAACTATCCCTTTTGGCTTTGCTATATGCAAACCGGTTGAAAGCTGAAATGATTCGTTGCGCGTTTCGACGACGTAATAGGGATTTCCCGGCAACGAATTTCGGTCAGAACCATAGGACAAGTAGATAAAATCAAGACGCGGATTCAGCCATTCGTTGTAGCCCAGATTATAGATGATCTTGGCACCCAGACCTTCACCAAGTGTTTGTGCATTGGCATATTTTTCAAAAGGATACGTAAAGGAAAGGTTGGGGCCCACCTGCCACCGCCAATCCTTTGCATACCCGGTCGTGAGCATCAATATGGCAAATAAAACGATTGTCGTTATTTTTTTCATGTTGTTCTCCACCGCATCAAATATCAATTTTATCAAAATAATTCGGATATATTTAACAACGGGAACCACCAAAATTGTTCCTGATTTATTTTGCATACTCGGCAAATCGTGCTTCAATGACCTCCGGTGTTCGCTCGCCATCATATATAATCATAAGGAATTTAAACAGGGCCGATTGTCCTTTTTTCAGGGACAAGCCAAAGGGCTTTGGATTTTCAACTTTGCGCGCTTTTTCAAAGGCAAATTGCCCCAATGGATTGGCAGAAAACAGCCCATAGCCGCGAGCGTGCCAAAATGTTGGATAATTGGTGCTGCCGGGATGATTCATGATGATGATACCGACGTGCGTACTGTCAATCACACCCGCAAGTTTCATCCATTTGGCGCGTTTTGCCCAGACATTTTCTTCGTTTTCATCCCCATTGGAGCTGAGGTAATGGCCGGTAAAATTTTCGCGCAGTTGATGTGCCACCCGAATCGCAAACATACCTTCCTTGGTATCGCCAAATTCAACTTTATCAACCAGGGCGGTCAATTTGATGGTAAAATCAATGGCCGTTTCATCATCGCCCGGGATAAATTTCATTGTGCGCTCTTCCTTCAGCAGCGGCTCACTCGTTTTGCTGATCCACTCTGATTCAGTCTCAAGGACACCGATCGTCCCGCCCTTTGCTTCATGTACAGCGAGATGTTTTATCTGCGGCGGAAATTTTGTATTGTTCCAAAAGCCGCTTTCGTTCACTTCATCATAAGTGAAAAATATCCCGGTGTGATGCGGATGATCCGGGCTTTCACCTTCGACCTCGGCAAAAGGAAAACTGCGGTTCACTTTGATGCCCGATGGGGTAAAAACGGGAAAAAGAATGGGCTTTGTGACGCTTTGCCCCAGGTACTGTGATGCGGTTATGTATGAGGTGAATACCTGGCCATCGACAAGAATATCGATTTTATCCTCCTGCTCGACAAAGGTGACACGCTCATCAGAGGTCAAATCGCAGGCAGAGAAAAAAATAGTGCATAATACAAGTGACACATAATAAAAAACTTTCATGGTGCTTCCCTCTCATCTAATTGATCTTGTAAATAGTAAAGAAAATAACTCATATATACAACAGCTTTGTCAAAGTCGTTTTATCTCATTTGTAAATATCTGCAGTGAATGCTCATCAAATAAACAAAATACAATTCGTTCGAGGCATGTCTCGTTGTCCAGATAATCAGCGACAGTTAGCAGCATCACTCTGGCGCATCGTTCAACCGGATAGCCGAAAATTCCTGTGCTGATCGCCGGAAAAGCCAGGCTTGAAAGGCCATATTCTTTTGCCAATTTGAGGGCAGACAGCGTGGCTGATTTTAGTTTTTCATCTTCATCGCCAGATCCCATCACCGGTCCTACAGCATGAATGACATAGCGTGCCTTGAGATCACCGCCACGGGTGATGGCTGCAGAACCCGTGGCTACACGGCCATGTTGTGCCACCCAATTATCGCTTTCTTGCTGAATAATCTTGCCGCCTTTTCGCACAATGGCGCCAGCAACGCCACCACCGTGTGCCAGACGCTCATTCGCCGCATTCACAATGGCATCTGTCGCCATCTCGGTGATGTCCCCTCTGATGATTTCGATCAGAGAATCATTGATATTTTTTTTCATCGTATTAAACCATCCACAGGCTTATTGTGCCAAAATAGCGTGTATGATGTTCATAAATTCGGCACCTGCGTGACGATCACCTTGCCGGCAATGCTGTAGAACAAGATCGTGATCATAATACTTATCAGGGACACAATGACCGTAAATGTTAGTACCTTTTCTTCTGGTATCTCAATCAATATCGGGGCTCCGATATAAAACAGATAAATGCCATAAAGTCCCAAAATAAACAAGCCCGAAAGTGCAGGAATCATGCTAAAAGCGCCTAATACCAACAAAGGGACAAAGCTGTAAACGGTCAATTTGAAGGCATTGAGTTCATTTTTAATGCCACCAAATTTTGGCGCGAGTCCGCTGACAATAAACGAGACAAGATAGACGCCAATGATCGTCAGCACAAACAGCACTACGGCCCAAATGAGGCCGGAGAAAATAGATACTCGAGAGTGTGTATAAAGACCGTAGTATGGCCCGCTGGAGCCGATAACAACCAGGCCTATGAAACCGGCAATTGCCGGAATTGCAGCGACATAGACGAGGATGGTCTTGGTAATCTCTGATTGCGATGTTTCCTCCTGTTTCAGGCGTTCAAACAGCTTCGCCGGTGCGAGGAGCAACTCTTTAATTTCATGAATAAGCTTTTCCATTTTATCTCCCTATCTTTTTTCAACAATGATCTAAAATGTGGACGCTCATCAGCATGCTGTCGCAGCCGATTAGCCACCGACCCAAACGTTTTGACGGCCAATTTTATCGCGTAATTGTTCAACTAACTCGAGCGTAGGTTTTATCTTGAGCGATCGCGACTTTAAAACATATGTGCCGTTGCCGGGTGTTTTCATGTTTATGTAGACCGGGATTTCTCCGCGGTGAACATCCAGGATGGTGCGCACCTCGTCCAGGAGGTTTGTATTCACGTGATCGGTTTCGACAGACAGTACCAGATTGCGGGTGAATTTTTTTCGGGCTTCTTCCAGCGTGTACACTTCATTGACAATCAATTTGGGTTCGCTGCCTTCCCGCGCATTGATTCTACCCGAAATCACGACCATCGAATCCACATAGATATATGCCCGATAAGTCTCATACGCATCTGCAAAAGCAAGCCCTTCGATACTGCCGGTAAAATCTTCGACTTTGAAAAAGGCCATGGGACGTTTTTTACGATCCATGTGCATTTTGACATCGCTGATGATGCCGCAAATTCGAGCCGGCGTCTGATCCTTTTGTTCAGCGGCGTGGTCGAGCGCGAGAGTTGAGAAGGCATTGACTTCATCGCGATAGTCATCCAATGGATGACCGGAGAGGAAAAAGCCTAAAATATTCTTCTCGCGGTGCAAGATATCATTCTGCTTCCACTCTTCAACAACGGGTAAGGATGGTTCAGGAATTTCGAACGCTTTGTCTCCATCAAAGTCAAATAGTGACGCCTGATTATCACTGCCGTTCGCTCTGCGTGTCTTTTGAGCAAATTCAACAGCCGCTTCAACCGCGGCGTATTGCTGAGCTCTCGTTCCAATCAGGCTGTCAAAGGCGCCGGCTTCCGAAAGGCTCTCGAAAACTTTGCGATTGACGGACGATTGATTCATACGACGAGCCAAATCAAATATGGATGAGTAGGGGCCATTTTCCTGTCGTTCGTTGACGATCGATTCGACCGCCCCTTTGCCGACATTTTTCACCGCGCCGAGACCAAAGTGAATCTTGCCTTCAGCAACAACAAAGTCCCAATTGCTTTCATTGACATCCGGTGGCAGCACATCAAGACCCATGCGACGGCACTCTTCCAGCAGAATGGTGACGCGGTCACTGCTGTTCATTTCGCTGCTGATGGTTGCCGCCATAAATTCAGCCGGATAATGGACTTTGAGATAAGCTGTTTGATACGCCACGACCGAGTAGGACGCCGAGTGCGACTTGTTGAATCCATATTTGGCAAATTCTTCCATATAGCTGAAAATTTCACGCGCTTTCTGCTCCGGGATACCGTTCTTTTTACAGCCGTCGATAAAAATGAGGCGCTGCTTTTCCATCTCTTCGATTTTTTTCTTGCCCATGGCGCGCCGTAACAAGTCCGCGCCCCCGAGGGAATAACCGGCAAGGTCACTGGCGATCCGCATCACTTGCTCCTGATAGACAATGATGCCGTAGGTGTTATGAAGAATCCCTTCCAGTTTGGGATGCAGATATTCGATCTTTTTGCGGCCATATTTTCGATCAATAAAATCATCAATCATCGCCATCGGTCCGGGGCGATAGAGGGCATTCATGGCAATCAAATCTTCGATGGATGTCGGCTTGAGTTTTTTGAGATACTCTTGCATACCCGAGCTCTCAAATTGAAAGATGCCCACCGTATGGCCGTTGCCAAACAGCTCATAGACTTTCGGATCATCCAGGGGCAAATTTTTCAGATCAATTTTGATGCCTTTACGGGCAATGGCTTCAACAGCATATTGTATAACCGTGAGAGTGCGCAAACCGAGGAAATCCATTTTGAGCATGCCGGTTTCATCGAGCACTTTCATCTCATATTGTGTGGTAATGTCGCCATCTTTGGTTTTATAAAGCGGGATATAATCCGTCAATTCACCCGGCGCAATGACAACACCAGCGGCGTGAGTAGAGGAATGGCGCGCCAGTCCCTCGAGCACACGCGCATATTGAATCAGGCGACGATGCGTTTCATCACGCTCACTCAGATTTTTCAGCTCTTTGACAGTTGACAGCGCATCGTCCAGGCTTTTTGATTGTGTCGGAATCAGTTTGGCAATTTTATCAACATCGCCATAGCTCATTTTGAGAACGCGCCCCACATCACGTACCACAGCGCGCGCCGCCATCGTGCCAAAAGTGATGATTTGGCAAACGCTGTTGGCGCCATACTTTCTCTTCACATAATCAATGACCTCTTCACGGCGCTCATAGCAAAAATCAATATCAATATCCGGCATGCTGACGCGCTCTGGATTCAAAAAGCGTTCAAAATAGAGATCATATTTGATCGGATCAAGATCAGTGATGCCGAGGCAATAGGCGACGAGAGAACCGGCTGCCGAGCCGCGTCCTGGTCCCACCGGGATACGTTGCTGTTTGGCGTAATTAATAAAATCTTGCGTGATCAAAAAATAACCATCATACCCCATGCTACTGATCACATCGAGCTCGCGTTCCAGACGGTTCTCGATCTCAGGTGTGATCTTTGTATACCGCTCCTGCAAACCTTTGTAGGCCAATTTTCTCAAGTATTCCGCCAGGCTTTTGCTTCCATTATCCTTCGGAATCTCAAATGCGGGTAGATGGTACCTGCCAAGCTCAACATCCAGATGACACTTGTCCGCGACTTCCAGGGAATTCTCCAGCACATTGGGACGATCTGGAAAAAGCGATCGCATTTGGTCATAATTCTTGAAAAACAATGCATGTGAGTTATAACGCATTCGATTCGGATCATCATAGTCTTTGCCGGTCTGAAGACACAAGAGCACATCATGGGCTTCCCAATGTTCTTCTTCAAGGTAGTGGATATCGTTTGTGGCGACAATTTTGATGCCCGTATGTGCCCCTATTTTATAAATGCCCTCACGAACGTGATCTTCCTCAGGAATGCCGTGATTCTGAACTTCGAGGTAAAAATCATCTGCAAAGATATCGACATATTTTTGCACAACGTTTAATGCGCTCTCGTAGCCGCTGCGAAGATACGTACTCGCCACCTCACCCTTCAGACAGGCACTCAGGGCGACCAAACCTTCAGAATACGTTCCGAGCAGCTCGAGGTCAATTCGCGGTTTATAATAAAATCCCTGTGTGTAGCCGAATGAGACCAATTTCATCAAATTTTTGTAGCCGATATCATTCTTGCACAGCAAGACGAGATGGTAGGAATGACCGCCGGACTTTTTATCGCCACCCTTGTCGAATCGACTGCCAGGTGCGATATAAACTTCAGATCCTATAATCGGTTTGATACCTTGTGCGCGGGCGGCTTTATAAAATTCCACCGCGCCGAACATGTTGCCATGATCGGTTAGCGCGATGGCGTTCATTTCATAGGCGAGAGTCTTTTTGATGAGGTCTTTTATTTTGCAGGCGCCGTCTAACAGGCTATAATGCGAATGATTATGCAGGTGAACAAAATCTGCCACGTTCTCTCCTTTAACATCATGTCGTGTTCGTGTAACGTATCACCTTTTCTAACACGTGTTAAAGATAGAGAATTCAAAATTAATGTCAAAAGTTAAAAAAAATTTTTTCTTACGAATGACTAAATACTCAAATGTTATAATAATACCGCTTCGCCACACCGGTATATTCGCTGCCGGTATAAGTATCCAGGAACTCACCAAATGTCGAACGCGCCATTTCAGATTGACCCAGGCGAACATAACTCAGGCCAATCATAAGTTGAGAGTCATCATATTTGTCGCGTTTTTCAAAAGCAAAGACCTTTTGAAACTCGAGGATAGCCTTTTGATATTGTTTCAATCCGTAATACGATTCGCCAATCCAGTATTGTGCATTATCGGCTAAAGGATGATTCGGATCTTGCTCGAGCAGGGACATCATCGTCTCGATGCAGCTATCATAATTGTATAACTCAAATTGTCGACGGCCTTCGTTATATTTATCAGCGTAGGGGCCGCTGTGCACCAGCGTGGGTTCATATGTTTTGGCCGTTTTTGTCGAGACAACCACTGGTTCTGGCTCCGCAGAATATGAGGCGAAGGATGTGGCATCTACGATGTTATTTTCCAATTCCATGATTCGCGCATTACGATTATCGATGATACGATGTAAACTGTCCACCTGCTCACTGCGCTGCTCCAGGATCATTTCCAGGCGCTCAACTTCACTCATCAGTTCATTATACGCCAAATAGCCAGCAGATACCGGTGCAGGCGCATCCTCTTCTTCAACTTGATCTTGAGATTGGACAATCTCCGACGTTGGCGCATCTGTTTCATCAATGGTCACTTCTGCAGCAGCCTCTTCTTCCAGGCCTGCCAATAGTGCCAGCAACTCTTCCTCATCGGCGCTCAGGTCATTCTCATCGGATACTTCCGCTTCCATGACAGGTTCCGGCGACCCTGGCTCGGACGAGGCTGATTCCGGTTCGCTTGTCGCTGCAAACATGGTTGTTTCCTGACCACCATTTGCCAGGTCGAGCATTTCGAGGAGCTCTTCTCTGAATTCGTCGTCGCCGCTAGTCAGGTCTTCTCCAGGAGTTACAATCGTTTGCTTGTGAGCGCACAACATAAAAAGTCCAAGCAGCATTATCGTAAGTGCCAAAAGCACTGATCGGTATGATTTTTTTGACATCTTTACACCCTCTTTTATTGATTATGTTTTTCAGCTACCTGCGCCGATTCCTGCATCAATTCAGCCGCACTTTTCAGATGGGCTTGTGTCACTTTTTCACCGCCAAAGAGTCGTGCGATTTGCTCAAGCCGCTCACTATCGTGTAATTTTTTGATGAGTGTCCGGGTTCGCTGTTCATCAGCAACTTTTTCCACCAGATAATGATGATGTGCCATACTCGCAATTTGCGGCAAATGAGTGATACAAATAATCTGATGGCTTTGTGCCAAATTACGCAAACTGGCGCCAACAGACTGGGCAATGCGTCCTGAAATACCAGCATCGATTTCGTCAAAGACCAAAACGGGAACGTTGTCCGATTCCACTAACAACGTTTTAAGCGCCAACATGATACGCGAGATTTCACCACCCGAAGCAACTTTGACCATGGGCTTGAAAGTTTCGCCCGGATTTGATCGGATAACGAACTCAACGACATCGATACCTTTCGGCCCCACAGCAATTTTCTTGCCATCAACAATAATATAGCTCATTTTTTCAGTTTCGCTATGACTGTTGATAACCTTGAATTCAGCCCTGGTCATGCCCAGATGAGCTAACTCTTCCGTCACATTTTTGGTCAATTGGCAGCCACTCTGCTCTCTTTTTTGTGAGGCTGACAAACAAAAAGCCGTGAGGCGAGCTCTTTCTGTTTCACGTTGAGACCGGAGTTCGCTAATGGACTCTTGCAGATTCTCAAGAAGCTCCAGCTCTTGTTGAATCTTCTTCTTGTGAATCAAAACGCTGCCCAAACTGCCGCCGTATTTTTTTTTCAAACCATTGAGCAGCAACAGGCGTTGCCTGATCTTTTCCAGCTTTTCTGCATCAAATGTGATGTTGCTCGCGTATCGTTGCAATGCGGAGGAGATATCATCCACAATGATACGGGCATTTTCGCATTCCTGACGGCTGGTTTCAAATTTTGCATCAATCTGGCTGATCTCGGCAAGGATTTTTTCAGCAGTTCTCAGATGCTCGGCAACGGCTCCATCTCGATCGTAAAGCAGCTCGTAGAGCGCATTGGTTTTTTCAAATAACAGTTCGGCATTTCTGAGTATATTTTCATCATGCTGGAGCGCGTCATCCTCACCGTCTTCGGGATCGACAGCTGAAATTTCATTTAGCTGAAACATGAGCACATCGCGTGCCTGGTTTGCTTGCTGTTGTCGCTCCAATAGATCTGTTATTTGACGCTGTATATGTTTGAGGGTGTTATATGATTCTTTGATATCGTTAATGAGTGCAAGATGACCAGCAAATGCGTCGAGATAATCGACATGTGTGCTGGGTTTGAGCAGTCGTTGATGTTCATGTTGGCCATGCAGGTCGACCAACACATCGCCAATTTCCGATAATACCGCCAATGAAACCGGTGAATCATTCACAAACGCACGACTCCTTCCCTCGGCATGGAGTTCGCGCCGGATGATTAATTGTGTTCCATAATCATCAATATTGTATTGCTGAAAAACATTCTCAAGAATATCCCTGGACATATCGAAATGTGCTTCAAAGATCGCTTTGGAGGCATGTGTGCGTATGCTGTCCTTGGCCAAAGGTTCACCCAGAATGGCACCAAGAGCACCGACCAGAATTGATTTGCCGGCGCCTGTCTCTCCGGTTATGATATTCAAGCCGGCAGCAAAAGCGATTTCGATCTCGTCAATGAGGACGTAATCTTTGACAAAGAGAGTCTTGAGCATATATCTCTCTCATTCTTTAGATTCGAAAGTGGAAGGAGAATTCCCAGAATAAAATATGTTCGCCTGACTGTGAACACACGATCATGTCAGGGTTTGATAAAAGCAATCTTTCCAGAAGCACTCTGTCCTGATTTGGTTGTGACAAGATATACATAGATGCCACTGGCCACTATTTGGCCGTCGTTGTTGGTCCCATCCCACCGCACCCTGGCACCCAATATGTCAGTTTTCGGAAACGTCTTGACCAGATAACCATCGGGCGTAAAAATACTGATGTGCGGATTGAGCGTCAGATTATCAATATAATAAAACGGATTTTCTTCGCTGATGATAAATGGATTGGGATAACCTTTCACCGCATTCAGATTCGATGCCGGTTTTGTAAAAGGGGTTTTGAATCGAGACAGACCATTTGTGGTGCCAATGTAGAGTTCCCCGGTCTCCTCGTCAAACGCCAGGCAACTGATAAAATCAGAGACAATTTGACTGTTGGACGTTGTATAATGTTTCCAGGTAAAATTATCTTCCTCAAGGACGCTGAGACCTCCCGCCGTTCCAATCCACGTATTATTGCGCGGATCGACGAGAAGCGCCTGAATATTATCGTTGATCACACTATAACGTGCACCCACAGTGCCGTACCAGTAATTCAAGCCTTTGGTTGTACCAATCCACATTGTGCCGTTCTGGTCTTCCGCCAGCGATGTCACATGATTACTCTCCAATCCCTCGGTTTCATCCAGAAAGCCTTTCAAATCATCATCACTGGTATCAAAGGGAGTCCCTTTATCGTCCAGGACAGACAGTCCGTTCGCACCGCCGCCGCTGGACGAGCCAGTGCCGATCCATTTGCGGCCGGTGGCGTCAATTTCAAGACACAAAACTTTGACGCTGCGTATGCCCTCCTCGGACGCACTTTCTGTTGCAAGCCAGTGTTGCCACCTGTCTTCCAGATCATAGACGTGCAGGACTCGTTTATCATCGGCATCAGAGTTGAGGAACCACAGGTTACCGTGCTCATCCGACTTTATATCAGTAATCACCACATAATTCTCGGCACCGATGACGCCGCTCAAATTGCCGTCCATACTATAAAGATTGGTGAATGTGATGGAATCGTCGCCCACTTTTTCAAAAAGCGTGACACCTCCTCCCCAACTGCCAGCCCAGATACGACCATGGAGGTCTTCCTCGATGGCATGATATTCAAATGTAGCCAAACCATTTGGTCGAGTGAAATTTTTCCATGTTGTGCCATTAAAATAATATACGCCACCGGTTGGTTTTTTTGTCGACGTCGCCCATAGATGTCCATCCCGGTCAACAAGAAGGTCGCTAAAAACGTTGCTATTGGGACAATTGAGCGCAAGAGGATTCCATAATGTATCCGCCCACACGTGCAGGCCGTCGTCCGATGTGCCGAGCCACAAGTTATCATTAGACGAGCTTTTGACAGAAACGCTGTTGGCGCCTGCCTGACCGACGTTTGTCCAGAGGCCGTATTGATCGCGCACTTTGACGCCAAGGGGGGATGCGATGACCAATTGCTCTTTCCAGCGGCACAGACTTTGAACATTGTGATCGCTTAGCTCGGACCTCGACCATTCAAGGCCATCGAAATAGCCAATGCCAGTTGCTGTCCCGGCAACAATCTCTCCATCAAACTGGATCAGCTCATTGATCTCATTACCGGGCAGACCATCTCCGACGCTGTACCGTTCCCACGCGCTGGGGATTTGCTTGTTGGGAAAGTCCAGCGGAATCCGCCGAACGCCATCCTGCTGCCCAACCCAAATATGCTCCCCAGTAATTAATATAGTGTTCACAGCACCAATGTCCGCTTTCCAGGTACGCTCCCATCTGTTCTTGGCGTCCAGCTGCAATTCGGCAATGCCCTTGTCAAATCCAACAAGGACAAAATCGTGATGCGGCATAAGCGCATTGACTTTAATCTCATTCTGGAACTCATTATAGCTATCCCATTCTCCACTCTCGATAGCCATAATTTGCAGCAAACCATCCGGCATGGCCACCCATAACTGATCATTTGGGCTATGCGCTATAGCGACAACATCAATCTGCGCCAATCCTTCGGTGTTGGTGAATTTTTTATATTCGAGGGTATTGACATTCACGCGCAAGATGCCGCCATTGGTAGCGCTCCACAGCATGGAATCCGCAATGGTAAACTGACGGATTTCGGACGTATTTGTAAAGGTTTGCCATTGTCCAACGAGAATTAAAGGAAAAAGCAGACAGGTTAGGGAGAGCACTCTTTTCATAGGTCAGAATCCGAAGGAATGTGATCTAGTTCATTTTGTCAAAAAGATTGGTCATTTCAATAGCACTTAACGCCGCATCCCAGCCTTTGTTCCCGGCTTTTGTGCCGGCGCGTTCAATGGCTTGTTCAAGTGTGTCCGGCGTAATAACGCCGTAGGTTATCGGTAAACCGGTTTCAAGACTGACCTGAGCAATACCTTTGGTCACTTCAGCGGCGATATACTCAAAATGCGGCGTCGCACCGCGAATAACCGCGCCTAGACATATCACGGCGTCATATTTACCACTTTCGGCAAACTTTTTGGCGGCTATTGGGATTTCAAAAGATCCAGGAACCCAGGCGATAAACACATCATCCAGGTTGCCACCGTGTCGAACGATACAATCCAGCGCCCCCTCCAGCAATTTGCGACAAATCAACTCATTAAACCGACTGACAACGATGGCGAATTTTTTATCTGTCGCCTGCAGATGACCTTCAATTATAGTGGGCATCATTTTTCTCACTTTTCACATATTGAATACAAAACATTGTTATCGTCCAAAATCAAGTGTCCCATTTTATCCCGTTTTGTTTTGAGATAAGCGACATTCACCGGATTGGGCTCAATTTCAATGGGAACACGTTCAATGACCTTGAGGCCATAGCCTTCAAGACCGACTATCTTTTTCGGATTATTGGTTAGCAGTCGCAACTGATGTATGCCCAATTCGGAGAGTATCTGTGCACCAATGCCATAGTCGCGCAAATCAGCTGCAAATCCCAGCTCCTCGTTTGCTTCAACAGTATCTTTACCTCGATCTTGCAGGTGATAAGCGCGAATTTTATTGGCCAGTCCAATACCTCGTCCCTCCTGTCGCATATACAAAACGACGCCCCGTCCCTCTTTTTGAATCGCCTGAAGCGCATACGCCAGTTGGTCGCCGCAATCACAGCGCAATGATCCAAATAGATCACCGGTTATGCATTCAGAATGCACTCGCGTCAGAACGGGTTCATTGGGAACAATTTCACCTTTGACAATGGCGAGGTGGTCTTGATCATCGATCTGGCTATGAAAAACATGCAGTGTAAAATGACCATACTTTGTTGGAAAGTCTGCCGAAGCGACTTTTTCAACAAAAACCTCGGTTCGGTGGCGATAGCTGATCAGTTCTCTGACGGTTATAAATTTCAGATGATGTTGTTGAGCGATTTTTTTCAGGTCCGGAACCCGAGCCATGCTTCCATCCTCATTGAGAATCTCGCACAGCACACCCGCCGGTACGGCACCGGCCAGCCGAGCTAAATCGACGACCGCTTCCGTATGACCTGCGCGGTGTAGAACGCCGCCCTTGACAGCGGCAATGGGGAATATATGGCCGGGCTTGGCAAAGTCTTTTGCTGTTCTTGTCGGTTGCATCAAATCGAGGATTGTTTTGGCCCGATCAACCGCCGAAATACCGGTCGTTATGCCATGCCTGGCATCCACAGACACCGTGAAATTCGTACGCATCGGCGAGGTATTATATTGTACCATAGGAAAAATTTCGAGCTCGCGTAATCGTTCTTCTGTCATTCCGACGCAGATCAAACCACGGCCATATTTCGCCATAAAATTGATTTTCTCAGCGGTCGCTTTTTCCGCTAACATGATAAAATCGCCTTCGTTCTCGCGGTCTTCATCATCTGCAACAATGACAATTTTTCCGGCTTTGAGCTCGTCAACCGCCTCATCTATGGTATTAAAGTCTGTTTGCATTTTGATTTAATAGCCCAATTCAGTTAATCGTTCCAGTGTCAATCCATCTGACGTTTTATGTGGCTGCAGAAAATTTCGAACATATTTGGCCAATATATCCACTTCAACATTCATCGTATCTCCGACCTTTTTATCTTGCAGCGTCGTCGTTTTCCAGGTATGGGGGATGATCGCCAATGACACAACTGGCACGTCGATATGCGCAATCGTCAAACTTGTGCCGTCCAGTGCTATGGAGCCTTTTTCAACGACGAACGGAACAAGTTGATCGGGCAAGCGAACCTCAAGCCAATAACCGGGATCGCGTTTTTGGATAGAGGTTATTTGGCCGAGGCCATCCACATGTCCCTGCACAAAATGTCCGCCCAGGCGTCCACCAGCGAGCAATGCCCTCTCGAGATTCACTCTTGCATGAACTGATTTTGTCTGCAATGTCGATCGAGACACAGTTTCACCCACAGCGTCAACCGAGAAATCGGACGATGTACAATGAACAACGGTCAGACATACACCATCAACAGCGACGCTATCGCCCACAGCCATGTTTTGCACAATATGCTGCGCCTCGATGGTCAGACTTAGTCCATCTCCATGCTTGACAAGCGAGCGAATTTGACCCACGTGTTCAACAAGCCCGGTGAACATGTCAGCTAAAATTCCCCGCTCTCTTTTTGTAAATTGGCGGAGAGCATAAAATCGTCTTGTAGTCTTTTAATCTTGAGGTTCTCCAATTTGAGCGCGGAATTCATGTTGCGGATCCCCAAATCACCAATAGCATCAACGCCGGTTCCTAAAATTTTCGGCGCGAAAAATATGATAATTTCATCAGCATGGCGACTCTTCAGGCATTCGGTGTGCACGCTGCTGCCGCCTTCAACCATAATGGATGTAATGCCCAAAGCACCCAATTCTCTCCACAAGATGTCCTGGGGAACCCAACCACGTTCATCTGCATCCAGAACCAGTACAATCGAACCACGCTCGACAATGCGCGCAATTTTTTCCTTGGACGCCGTATTCGTCGTCACTATAATTGTTTTATTTGGGCTTTCATCTGACAGCACATTGGCGTCCAAAGGGATGCGGAGCTGGCTATCCAGAACAATTCGTTTCGGTGAAAGACCTTTAAACTTGCGCACGGTCAAATGGGGATCATCCATCAGTATCGTGCCAATACCCACCAAAATTGCATCGTGTTGCGCGCGCAACTTGTGCGCTACGCTACGGGAATTCTCGCCGGTCACCCATTTGGAGTGGCCGGTGCTTGAGGCGATTCGCCCGTCGAGCGTTTGCGCCAATTTGAGAACGATATAAGGTTTGCCAGTTTGAATATATTTGATGTAGGCTCGATTCAATTCTCGCGCTTCTTTCTCAAGCACATTTTCAACGACAGCAATACCTTTTGAGCGCAAATATTGAATACCCTTGCCATTCACTAATGGATTGGGATCAATCATTCCGACGACCACTGCAGAAATGCCGGCTTCGAATATTTTATGCGTGCACGGCCCGGTCTTGCCAGTGTGATTGCACGGCTCCAATATCACATACATTGTTGCGCCGAGTGCATGATCGCCCGCAGCATTTATCGCGTTGACCTCGGCGTGCGCTGCACCATGCTTTTTGTGATATCCTTCACCCACCACCTTACTATCTTTGACAATGACAGCGCCAACCATCGGGTTTGGACTCACCGCACCACGGCCCTTTTCCGCCAGACTCAATGCTCGTCGCATAAATGCGAGATCATCTTGTGAAATACTTCTCAGATGGGAGCTCGACAAATACTTATTGCCTCTATTCGTTCTTACTCTTTGCTCTCACAATAAATGTTAATCGAATTTAACCATAATCGCCTGACAAAGCAAGCACTATTTGGGATGCGGAGTAAAACCTTGGTTCTTGGATTTTACGATACAATCTCGGTTCCCGTTTCGCCTCTGATGGCGTTCGACATTTTGTCGATCGAGGTAATAACAGCTCTTTTGCCGCCATGTTCAAGAAAATGGATTGCCGCTTCAATTTTTGGTCCCATATTGCCGGGCGGGAAATGCCCTTGCTCGAGATAGGTTTTTGCGTCTCCTTTTGACATTCGATCAAGATAGGTCATGTTCGGCTGGCGATAATTCAATGCGACTTTATCGACCGAGGTGAGGATATAGAGCTCATCAGCGTTTATATCCGCAGCCAATATGGCAGAGGTTCGATCTTTGTCAACAACAGCATCAAGTCCTTCATAGCGGCCGTCATCTTCAATGTAAACGGGAATACCACCACCACCAGCGGTGATGACGATCGTACCCGCATGCACCAGTGCTTTAATGGTTTCTATTTCGACAATCGCCCGAGGGAGCGGTGACGGCACTACGCGCCGATAGCCGCGTCCGGAATCATCTTTCAGCGTGTAGTTTCTGTTATTTTCAAGCGATGCTGTTTCCTCTTTTCTATAAAATGGGCCGACAAATTTGCTGGGATTCAAAATTGAAGGATCGTTTTTATCCACAATCACCTGCGCTAACAAAGTCACGACTGGCCGCTGAATACCTCTCTTGTGCAGCTTGTTTTGCAGCGACTGTTCGATCATATATCCCATGCCGCCCTCCAAATCTGCGACCAGCACACCCAATGGAATGGGAGGTAAAAGATCGCGTGTTGCCTCGACTCGAATGAGGGCATTGCCGACCTGCGGTCCGTTGCCGTGGGTGATTGCCAGCCGATATCCAAACTCGATCAACTCGGCGACACCGACGAGCGATTGTCGCGTATTCGCAAACTGCTGGTAGATGTCCCCCTCTTCAAACTCTCGTGTGATTGCGTTACCACCAAGGGCAACGACGGCGATTTTGCCGGATTGATGATGCATCGTTTGGTGTCTCAAATCTAAAGCGTGAAATTCATTTTTTATTCGATAAATTACGATAAAAAAAATTGTCAATCTATGAATTCTTTTTATATTGAACCGCAAACCTATTTCCATGCCGCCGTTCGACTCAATAAAATCCACGCCAGGAGATAGAACAAAGCGCCGATCAATAACGCTGCGCGGAATCCGTTGGCAAAGGCTACAAGCATAATTGTTGTAGATCCCAGCACAGCAGCCGCACTATTGACTGCAAATCCCCAATCAACTAACGCCCCAACGCGTAAAGCCGCTTTCGGGAAGGGCATACCCATAAAAAAGCCCAACGGGAAAATCAGCACAACAGTGAAAAGGATTCTCGCCAACTGTGAAAGATGAACCAGAGCAGACGTCACATAACTAAAAAGAAAAATATCTCCGAGCAACCACATCGCGATGGCGATAAACGCGAGATTGTCCGGTACCTTTATCGAAAAGCGGCTGCCTAATCCGGATGCACTCAATAATGTCAAAAGCACAGTAGTGATGCTGTACACAGGCGGGCCAATAAATAGCGTGTATTTTTGAATCAAAACGATCTCTACGATCATAAAAGCCATACCAATCGAGAAAAAATAGAGCCAGGGTATCGCTTTCAGCTTTTGACCCTTGTAAAAATAGGGGAGTAAATTCAATGGCAGCACCAGAAGCAATACAACAATCAGAATAATCACGATGAGCATTTTGGAAAGCGGAAATCCATACAGATCGCTGTAGGGAATCACTTTTTCCAGCTTGTTCACCTGGAGGTTTTTCCACAATCCCATCTGCGCGATAAACGGTCGATTATCGGTGCATGGCGAGATATCCGTTTTTGCTGAATCACTCGCGGCTCGCCATCCATCCAAAGCAATTCGATTGACCAGGTGATGTTCGAGCGAATCCGGTGCCGGGTAGAGCAACTGGAACGGAGACGCTGATAAATTTGCATCACCAGTGATCAAGTGGTTGATTTTATCCTGAGAGAGAGGTCGTTTGGATAAAACCAGAATGTTGCGTCGCGCCTGCGGCCAGTCGTAGACAGCAAAGTGTGCGTTCACGTCATTTACTCCACGCCGTATCAAGGCTTCTTTGACCTGGCTAATAATACGTGGTACATAAACCTGGTGCTCCAGCACCATGTAACCGTTAGCCGAGAGTGCATCCCAGTAATCACCAAAAGCTTCAGTGGTAAAAAGATAATTTTCCGCCAATGCGAAAGCGCCGGAGGCCAACGCCGCAAAGGTATTCGAGCTTGACGAATAAATGATGTCGAAAAAATTATTGTAACGTCGAATAAACGCTCGAGCGTCCTCAGTCACGACTCTAACGCGAGGATCCTGATAGATACGACCGGTAAAATCGGTGAGCAGGCCATCGTACAGCATTTTGTTTAAATATGGAATCACTTCCACGGCATAAACCTCGGCGGCATTTTCCTGCAGTGGTTGAACCACATCCCCCCCACCACCGGCACCGATGATAACATATCGACAGGAATCGAACTCGCTGATCAATCGCGACAGATTGATGGGAAACTCAAATTTCAGCGAATCCGGCATGTCCCAGTTACCATCAAATTTATAAGCGCTTGTATGCGCGACATTGTCGATGTTTATCATCTGGTAGGTATCCTCGGCCTGGTAGAGCTTGACTTTGGCCATCGCATCCCAGTGGGTGTGAATGACCGGCGCTCGTTCTTCCCGCTTGGCCTGCAGCAGATGTTCTGCACGGCTCATAAGCACCACCACGAGGAGAAGCAATAGCAGCGGCAGCGTCTTGAGCCAGGTACGACTGCAAAGAGTGATCGCCACGATAGTGGGTAACGCAATTAAAAATGTCGCTTGTGGCGTACCGACAGTATTCATTAACACAATGACGAGCACGACACCTATACCCGCCCCGACAAGATCAGCCATATACAGTCGAGGCATCTCTTTATTATAGTGCCTGAAAATGAGCGCCAGTGCCAGACCGCCACAAAAATAAGCCGAGCTCAGGGCAAAAACGACCACGACAAATTTGCCCACCACAATCCAATCACTAAAAAGCAGAGAGAAATTCACATCGAGCAAAAACACTGCTGGCGGTCCCAGCAGCGTACACAGGGTCGTGAGCGCCAACAGAACCGGCAGATGCTTTTCGTTTGCTAAAGCTGGAAAAAGCCGTAATGTCAACGCACCAAGTCCCAAGCCCAAAACGGCCAATGACAGTACCAAAAAAGCAAACGTATAGAAAAACTCGGCTGAAAAGATGCGGGTCCACGTCAGCTCGAGCCCCATGAGTGTCATGGACAAAAGAGCAATGATGTAAAAACGCGATCGTGTCATAGGAATCCTTTAGCATTTATTGAGGTATCTGATCCTTTTCCTTTTGAATTCCCCCTTATGCTCGAATGGTTGACGAATGAAAAGCATTCGTGTTTCATCGAAAAATTACCCCTGCGCTATTTACCAGGATTTTTTCCATGCAGTAAAATGCCTACGCTTTGCTATCTCAACTCACACGGGGACCATCTTCGATTTCATGTGATGAACAAACGGCGGGTGATTTCAGGGAAATTAAAAAACTTGTTCTGGTGCGCTAACGTCCGATTATCGCATCGTAGTAATCTTTACAAGATTTATATTTTGCTGACAAAACATTCGGGAAGTAACGCCAAAATTACTGTCCTAAACAAGAGCATAAGCAAAGGAATGAATAGCAAAATATGACTGCACATAACCGATACCATTCTCCCGAGACGGACGGCAAAGCGCTTTACATCATTCATTTGTCGTGATGCCTATTTGAATGCCATGAGCGAAAAAATTGCCGGCTGTAGTATACAGCTGTTCTTTTCGCCATGGTTTTCCAGGCACATTGTATTCAAGCAAGAGTTTATCCTGGGGCAAACGTCGAAAGGGGAGATCATCTACAACAGTCTCAATTTTTCTCACGGTTTGGGAGTACGACATGAGTTTGGCATTTTCAGCGCCTCGCTGTTGGCCAGCTGGATGAAACGTTATGGATTTGAAAATGAAAAAAGCGGTGCCGGCAGCTATGTCTCAGCAGAAGCTTTTGTATTGAGTTTCTATTTAGCCACCGATGCATTTCTGCTAAGAAAGTATACTTTCAAAATAGGGATAAATCGTTATCTGTCGGAAGTGAATTTGTATGATCTTCAAAGTAAAAATGTTTTTGAAGTGGGTGTGGGGATAAAACTGGATTAAGTTGGCAATAAGAACGTACAAATTGTACGGGGATATCACTCGACGAAGAACGGTTAAAGCTAAAATAAATGAGCCACTGAAAATGTTGTTGAAATAAAAGCCGTTTCAAAAAACCAAATCCACATTTAACAGGAGGATTCTATTATGGGTACAGTTCTCAAATGCCGCGTTGGTGCGGAATGGATCAACAAATTCCATAACGACGCCTGCAAACAAAATAATCTGTCCTACCGCGACGATCATGCAAAAGACTTTTGCAACAAAATGAAGAACAAAGGGCATACCAAGGTGTTTTGTTTTGGTAATGACAATGCATGGGAGCGTGACTTTCGGCATCCTGATTACGGGGGCAATTCACTCAATTATCTCGATAATGTCCATTTCTGTTTTTACTCCGATCACGGTGGAAATTGGGGCAATACCATGCACATCGCCTTTGCAGTAAAGAAAGACAAGTGTCTCGGCTCGTCCAGTGAGTGGAAATTGGGCGTAAAAATGCTCAAATGGTTCGTGCTGGATTGTTGCCAGTGCGTGTTGAATGTCAACAGCTCTCACATCTGCGCAGTTTGGTTCCCGCCAGCTTATGGTGTGCACATGATCTTTGGCTTTATCGGCAACGGCACGGATGGCTGGTGGACGCGCAACGTCGGTGCAGATTTTGGCGAAGATGCAGCCAAGGGCAACAAGCTGTCGAATGCCTGGCTCGACGCCGCGTATTCCTACTGGGCCGATGATGACGCCATTGCCATGGCCTATGGCGCGACCCAAAGCGAAGCGAAAAATCGCCGCGACAATGAAACGGTCAATTATCGCGATTGGGACGTCACATCTTCCCGCTGGCTGGCATGGAAGTATCGCCGATAATAGCCGACCTGGCTTGTAAAACGACACAAAACCGTGACACTATTTAATTCGAGATAATAGGAGGTTACAATGCCTGAAATAAAATATCTTAAGCGAATGACGACTCAACCGCGATTGGACACCAATATCTATCGCCTTCAGATTCCCAAAATCAATGAAAAATCGATTGTCGAAGAGGCCAAGCGTCTCAATTTAACCGGAAACATCAAAACCGCTGAGGTATTGAAAAATCCCAAAGAATTGAGTTACACTGAAGGCCCGTATGTCGTAACGCTCTATCAAAAATCAGGAGCATTACGCTTTTACGATAGCACCCGTTGGCAGATGGATGACGGCACATCGCATGTCACAATGTCGGATGATGATGCTGTCGAGATCGCCGAAAAGTTTATTAAAAAGACGCAACTGGTACCCATGGCCGAGTGCAAGCTCTTCAAAGTAACACATTTGCATGTTGGTGTTCAGGAGCGCGACTCGAACAAGGCCGAAGAAAGAATTATTGATACCGGCGTGATTTTTCAACGTACATTGGACAAAACTCCCGTTGAAGGCCCCGGCGGCAAGGTGATTGTTTACATTGATTCTCAAGGCGACGTGACTGGCTGCGATCGAATTTGGCGAGACCTGTCGGTTGTGTACAGAAAAGTGCCGTCCAACCAGCTCAGACCCACAAGATATGCTGAATTAAATTTAGCTGGTTATTGGCGAAGAGCTGACGTCAAACGTATTGATGTCAAGGAAACACGTTTTGGCTATTTCGAAGCCGGGCGCAGTGAATCACAGCGCTATTTGCAGCCGACTTTTATCATGCCCATCACGCTTATGAGCGCAGACGAGCGCATCGTGATGAAATCGGTGCATGTTGTACCGGCGGCACAACGACCTGTTGGTAGCATTATGCCTCGGCTTAAAGTGGTGCCGGAAGAACCGCCACGCGAAGAATAACGCTGGTGTTACGCAAGAACGACGACATTGAATATGTGAAATAGTGCACAGCTAAAATCCAGCGAACGGTTCGTGCACATGGCCGTTCGCTGGACTGGAGGATGGATATGGATTCTGATTCCGCATCCAAAAGCACATCGGAATTGGAGGCGCTTATGCGACCGGGAGTTTTATCTCAAGCAGGCTTTCTCGGCCCGCATGAACATCTCGATGAGGTGTTGGCGCACGATGCACAAACCATGGCGGAGCTTGGTCTCACCTATGAGAAGATAGCTGAAAAATTAGAACAGCTCTTAACGGCTGCTGAAAAGGCTCGCAGTCACGCTGCTGAGATTGGGAATTTAAAAGTTGTTGTACAGGTTTACCCCGGTTTTCAGATGTGCCCATGGTCGTCGGATATTCATTCGCACCAATGCACTACCGGCGGCGGCGTACAATTTGGCTCGCTGGACTGGTCGATTATCAACAAACGCACGGGCGATGCCATGCGCGGCTCGGGATTAGCGGTACATCTTATCCGCGATCACCATTTTTTTGAGGGCTTTGAATCGCCCTATCGGATTGATCCGCTTAAGATTGCGAGAGTGTTGGAGCTGGTATGAATACAAGTCTGATTATTTGGGCAGCACTTGTTTTTTTGACATTTTTATCTTTTAAAGACTATTATTCCTTTCGCAGCACAACTTTAATTTATAAAACGTGTTGGAGAATTTAAACGTGGATCGAAAGGAGAATAAAAAATTGGGGGGGGAAACGGCTGGGAATAAGAGGATTAAGAGGAGGTTTAAATCAAAATGAAATCCTGCACTCTATTGTCGGCAAAAAAGGAATGGTGTAAAACGCCTGCCGGACTGGGGCTCCATTTTCAATTCGATAGTCATACAACAAAACGTTCTTGCGATTATATAGATTTTTGATCTCCAGGAACGCCGCCAATTGATAGTATTTAAATGAAAAATTTTTGCCTATTCTGACATCCAAACGATGATAAGCCGGGTAACGGGCTGAATAATAGTCTCCGCCACGCCAGGCAGGCGTTGCTGAATTGTCATCGGGAACCATAGGGGTATATGGCATTCCGCTGAGGTATCGCCACTTTATATTGAGCTCCCAGGATTTTATCTGATACGTGAAAAAAAGAGACAGATTGTGCGGCTGATCGGTAAATCGGGGAACAGTCTGCTTCTCCAGGAGCATTTTTTCCCAATTGATAAAATAAGTTTCGATAGTGCTTTTGGAGTACGCATAGGTCGCCCAAATAGAAAAATTATTTGACAGCTTGCCGTTGATAAAAAATTCAATTCCGCGACACTGGCCGGAAAAAGGATTACCATACTTTAATTGCGCGTGCCCTGAGTCGTCGTCCATTTCAAAATAATGACCAATCATGTGATCCAGCGTTTTTAAATAGGCTTCAATACGCCAGCTCACGTTTTCGGTGATAAACTGTTCGAGGCCAAGAATGTAATGGATTGATCTCGCGGCTTTTGGATTATATTCGGCGCCTTTTATGTGGGTGAGCTCGGTATAGAGCGGGGACTGATAATAATTGCCCCACGCCGCTCGAAGAATGGTTTTATTCTTGAAATGACAGGAGATACCAACGCGCGGACTCACTTGTTGATCATTATTGTATTCGAAATAGTCGTAGCGTAAGCCAATATTCATATACAGTGGCTTGAAGAACTGAAACTCATCTTGTACATAAAATCCTAACTTGAAAGTTCGGGGTGAGATTGTTTGTCTGCCAATGTAGGATTGGACAACCTCGTCCAGTTCCTGCTGCTCCTGCGATAGCTTTTCAGCATTTATTTTATAGTTGTAATAAATATGCTTAAAAGTGATCCCACATCCCAGCGCATGAGGTTGTTTAGGATGAACATTCACATTCCAGGTGATAACATTTTCGGTCAAATTTAACTTTTCTTCCTTTGTGCGACCAACTCGGTTATCCCAAAAATTCTCTCCGCGCGACAAGATGAATTCAGAAAATATTTTCGACGACAGTGTACTTTTCCAGACGAGCGCCTGATAAGCATTGCCATAATCTGCATACAACTCGGAATCCTGACGCCATTTTTCCAAATAGGATTTATCTTTTGAATAGAGCACGTTTAAGATTATCTGATTATTTGTATTGGCGGCAATAGCAAGCTTACCTTGCACATCGTAAAATGAGGGCGAAAAAACATAGTCAGTTGGATTCAATATTTCAGCAGCCTCTTTGAGGAAACTTTTGCGAAATGACAGAATGCAACTGCCAAAGGGAATCGGTCCTTCAATCACGGATGAAAAGCCTGTTCCGCCAGCTACGATACTGCCCCGCAGTCGTTCGGAACTACCTGGACGATTTTCAATGGCAACGACCGACGATAATCTGTCGCCATATTGTGCAGGGAATCCACCGGTCATCAGCGACATATTATCAATGAGGTCCATGTTCATGACACCCACAGCGCCGCCGATGTTCTTCAAATGATAGGGATCGTAAATTTCCATGCCATCGAGAAGAATCAGGTTTTCATTCTGCTTTCCACCTCTGACATGGAAATGCGCGCTATAATCATCGGAAAAACTCACCCCGGGCATGATATGCAGGACACGATATATATCATCAAGAGTCGCTGGTATGGCAGTTATTCTTTCTTTTTCGATCGCTTGTTGCTTCACCGACTGTTGTTGTGCAATAGAAAAATGGCCAGGTGTGATCAAAATTTCCCGCATGGGAAGCACATGCGTCGCTAATTTGATATTTAAATAGCACGTCTGGCCCGCCTCAACCCGAATATTATTTATAATCTTTGTTTGGTAGCCCATGCACATAATTTTAAGTGAGAATGTTCCAGGCATGAGATGATCAACCCGAAAGTACCCGTTTGTATCCGAAGCCGCACCGGATGCAGTCCCTAAAATGACAATATTTACATGCGACAAACCATCTCCATTATGGTCAGTAATTTTGCCGCCGATTGCACCAGAATAAGGCTGAGTGAAACAAGGCGCCGTTGAGACACTCACAAAAAGTGCATGAATGAGGATAGTGCGTATTTTAGCCAACCAATTTTTCACAAAATCATGATTGAAATTTTTTGTTCCAGATATTTGTTTTTCTTTTTGATTTCCCTCATATCGCGTTCTGATGTAACTTGTCCTAACCGTATGAAATGAAATTTCATTTGAAAATAAAAAAATATAAAATCATAGGACTCGCAACGTCACTTTTTTGCATGCAAAGCCTCTATGCCCAGCATGCGATCCTGGGGTGGGATCGGAGTACAGATCCCACCATTTCCAGCTATAACATTTATCGGGCAATCCACAAAGATTCCAGTTTTTTATTATTAGCCACTGTGAATCATCCTGTGAACACCTACATGGATGAAAAAATGCAGTGGGATGTACATTATTACTACGTCGCAACTTCTGTTGACAAGTTTGGCTTGGAGAGCGGTTTTTCGAATAAAATTGACACGACACTTCAATCACCCGTTCCGGTAGAACTCTATTCATTTTACGCACAAGTTGACAATTCAAAAAATATTGTCCTGAATTGGTCAACAGCAGCGGAGAGCAACAACTATGGCTTTCAAGTACAACGTCTTTGCGATGGAGCGCCGGGCCAATTTGAAACGATTGGTTTTGTCAAAGGCAACGGGACAGCGACAGATTCACAAAATTATCGTTTTGTGGATAAAAACGTACCGGCCGGCACATATTTTTATCGTTTAAAACAAATTGACTTTGACGGATCATACAAATTTTCCGACACGATAAAGATCACTCTTGTCCTGCCGGCTGAAGTGCATCTTTTTCAGAATTATCCCAATCCATTTAACCGATCAACGGAAATAGCTTACAATTTGCCAATGAATGGCCACGTTGTGCTCAATATTTACGATGAGATGGGGCACGAAATTATTTGCCTGGTCGATCAATTTCAAATAAAGGGGAAATACACCGTCACCTGGAACGCAACGGATGTCCTCGGAAAAGAAGTCAGCTCTGGACAATATTATTATAAAATCACAACCGATTCGTTTAGTGCATGGCGCAAGATGATGCTGGTTAAATAAGGCCAAATGACCTCCGACGAGAAAGTATCTTTTAATGGAGGTCATTTATGGGGAGGACTTTTGAGAAACCTCAGGTTGACCGGTGGCAGCGGATTTGCTTCCTGGCCAACTTCACAAGCGCCGATATCCGGCGCTGCTCCATGATAAGCAAGACAAACGCCCTGATTTTTCGTCCAGGTGACCAGCCGATCGAGGGTTATCATATTTGACTGATAATCAACATGAGTAATAACGGCTCTCTGCTCGCTGCCAAAAAGCTGGATATTATCTCCCCGCACAATACCCCAGCCATCCATAAAATAGCCGGCATCATCCACCTGCAAGGAGGTGCTGGAGCCAGGTACCGAGATGATCGTTGTCAAATAGCGACCGGCATCCCGGCACGGACTGTCAGCTTGAAGATGAAGATCAGGATAATTGGCGTCCAGTGGATCTCCTAAAACAATATCAGCGTTGACAAATTTTGGATTCCCATCCAGATCACCATCCCAATTATTTGCAAAGCTTTGTTCAGCAAGGTCTACTTTATAGGAGCCGAATGGCACACGATGTTTGAACAGCAAGTTGTTTTTAATCGTGTTGGACTTTATGATAAGAGGACCGCTATACAAGCCAAAAGCGATGCCGGAATTCATATGGTCATCGGGATCTTGCGTATTTATACCATTATAAAAAAAAGTATTGTGATAGATCTTGTTATAAACAACATCAGAATAGTAGCTGCTCGTCACCGTCATGCTTAGACCCGCACGATCATTGAAGTAGAACTGATTAAAGCGGACAATGTTATAGCTCGTGCAAAGGGCCATTCCCGAAGCGCCAATATTGTCAGGCGGATCAGAAGAATAGGCCACACGGTTCTCCTCAAACAGATTACGACCGGAATTATCCGGATAACCGGAACAATAAACATTACGATTTCCGTACAATATCGCACCACGATCCGATTCGGCTGTGCCCATTGACCATGGCTCATTGTGAAAATAATTACCACGAATGACATTATACATGCCAAAGACACCCAAAATATGATGTCCGCCATGAAAAAATACATTGTCTTCAAGAAGGTTGTAATTTGATTCATCGGTCCGAGATTCTTCATCGCCTATATCGAGAATGGAGCCAATATCATCAGAATGGTAATATCCATAATTTGAAAACTGACAGTGATGAATCCAATTATAAGCAGAATTTCGATAGATTCGTGATCCGCTCCATGCAACATTTCGCCCTTGATCAAAAATACAATATTCAATTATGTTATGATTAGCGCCGTTTTGCAGCCAAAGGAATTGATCCAGGTTGTAAAAATATATTCCATGCACGACAATATGCGATCGGCCATTCAGCAAAATACCGCATTTCGCGTTCGAAATTGTCACCAGCTCCTCGCCATAGTTGCGGTAAATTATTGGTGAAGAGGGACGACCGGAATGATCAGGTTCGATAAAAGAATAATACGTGCTACCCCGGATAAATACCGTATCACCCGCATTTAGCGCATGATTTGCTTTTGTTATGGTTTTCCATGGTTGCGACATCGTCCCTGAATTACGATCACCAGCGACAGGATTATCTTGATCAACATAATAGGTTTTGGCAGATAATGGATATCCCGAGAAGTAAATAGTTTGAACAAAAAAAACGATAATTAAAAAAAATTTAATATTCATCCCGTGTTACCACCATTATTTTATAAAGTGAAGATTTTTCAGTGGTTCAGGTTTTCTCAAGGGGTGTGGATACGGCAGGGGCTTGTAATACTCGGTCCAGGTATTTGGAGCTGTTGCCTTGTAAAAGATGCCGCTGATCACTGAATCGGGATGTGCGCCAACTTTGCCCGTCAAGTCAGTCACCGATTGCTCTGTCGCCCAATAGCCAACACCAGTCGTGCATGTCGCTGGTCGATCTGCGATACATCCACACCCAACTCCCGATGTGCCATTAAAAGCTTTATGATTCACGCGCGTATCATAAAAAAAATCACGATTGACCAGCGGAATATCTCCGACATGTTGCGCTTCCGTCACGCTAAAAAGCTCCCCCCGTTTATTTATTCTATTGTTCCAATAATAACTATCCGAAACATGTTGCGGCTGCCCATCAGGAGCACATGCGGGAGGATTTCCGGCATCCGCATATTCTTCCCTCACCTGAATTTCATAATAATCGTTGGTTGAATTTTTATTATTATAATAAACAAATGCTTGTCCGCCTCGTTGATCCACGAACCTCACATCAAAATTGCCGGTTATATTATTACCGTATATTTCACAGCCAAAAGTCGAGCACATACCAAAAGTGCCGGATTGATTCCCGTGCATATCAAACATCGGCTCCATATCAAAAGTGATTCTAATATCATTATATCGGCAGACATATCTGCCACTAAACTGTCCATCGGACACCATACCGCTGATGCCCTGAAAAACATTATCTTCAATATACATACAATCATCTTCAGCACCCGGCGTGTAGGTCACGTATTCCCACCATGAACAATCTGAATTGGGATCAGCTTTTATTGGCCAATAGCATGGCTCAAAAATATTATTATCAATAACGCCAAACATTGAAAAATGCCAAATATACTGGGCGGAGATATCCCCGGCTTTGGCACCTTTAAATCTGTTATGATCTATCCTGACTTTGGTCTGGATTTTATAGGGATGAAAGAGATTATCATGCCCTAAATAGATACCTCTGCTTTTGCCTCCACAATCGAGGGTAAAACCTGAAAATCTGAAAGGCGCATTCAATTCATAATTTGAGGGATTAAAGAGAATCAGGGGATCGAAAGAATTATAATTACTTCTTATGTAGGTGCTATCCATTCCCGCGCCGATCAGGATGACACCCTTTTTGATCATGTAAGGCTGATTCCATACAGCCGTATCCGCTGGGAAATAAATGACATCCCCGGGATGTGCATAATTTTCAATATAAAAAACGAAGGTTGATCTCTCAACATTGGGTGCAAACCATTCTGCTGCATGACAAAAAGAAATCAATGAAAAAATTATCGCATACTTGTATAAAGTCATCACTCTCTCCTTGGATGGTAGCAACCGGATAATTCAGGCTTTGACAAATAGCTCCTTTCCATACGACCAAAACTCTAAAAATTGCTGTCTCCCCTTTGGGATACAGAGCAATATTCCAGCATAAGACAAAAATAGAAGAAAAACCAGAGTTATTATTTGCAGCAGTATGCCGGTTGGATATATATTGGCCGGCAATAAAACCACGACAAGTCCTGCACCCCAACTTGCTAAAAAAGGAATTTTTATGTTCTGAAAGATCAGCGGAGCGCTGACTGGTGTATCCTTCAAACAATATAAAAAAGCGCCCAATAATGAGATAAAACTCGCGATGGCGAAAGCATAGGCAATGCCAATCGGTCCCCATAAAATACCAAGCGCAAATGAGATGATCATTATAAGACTATTGATCATACCCCACTTCACGTATCTTCTGGTTCTCCCGCAGGAGACCATAATGAGCTGAAATGTTGCGACAACCGGTCGAAAGAATCCACCAAGAGCGATGATCCTGAGAATGGGGGCGGCGCTTTTCCAATTGGCACCCAACAATAACAAGATGACACTCTCAGATTTGATCACCAGAAAAACCACAATCGGCATGTAGATGAATGACATGATTGATGTAAATCGACTGTAAAAGCTCCGAAATCTGTCAGCGTCGCTTTGGAGGGTGCTCAAAGGAGAAAATCCAATATCCCAGAATACCATGCGGATTTGCTCAATCGGCATCATCGCTAACTGAAATCCTTTGGCGTACAAGCCCAGGCTATTGGCGCCGTAAAAGCGTCCGATGAGCATTCGATCAATATTGCGACTAAAGTATTGGATAATTTCAAATAGCGACACATCAGAGCCAAATTGCAAACTCGCTTTCATATCGGTTTTTTTCTGCGGAGGGCCGGGAAGCCAGCGACAGAAAAGCCATGTGCCCAGCGCAAAAAGTAACGCGGAAAGAACTTCGCTCGCGACCAAAGTCCAAACACCGTAGCCATGCAACGCCAGATATATCGCGACACAAAATCCTCCAAGATAAGAAATGATCGTTATCACTCCCAAAGAGCCAAATTTCATTTGTCGCTCGAGCAGCGCTCGATGCTGAACGGTGAGTCCACTGATAAAGAAAATAGAAGATAACACGATGCAAATGTTCAGCAAACGACGTTCACTATAAAACCAGACCAACAGCGGAGAAATAGTGATCAACAAGAGCATGATGAGAATCCCAATGCTCACGTTAATCCAAAACAATGTACTCACTTGAGCGTGATTGATTTCCTCTCGCTGTACTGTCAAGGTGCCAAGTCCAAGTTCTCGAAAAGAGCGAGCAAACTCGGTCACGGCTGTTACCATTGCCAAGAGGCCAAAATCTTTAGGCGTCAACAATCTTGCCAACACCATCGTCGAAGCAATACTAAACATGAAAGAAAAGCTGTTGGCAGTGACCTTGTTTATAGCACTCTGTAAAGACTTTCTTTTTAAATCTTGTTTTATATGGTCACGTTTGAACCAGTGGTCGTCGCATTTCAGGGAGTTATTGAGCACTGCTACTTAGACCAGCCATATTTTTTTTCAATCCGATCAATAAACGGTCTATCCCAGCCATTTGAAATATGGTATCCATGCAGCACTTTCGTTCTCACCGGCTTTTGTAGACAGGTCCTTACTTTTCTTCTCGCCCAAAAAGCGAGTTGATTGGCGTAGCCAATCGAATATAATGGAAAAGTGGTGAGTGATAGCGGTATCATTGGGCGGAAGGTACTGTACGCGAGGATCTTTCCCAATTTGGGATTCAACCGTGCCATGACCACTTTTTGAACCAGAGCGTCTCCGCTCAGGCTTTTGTGGTTACCCCATAATTCAGGGGATACCTGCAATGCCAATTCCAGAGCAGCAAAAGTTCCATAAGGCTCAAGTTGATAGCCGGAGTTATTGTATGCAGACATGATGAACGATGCATACCGGGCTGCATTGAAGATTTGAAACAAGCGTATATAATCTTTGTCATTCATATCATGTAAATAGTAAACATTTTTGCTTCTTTGAAATTCTTCCATAAGCAAATCATGCACATAATCCCAAAAATCTTCTGGTACAGAGAGGAATCTTTTAGCGTGCTTGAGCTTTGTGGTGACAAAATCGTCGATTGTTGTCCATGGTATTGGCGCAAAAAGTTGACTGCCAAATGCACCACCAAATCCCAAAGCATAAGCGTGCGAGTTCTCAACAAGTGGAGTGATTGTATGATTATATGATGGCGTCAATGCCTCTGTAAGCGAGATAAATTTTTCTGCATCGCGAGACGGCTGAAAGCGATAAACATCCAGCTTCATTCCTCGGCTTTTAGCCACCTTTCGAGCAATTTTGAGATCTTTTAAAGAATTGCCGTCTTGCGAAGAGACAGCAATGCGGTAGTGCATCTCTGAATAATAATCCGCTGCAATCGCAGCAACGAGTCGGGTATCACGCCCTCCAGTAATAGATGCTGCCACGGGTGACTCTTTGTATTCACTTCGATAAATAATTGATTTCAAAATAGACAACAGATCGTTTGCCAAATTTGAACATATTGTCTCTTTTCTGTTATCAAGGGAAAAGGTCACCGAACCGATCTGGATACTTGAGTCATCCAGGTTTATCGTCATATATTCATTGGGTAAAAGCCATTTTATGCTTTTATGTTGCGTGAAGCGACCTATCCAGGCCGGAAACTGAACATATCTCATTGCAAGATATTCGAATACTTTATTTTGATCCAAAGCATGTGCATCGGTTTGTACGAGGTTTTCTAAAAGAGAGAATGATGTGGAGACGATGGTACCATCTTTCGAATAAAAAATATTTCTTCCACCTATAAAGTCTGAAAACAAGTAAATTTGCTGATGTTTTTTAATCATCATCACAAATTGGCCGACCAGCTTCTTTTTTAAATCACCTATCTGGGATGCGTCAAAACAGTTCAAAATGTGTGACAAGGTCTGTTGAGCTAAATCGCCATCAATGTAACCGGCATAGCCTAATGAGATAATAAAATCTTGCCGACTGTTTTCAAGATGACGAAAAGTGTCACTATGACCTAAAATAAAAATTCGGCCCTTATCTAAAGGGATAATTTTTACGTGCTTTTCATTTTTGGATACATCGACATCTTTTCCGTCAAGCTGTAGGATAATATGAGCCATGTTCATCTCGACATATTGCTGTTTTGCTGAGTCAGATCAGCTTTGCAAGGTGCTGTTTGACAAAGCAGACTGCCGCATAATTGCCAAAAGCTCTTGCCTTAAAAAGCTGCCCATGTATTGATGCCGGTGTTTGTTCCCGATTCAGCATGAATCGATCTGATCCTAATCTGTTGAGGCCGGAAAGTGTGGTGACTGCTCCTTTGTATCCCGATTGCTGCAGAATATCGACAATATTGATACGTGGATTATGATATGCCCCAAAGGGGTAGGCAAAGTAATCAACCTTTGTGCCGCTAAAATGTTCTAATCTTTTTTTGTCTTCCATTATTTCGTAGCGCAGCACATCTTCATCTGCAAGCTGTGCCAAATTGGAGTGATTTAAGGTATGCCCACCCACGATAAAACCTTCCTCAACAATCTTTCTCACTTCTGCATCAGTTAAGCCACCGGCAAGTTCCGGATGAGAACGATTATCAAAAAGTCTTGTACGGATGAATTTTGATGCCTCCTTTTTTGAAAGATTCACAAAACCCGATGACAAAAAAAAGGTGGCAGGTAATTTTAGCTTTTTGAGAATAGGCAGTACGCAAGACACACAACTCCTAAATCCGTCATCGAAGGTGATGACGATATTTATTTTTTCCGCAGCTAATTTCCCCGAGAAAAAATCGTCAAGGCTAATGATATTCCCAATTCGCTTCAGAAAAAGCATTTTCGTCTCGAAACAAGCGCTCTCGTTGGGGGGAATATCATGAAAAAGCAGGAACAGTGCAATAGGTTTTCGCTGCAAAAGAAAAATTGAATTTCTGATTCTGGAAAAGCCTAAATAATACAACAACAAGACAGCGAGATCTTGTTTTGTCATCAATAAATTCACGCCTCGCTTTCAATTTTCTGCTGCAAAAGGTCACAATATTTTTGACAAATTTCATACGGCAGCGCGGGAGTCGCCGAAGATGTCACTGCCATAAATACCAAGACCGCCGTCAGGTGGGAAGAAAGTGAATTAAGCGAAGTTTCTGTTATATTATGAACAGCAGCCATGAGCAAATAACAAATCCATAGAGTAGACCAATTAAAGTCATAATAAAGTCCTTTCTTCGCCTTTTGGCACGAAAACATGAGGAAAATGGCTAACAGGATCAGCCCAAAGAATCCAATGTCCAGCAGTACGTCGAGATAGCCGCTATGTGCTTCGCTAATTTCATAATTTAATCGGGTTTTATTCGTCCAAAAACCCCCAAAGCCATGTCCCAATACGATCCGCTGCATCGCCTCGGGCAGGAGATTCGCCCATACATCAGTTCTACCCGTCAAGGTTGCATCCCGGCCCAGCGCACCGGTAATATGAGAAGTGGATAGACTACCAATAAAGACACTTGCCGTTCCAAGGACAATAAATAGCAAAAGGGCTGACTCGACCGGCAAGGAGCGTATACTAATTCTGTTTTTATTCAGCCACAAAAGAGCACCAAAAGTCATTAATCCTACAATAAATGCCAAAACCGAGGTCGCAGAATAGGCTTGCAGTGTTGGTCCGATCAGCAGTCTAATTGTGAGTAAAAGAACAACTAGTTCCGCATAGGTTTGATACTTAACAACGGGACGGTCACGTCCCTGCATTCTTCTCCAGAGGCTCCACATGAGGAAAAAAGCGGAAATGATGCATAATCTCCCCAGACCATTCTTTTGCATGGTGACACCTATCCACATAATTTCTCCTGACCAGCGACCATACTGAACTCCATACACAGGATAGTATTTAATGAGGAGCAGTGAGAATGGTATGAGTATATAGGTGGTTCTTCTGAGAATAGTTTGCATAGCTCTTCGCGAATTCTGTTCACTGAGAACTAACAGAGCCATCACCACGGCAATTAATTCTCGTATCCATCGTTTTAGAGAGACGAATGGCATATCAGACCACAAAGTACTCAGAAACATATAACAAAGAAGCACAATGAGCCATGAATTCTCGCGAAAAAATTTAGACCAGTTTAACTTTCTCCTGATCAAGAGAAATAATCCACAAGCCAGCAAAAGGATCAAAAAGATTTGGTCCAGCGGACTCGATGTGACATCCTCGACTCGGGTTGTGAATGGAAACCAAACGCCAAGCGGTTTACTTGCGATGATCAGCATCCACACAGTTGGCACCCAAAGAGCCAGAGAAAGTCCGGAGCTTTGTTTGTGATCGATTCGCAGCAGAAAAAACACAAATGCCGTGCACAAGAATAGCGCGAGAACAGATGGCATATCGCTTGTCCGTAAAGTTGATGCTGAAATTTAATATCTATCAATCGACTTTTCGATCGTCTTCCTCACCGCTTGATTTGCGAAAATATAGCATCCATTATTCTGGCGGTGAGAAGGATTTCATTATAAGAAAGTGGTAGAGGCGCATCATTGGTAATCGACAAATAGAAGGCTTCTATCAGTCTTTTTAATCCGGCATCATTGGGCAAATGAAAATCGTTCGCTAAAAATTTTAAGAGATTTCTCCCCCAATTCCCGATGTACTGTCCGGCAAAGCCAAGTGGTGGAATAAAGTATTGCAAATAGCTCTTGTATTCCTTGTTATTCATTTTGCAGAGAATTTGATGGTCATCATCAACGATCAAAGTTCGCTTGGGACCACATAATCGCAATTGATGCAGTGCCGGGCGGAGCTGGGTGGAAAAAGTAAAGTAGGCTGTCGTCGACACGTCATCCTTAATTATCACCCTGACTTCATCAATAATAGCAGATTCGCCAATATTGACCAGGAAAGGACTGGCGAAGCCGTGTGCAATGACCAGAGGATTTTCACCCACCAGAAACTCGGCAATTTTGCTTATGCCGTGGCTGATAATATTTTGTAAAAGCGACCCCGGAAGTTGGCGTAGCCAATGATCTCTATCCCCTAAAAATGCCTTGACATAACTTGCATCGCCTAATTCATAGCAATAATGACATTCCATATGAATGGGTGGTCCGCCAAGGTACCCCTGTGTCACCATCTCCCGCATGCGAATCATCGCGTGCGTAAATTGTGCATTATGCCCTGCGGTGATTTTACGCCCTTTTTGCTTGGCGAATGCAATTAATGCTTCTGCTTCAGCTGTATTGAGCGTGAAAGGTTTTTCCACATAAACATGGCAGCCGGCTGCAAGAGCCAATTTCGCCAAGGCAAAATGGCTGTGAGGTGGCGTTGTGATATGAATAACATCAAGCTCGATTGTCTCCAACATCTCGGATAAATCTGTGAAATATGCGCGAATGCCAAATCGTTCCGCCAATTGCTTGGCCATAAGGATTTCAATATCACAAACTCCGACTATTGTAGCCCCGGGAATTCGTTTGATTTGCCGGGCATGTTGCTCCGCCATTTTGCCACATCCAACAATACCGACTTTCATACTCTTTTTTCTCTTTGGCTCATATAATCGAAAAATTTCATCAGGGCGACTTGTGTTGGTATCCGTTGACGCCATCCCAGCATTTCTTTCGCCTTGCTGTTTGAATAAGTGTTGCCTTTCCAATATATCGCGCAGGCGGTTCTATTGTAAACCGGGGGCAATTGCCCATCAGACCACTTGGAATATTTTTCCCAAAAAGCGTTAAAAAGATACCATATCGCGTATGGAACCGGGATCGAGATAAACCGCCGAACATGTCTTTTGTAGCCGCGAAGAAATTCCCTGCTACTGGGCAAGTCATCATCAACAATATTAAATACCTGGCCATCTATGCCTTTTTTTAATCCCGCCAAAACAATCGCCTCGGCGCAGTTGTCAATATAGGTTAGCGGGATTTGATTGCGCAAGCCCAAATGCAGGAAAATGCCAAAGGTATTTGTGCCTATTCTATCGGTAATCTTGGCTTTGCCGGGTCCATATACAACGCTCGGCCGAACGATCACAAAAGGCAATTGATACTTTTGGGCATATTCAAGAATCACTTCATCTTGTTTGGCTTTGCCATATGTGTAGGCCTCATATCGTCTTTTCCATCTTGTATCCACTTTAGATGATTCGTCGATCAGACCGCCTCGAGGGATATGGGCGTTTGAATAGACAGCGATGGTACTTGTGTTGACAAAACGCTTTAAGGTGGATTGTCGTGTTGCAGCGTCCAAAAGATTTCTGGTTGTGACGACGGAATTTAAAAAGCACCCTGAAAATGATTTTTCGATACCGGCCGCCAAATGATAAATCACCGAAATGCCATTTGTAGCGGCTGCACATGTTTCACGCGATAATAGATTGCCTTTAACAATTTCCAGGCTTTTTTCGCCATACTGCTTTTGCAAAGAATCAAGCCTGTTTGCTGTGCTTGTTGGCCTGGACAGACATTTAATTTTTCGCAGACCATAATCCAAAAGTGTTTGAACAACTTTGGAACCGACAAATCCATTGGCTCCTGTCACCAGTATCGGCTCCTCGCGTTGAATGATAAATGTGTTAAAGTTGATGTCCACGATTGCCCGTAAAATGAATGAATCGAAACGATTAAAATTTAGCTTATAACATATTTTTCTTTGACGAAATCAAAACCGATAAAAGTCATTACTTTTCCGATATGGTCGAAATCTTTGACAAGATAACGCATGAACAAGTGATGACCCAGGATGAACAAAAACGGCAGGAACAATGTATAGGCAAAAATTGCCGCCAGCGAGCGCAGAACAGTTGGTGGTTTTGACTTGGCGGCATAGAGCGCCATTTTGCCTCGGAGAAACGCTCTTTTTAATAGAACGACTCTATTCCATCGCCGTGCCGGTATGCTTTCAAAAACCGGCGCTTCATTGCACCAGATAAAAGTAAAGCCCTGCTGAATTTTTTTTCGAAAGAAATCTCGATCTTCCCCGCCACTCCCAAGTTTTGGATCAAACCATTCGCCGCTTTCTGTAAAAACTGTGCGTTTTAGCAGAACATTTCCTGTTCTGCACTCTTTCCATTCCAGAACATGGCCGGTCTGATGCATCGGTCGGTCAAAAAAGTGCCCTTTCATCACCCAGGTCGGCGGTTCGGCTTCAAAATGCGGCAGAACAGGTCCAAGAACACCGTCCGTTTGATGCCACATCAAAGCTTTATAGAGGTTCAGGAGCCAATGCTCATCCGGATATTCGTCATCGTCAATAAAACTGATATAATCACCTTTGGCGTTCTCGACGGCTTTATTTCGCGCACGGGCGATGTTTTGTTCCGGCTCAACATAATATGCGAGCGCGATATGGGATTGTTGTTTCCAGGATTGAACAGTTTGGCGCGCTGATTCAGTCTGATCATTATCCACAATGACAATTGAATAGTCAAAAAGGTCTTCGGTCTCCAGCGTTTGCAATTTCGCCAATAATCGTCCCAGGAGTTCAGGCCTTTTAAAAGTGCATATGCAGACACACATATGATGTCTTGGACTCATATCTTTTTCGCTATGAGATGGGAAAATCTTGGATCGGACGTGCGGTAACTTTTGCCCAGCCTTTGTTAAAACAATTGACGATATAGTCAAGTTCGAATTGCTTGAGTCGAGAATGACTTGGAATGATCAAAACGGTTTTGGCAACCAGTTCAGCCACTGGACATCCTCCCGCATATCCATAATACTTTGATGCGATCTCTGCACAATCCTGGTATGGTTTTATTGTATCAATTTTTTTCTTGAATAAATAGTCTGCTAATGCATCGCGTTTCTCGATTGATGAAAATAAGATCGGATAAGCAAAGCGGTTGTAAAAAGTGTCAGATTTCTCAAAGCATATCATATCGGGATTTATTTTGAGATGATTGGAGTAATAGTCAGCATTCGCTCGTTGTTTATTCAAAATCCTGGCGAATTTTGTCAGTCGTTGTTTGGTCAGGCGAAGATCATGCTGCAGAATTGTGCTGAGAAGAACCGGTGTTTTTGCCGAGTAATCGACTGTTCTATTATAAATTTTCCACAGTTTACTCCCAATTAATCCATATAGCGGTCTCGTGCGGAGTTTTGACCGAATATATGTTTTTATCGCATGCTGCACTTCCATTGTCCTTGTGGGAATGCTCATCCCGTTCATGATAAACTCAAGCCGAGACATGGTTTCCGGATTGCGTGCATACAGGGCGCCTCCTTCTCCCACTGATAAATACTTTCCAGAGCGGAAGCTGAATATGGCCATTGTGCCGAACGTCCCAGACATATGTCCATGGATGTCGCTGCCAAGCGATTGCGCACAGTCTTCAATGATGGGTTTCTCGCGGGCGACAGCGAGCAGGCCGTGCATGTCACACAAATTTCCAAACATATGAATAGCGATCACGGCATCAATCTGATCTCTTTTGGCGGCCAAATCTTTGGCAGACATACAAAACGTATCCCGTTCGATATCCACAAACACCGGCGTACAGCCGGCTTTATCAATTGCTTTAAAAACAGCCGGACAACTATATAAAGGCACAGCAACTCGTCCTCCTGGCTGCAGATTGAGGGCTTTGAGAGCAAGAACGATCGCTGCCCGGCCCGAGCGAATGGGTAAGCATGTGCCAATTTTCTCGATAGCTATTTTTTCATGATTTTTGTTCTGAGACAGCGCGCCATTCAGCCCGTAAAATAAATCCTTCAAGCTATAATCCCAATTCTCTGCCGGAATAAGGCTTGGCATGAATTCGACCTGTGCGAATAAATTATCTTTTCATTTTGCTTTAATTTCCGCCATAAACTCAGCGAGCTTGTGGCGTTCCGCATCAACGATGTCACCGCCGCTCCGAATACGGCGGAGCACGGCATAGAGAGCGTATTTCTTGCGATTGAGAGAATATTTCCACATGTAGCCGGTCTTGAGCTGTGCTCCAAAACGCTTCTTAAAAGCACAAAGATCTGCTTGCTTTGATCCGATTTCCGGATGAATTCTCGTGCCAAAAAAATCAAATTGTTTAACACCGAGTTGCTTGAATGAAAGCATAGCTTCCCAACAGAGCAATTTAGTGGCTCCCTGCAGCTGCTGCGGCACATTGCCGCCATAAATGGCATAAGCACAGTAGCTGCTGTAGGCAAAAACGATATAACTTTGCGCTAATCCCTCGTACTCTGCGATCAGAATCCGGCAGTTATCACCCAGTCCATGAATAAAGCGCTCGAAAGATTTAAAAGCCATAAATGGCAGCTTTGATCTTTTAAAGGTAGTTCGTATGAGTTCATGTGCTGCTCTGAGATGATCACTGTCATCTCTAATGACCAGTCCCATTTTTCGCGCGTGATTGATATTCTGACGCACTTTACTGTGGATTCGTCGCCAGAGTATCTCTTCCGGCTGGGTGAGATCGATCACATAACTGCCGTATGGCGCAGCGTCAGCGCCGTCGGGAAATGTTCGAAAAATCGTATTATTTGAAGCGGGAATGATCAGATCAGCATCAATTGAACGAAAAAAGCCTATAGCACTGTTTAAAAATGATTTTTCCTCCTGAATGTCCAGTATCCCGTCTACCGGAATGGTCTCCACACGGAAACGCACCAAACGCATCATTAGTTTTTTTATTACAGTGTAGGGTAATATACAGCGCACTTTTTGAGAAGCATCACATCCTCCCAGCCACCCATATTCGTCTCCCACGGCTTTCAGAAACGATTCCGAAGCAAATATCGGCAGCCCAACGTGCCAGTCAATACGAACAGGTCTCGCTTGCATGACTTTTTCCTGTTTTTACAAAGGGCACATGCTTTATGATAGAGTCATTCAGCCACTGAATTTGTTCTCTTCGTCGGAAGCGAAAAAATTCCATGGATACCGGCGACTTGGCGCGCTGGATCAGCGCCCAGCAATAGCCGAAAAGTAGCATCATGCCTCCCACCACGAGCGGTTTTCTACTCATTTGATAGATTGAGCGGAAGAGCTGCCAGATTGGATGAACCCCCATCGGATAATCACCATATCCGCTCTTAAATGCCGCAGCCAATCGATTGCTCCCACCTGTTCCCATTATGCGATGATGCACGCAGTATGTGCCCGTAAAAGTCTCGGTTCTCCAGCCTTTCATTCGAGCAGTGACTACGCACGCGAGGTCTACACCGCCCGCTTTCAAGGGGAGATAACCGCCGATTGCCTCAAAGCACTCCCGGCGGAACAATTGACATGCTCCGGAAACATGTTCTTTTCTGGAGAATCGATAATCATATTGGCTCACTCCTTCTCTGAAAGGCGTTCCGGCGACGCCCAATTCAGGAAATTCTATAAATTTATTCAAGATATACTCGATATAGTCCGCATCAAAAGATATATCGGCATCCAGGTTGCCGATGATATCATAGTCAATGTGCCGCAGATGTTCGTAGCCGGCGTTAAATGCGTGGACCTTGCCGGCAAAGTGCCTCTCGGCGCGTTCAGGGGCTCTGACCAGCTCGATCCACGTATAGTTTGGCACATATTTCTTGACCACATCGTCCGTGCCGTCAGTTGATCCATCACTCACTATGATCCACTTGCGTGGCAAAATCGTTTGCTTTAGAACCGACTCTATTGTCTTTTCGATAAATGCGACCTCATTACGTGCTGGCGTAATGAGCACATATTTTAGCGCTTGCGACATCATATGTCAACTCAATCCGCATCGATCATAAATATGGCCAAAAGTAGACAGAGCTATCTCATGCTTTTGCAAGTATGCAAGAAATGCCTCGATTGTAGCATAATCTTGCAGATCTTTCGTATGCCCGATCGCGACGATAGGCTTGAATGATTCGGGAGCTTTTTTTTCATCTTTCAACACCCGATCAAACATATGCACCAATTCTTTTATGGTCAGGCGGCAGAAATCCAATTTCAAAGGTTGTCGTACATGTAAAAAGTCGGTAAGGCGATCCAGTTTCGCTTTTAAAGGATAACCTGCTGAAGCCTGTTGCTGAATCCGCATACGCTTTTGGCTGAGCAACTGCCAGGTGTAAACCATTCGCGAATATGTGGGGATTTCCAACAGTTGTGCACTAGGATCCGGAATATTCACATCCCGCGCGAATTTCCAAAAATAGCCGTTTTTGAGCGCTCTTCGGTAATCCAAGTGGTGCTTGTGCTGAAAACCACCTTTATAAACGGAAGAATCCACTTTTATGCCTTGATCGACCAATAGACCGGCAAGGTCTTGCGACGGCTGAAACAGCCAGTTACTGTTGCGGAAACAAAGCGGGATGTAATCAGGCTGGTTTAATACTTTTCGCAAATAGTTAATGGCACGATTGATGATGTGCTCGATGCGATCTTTTGGCAAGGCACACAGGTTGTACTCAAACTCATCGAGCTGCCAGTGGCCCTGGTCATAGCGAGCGTTGTACCACTGCGGATGCACATGCAGCCCAATCTCAAATCCGTTTTTATACAAATCCCGCAGTTGCTTTTTTACCTTATCAATAGCAGAGTCCGTGCCGTGTGCCTCGATGATCTCCAGCTCGGCGACTTCAACAAAAGTGACAAAACGAGCATTGCGGCTGAGAAATATTTGTTGTAGTCTCTCCGCCGGTTCATAAACCTGTTGATACAGATTGCCGTCTCCATTGCCGTAAAGTTCATAATCTATTGTAAAGATACAGACGATCATATTTTTGTCAGCAACCGAGTCAACGCTTTATACATCGTCGCTTGCCCCCAATGCAGCATGGGGATTTTTACTTTGATCCGCGGTAATTGTCGATAGTAAAAATATCCTGACTTGTCCTGCATGTTTTTTATCGTCCACAACGCGACCTTGAGCGATAATCTCAGAGATAACTCATCGTATGCTGTGTAATTGGCCAATGTCTCGATTGCTTGCGAAGCGCATTGAATATCGATAGGATATATCCGATGAGGATAATATTTTGGCATCCCATCTTTTTCAAAAAAATTCTGTATCAGAAAAGTGAATCCCAACTGTATATTTTTTAAAACTGTAGCATCATTCGTCTGCTCAAAATAATATTTCAAACTGTCCAGGTTATAACAAGTGTGAAAATTATCAATCCAGTGGTGCATCGGCGCTTCGCCATAATACCAAGCGCCGTTGGTCAATTGCCGGGTACAGCTATAACGAACCGCCTCTTTCGCCACGGCCAAAGCCGCTTTTTCATGTGTATATTTTGCGGCTCTTGCCAACATCGCAGCCCCTAACAAATTTGAATTGTGGATCGAGCTTTGCTCAAACGCGACGTAGCTCAAGCAGGTGCCGGAATTTGTCTTCTCGCGCGGCAAAGCTAAAATCCACTCACAGATACTGGTCGTTACGTCGAGGTATTTTTTTTCTCCCAATATTTCATAGGCATCCAGAAATGTCTGGCCAATCAGACTTGTCCACACTATGGTTGGCTCAAATTTGGGTAATCGACCTTGCCGATTTGTCCAGTCAAAGTGATTTCCCCAGCAATAATCAGCATAACCGGGAGATTTATTGTCCATGAGCCAATCAAGACACGCGATCGCTTGAGTTTTATAATGTTGATTGCCGGTCCGCACGAACATATGGAGATAGCCGGCGGCCATATAAGCACGCCCTTTGGTCGATTCGTGCGGTTTGATGCCGATGATTGGTCGAATATTCACCGGACATTGCCGCACAAGTTGGATGAGTATCCTTTCAGCAAAAGGATGATTAAACGTCAATAATCGCAAAAACGAGGATAAACCATCAAAAGGCTCATACCCTTTATAAAAAGCGTGCTCAATCCATTTTTCCAACTGTAGTCTGCTCTTTTCTAATATGGCGATGATGTCATCCCGCTGCGCTGGCCCTGCCGTTGTGCTTAATTCAGCATTCTGTGGCATACGATGCGATAGATCATGTATAAAATAACGATTTGGCACACGATCAAACGGCATGTTTTTTCTTCAAGTTGAGCGAGAGATGTTTATAGAATTGCACCGTCTCACTCTGATAACTTTTAATTTCAGCCGGTTTTTCAAGAAAGAGTATGATAAAACTGATAATTTGCTCTAACACTTTATTGTTTGTATGAGGCAAGCCGGCAGTTCTACTTCGTTTTTTCAATATTATTTTATTACGAATATCATGGCTATTTTCAATGAAAAAGAGTTTCCCCTCTTCTTCTAAAAATAAATCAACCGCACCCTTTTTACCGCGAAATATACTATAGACCGGCACACCCAGTGCCGCCGCTTCACGGTTCATCGTCCCCCCGCCGCTAATGAGCACATCTGAATGCCAAACGATATTGAGTCCATCAAGTGCATGCAGCGGAATGATCATTTTGCCCTCTTTATACATGCCAGCCCATTTCTTCCTGATCTCCTCCGCCTGTTTGTTATTCCGCGGCAATACCACCATTGTTATATCTTTTTTTTCGGATAAGAAATTGATGACCTCGTCAAAAAGTAATTCGCTATCCGAGTTGTGATAATGCGCTTCAGTTGCCGGTGGCCGCAGGGTGACGACGATGGACCGATCATCTATGTTAAAGTCAGATTTTATCTTTGCATTCGGTGTGAAAAAAGGGACATAAACATCCTCTTTAATCCCATTATATTTCAAGACATTTGTCGCATAAAAGGGGACATACGAAACAATATCCGGCGTAATCAATAAATCCGGTTTAATGAAGGGCAGCGTCTGGCCATATTCATAATCATATAGAGTGATCAATGGTATCCTTAATATTTTCGCCAGGAATAGCATGCTTCGTGAGCCGTGCGAAACAGCGGCATCCGGTTTCTCCTTCAAGATAGTGGGCGCCAATTGCAGCAAACGGTAAAGACAGCCAATAATTTTAAATAATTTATGTTTTCCATAGTGTCGACCGATGAGAAAAGCCTGCATTGAATAGACCTGGAGTAATTATTTAACCTGGTAGGCATTTCGCGCCGTCAGTACAAGCTTATATCCACGTCGTTGCAGTTCTGCTGTAATCGGAGAAAAAAACGGCACATGGGGAGAATTGTCGAGATCGATCCATATTTTTTTCATGCCGGTAATACGCTCTCTCAACTTTGTGCGGTCGCGGTCATGTGGAGACAATGAATCATATAATTTATATCGTCACTCGTCAAATAGTGATGCACCGGCAAAACCAATAATTCATTTTTTAATTTCTTTGCCTCCGGGAATTCTCCCCAATCTAACTTTTTATTGAATCCTTCCCACCAGCGAATGGCTTTTATACCCAATCGACGGAGCTCGCGCTGCCATTTAAATACATCGGGAACGACAAGCGGCATGAGAAGCGGGCATACACCCTCCGGCAAAGCTCCCGACAATGGTTTCGCCGTATCAATATCAGCAAGTCCTTCATACAACTGGTGATAATTTTTTCTCCGTTGGATAAAGACCTCTTCCGGATCTATTGTGCGCAAAATCGCTGAAGAGAGACAAGATATAGTCAGGGGCAATACATGTTCAGAAAAATAATAATCTTTCGGCATGTCCAAATTATCGGATTGCAAGTGCTGCGCATCATTGTGAGCAAATAATTGATCGAGAAAGAAAATAGCATTTGACAAGAGCGCTCTATTTTGCATCGAGTGTATGAGCCATCGAACAATATAGGGGGCAACTTCTTTGGCTGTTGTTCGAAAAGCAGGGTGTGTTTCGGGCAAAGATTGTATCATACTGTTTGATTGCAAAACCAATGCAGCACCATCAGGTACGGGCAGTGTTTTTCTAAAACTAAAAATCGCCGCATCGCCGAGACGCCCAATCGGACCTTCAGAAGAATTGCTGAATAGGGATAACGCACAATCTTCGATCAAAAAAAGATGGTGCTCCTCACAAAAGATGGCAATGTCAGCTAAATGTTGCGGCCAGCCGAAATAGTGGGTGACATATATTATTTTTGTTCTTTTGCTGATACGCTTCCGCAGATCGTCAATATCAATGTTCAACTTGCTATCGACACGATACATCATAGCTTTCATACCAAAGCACAAAAACGGATCGATTTCTGATCCACAGTTATACGATGGCACTAATATTTCATCACCACTTTGGATATGCCATAATTTGCACAGCATAGCGTTGCCAATTCTGCCGAGGTAAGTAAATATAACTGTACGATTGTCAAACTGTGGCCATTTTAGGTCTAATTTTTTTTGATAACGCCACCATTTGATAATATCAATAGGTGACAATCCATTGTTTCGGAAAAAGATCCGCCGTTTTGTCATGTAAGGAGCACCGTCTAACATGAGGAGAGCACTTATCCCAGATGCCGATAGCAAAATTCACCAAATGCCGGGTAGGCCCAGCGGGGAATATAGTGATTGACTTTTTTTGCGATTTTATAGCTCAACTTGTCTTCAGATGATTTCACATCACATTTTGTCTGTCCATTGTGCATATAATTAGTCAAATCAAGCGTCAGCGTACCCCAGTGACTTTTAAAATCGAGTAAACTTTGATTGTGTACAGAGGTCCTGCCGAAATCAAAGATGCTATAACCTTCTTTATACGCCAGGTTAATGGCATGCCAAAATAAAAAATGATTTGGACTTTTATCTTTGTATCGTTCATCCGAGGCAGCGAATTCTGCAGAAACGCGCTTTTTAAACTTGAATAAAATCATGCCGGCTACTGATTGGTGTTCATGTTGTGCCAAAAGAATGGACATATTGCCGGCGGGATAAAAAATTTCCCATAAGAGCTTAAAAAATCGATACGGCATTGGCGGAAGATTGGTCCTTATTCTGGTGATGAGATAGAGCGCATAAAACTCCGCCACATCTTTTTCGTTTTCGCACAATTTGAGCGAAATATGGCTATCGAGAGATCGATTTATGCGCTGGCGTACACACGTGCGATGAAATCGCCTCTTTAATAATTCTGGTTCTTCATTAAGCTCAAGATAATGATGTCTGAAAAAACAACTGCTGGAAAACCGTTGATCATTTGCAAATCCAGTTGATTGAAAGCTCCTGATCTCGATAAAAGATGCTTTGCACTGCCGGCGCAATTGAATAACGGCATCGGAGAGCAACGCTTTATCCCCTTCGGACGAGTATAATGGATCAAAAAGCGTGGCAAAGGGAGCGCTCACCAGTCGTTTGCCGGTCAATAAACTTTTGACAAAATAAATCGGCAAACCGGCGCATATGCTGTTGTTCGACTTTTTGTACTTGACAATATAATAGCCTTTGATATGCGAAAAACTCATTTCTAAAAGCTGCTTCCATCCCGCAAGATGACAAAGCCATCCGTTGGGATGTTGCGCCACAAATTCATCCCACATGTTATCCTGAGAAGGATCGATGATGCTGATTTTATTTTCTTGCGCTGCCATATTTTTAAGGATATTAAAAAGTTTCAGATTTTCTTCAACCAGATTTCTCGCCAGTAATGAAAAAGTCGGCGAGCGCAGCCGAATTTACAATTGCCGTAGCAATGAACATTCTCTAAAAGCACAGTATCTTTTAATGTGACCATTTTCCCGCTTTTCTCCGACACCATTTTATCCAGTCTGCCCAGCACTTTATAGCGCTGACCACAAAAATGATGCATCTCCGAGGTGAATACAAGACCATGATTTTTACCGTCGGTATCGACAGTGTCAGTTATGTCTTCCAGGCTTTTTACCTCGACCAGATCGCTGCTATGCAAGTTCAAAGAGACGCGTGGCGCCGATTCGGCATGACCGCGTACAATTCGGCACACAGAATTTGTTGATTTTTTTGACAGCTTGTAATGAAGGAAATAACAAAAATTGATGATAAATTTATCTATTCGTTGATTTCCTGAAAAAAACTCCTTCAGCAGAAATTTAGCCTTTAAAAGAGGTGTCAATAAACAGCTCGAGGCCGCCAGTCTGGTTGATTGACAGATATACCTGTTTGACTGCTCATTGCGTGTCTTCAACTTTTGAGAACCGCTCATCATCTCTTTTTTGTTCGGCGCCGATGTAGAATTAGAGGACTTTAGCCATGCTTCTTTCCAGAAGATTGTGCAGGATTTTTGGCAGCCATCGTGCGCCGAGCCATCACAATACATATTTTCTAAAAAAACCGTATGCTCGAGTCCTCGCATGCCATCGCCATCAACGCACACATAATTTGCCCGTCGCGCGACCTGAAAAGTACTGCCACAAAATCGTTGCATTTCCGGCATGAATGGCATGTTGTCCAGCTGACCATGCTGGTCCAATGTTTTTAATATCTCTTTAAACGGCAAGACGGTGACGATATCACCCCGGCGCAATCTATGAGAAAAAAGCTTGCTCAAAAAACGCATCTCTCCTACCCCATGTGTCTATATAACAACAATCCGATCATTCGCAGCAGTAGCATTGGGAAATGCTTAAAAATATTCACTGTCTTATTTGTTATCAATTTTTCATCCATGAATCGGTCATTCTTCAAGTCATATTTGTAATACTTTAGCATCGTGCATTCAGCACCCCAGCCATTTTTATATTGCAGCAAACCTTGATCATCAAGGTCAGTTCGGCCAAAACAGAGACTCTCATAAGAATTTTGTATGTAATATTTTATGGCTTCCCACATCACAAGATTTGACGCCCTAAAGTGTTGATATTTCCTGTCAGATGCGCCATATTTATAATAGGCTTTTTTACCAAAGTGAAAATATACATTGCCTGCGATACACTTGTTGTTATATGTTGCCAGGACAATTATGCCCAAATTATTTGACAGGATAAATTTGAAAATATTGCGGAAAAACTTGAATGGTTGCGGGGGTAATCCATGATATTTTCTGGTTTTGCAATGGAGGCGATAATAGTCGACAATGTCATGCGCCGAATTGCCAATTTTAGTCTTGACGCCACATCGGATTGCCTTGTCAATATTGCGACGCGTACTGCTTCTAAATTTTGCTAAAATATCATTTTCATTATTGGACAATCTCAACACATGATGATAGAATTGTTTTGAGGGCTTTAAAGCCTCAAAAAAATTGTTGCTTGCTCTGATTTCAAAATATTTCCAGCTGGCTTTTTTCCCGGAGGTGATCAAAAAATTTAAAATTTCATTCATATCGATCGACTGGGTAAACAGCGGATCACAATAATCGGAGAACGGCAGTGATATTCCTCTTGTTCCGGTTATAGAACTCTTAATTTCCATGAACGGGAGTGCCGAAAAGTCGTTCTGTGTCGAGATCGTAAAATAGAGCGGCCTATATCGATAGGAATCACTGAGCACATTTGCCCAAGCGGATGAATGAAAGAATGAATAATTGCACGTTGATAGTACGATCTGGTCCCATTCAGGTTCATCGAGTGGGTTTATTATTTCTATCTTGTATCCCATAATTTATTTTGGGGATTAATTTTGCCTTTGCCCAAAGTAAGCTGGTGCTAAAATATCTTTCTGCCCGATCAGCCAACACAGTCACAATATTTTTATTGAATGATTTTGATATTGGGATTTTTTTCCTTTAAAAATCTCCCAAACCCTCCTATTGTGCCACCGCTACCGACGCCAGCAACAAATACGTCGATACCAGAGGCGGCAACTGGAATCGAACCAGTGAACACGGTTTTGCAGACCGTGGCCTTACCACTTGGCTATGCCGCCTGAAAAGGCTCCATCGCCAGAACAGGTTCTCTTGTGCGCACTTGATACGCCCTGTTCAACCAAAAAGAAGCTATATCTCCCGGCAATACATGCCAAAACTGATCATGGTAACTATGGATGATGTATTGCAGAAAATCGAAATAATAACAGGCCGGATATTCACCCGCAGCTAATTTTTTCTCATTAAAATTCATATAATCAGGATGGGTAATCACCAATGCCATGCCGCCGTTCTCCACAATCCAGTCCAATTTACGCTTCCAGATGTTGATATTCTTCTCCTTAAGAATGACAAACAATGTACAGTCCTGGGGTAATGTATAAGGCAATTCGACATAATCATGCTGCCCAGAAATTCCTTTGACGATGAATGGGAAAATAGTACCCACTCCATCTGGCTGCGGTTCAAATGGATCAGTGTCAAAGGTTGACGCATCATATTTGATATTCAACGCCAACATCCATTCAAGGTTATGGTGCATGCAAGGCGCCCGGAATCCTTGCGCCTTCCATTCGTTGAGATACATATTGATTTTCGCGGCACGCTCGATAAAGGTTTTGTAATTTTTGAACAGTTTACCATCATGCTTCAAGCCATGCACTCCAACTTCAAAACCCTGTCTTTTGATTTCACACAAATCTCGCCTATCGATGTTATATTTCTCCGGGACAAAATTAAATGAGGACCGCAATCCCATCGCTTTTTCCAATTGGAATAAATCGTAGATTCTCTCATATCCTTTCGCGGTATCGACATCATGAGTTAGCACAAGGGCAAATCTTTTTTGCAGCGGCCAGCCGTGCCAGTCGATGGGCGGCGTGCCGGCGCCATCATGAACAGGCCAGATACTATGAGACAAGTTTCGTTTTCGCATCGCGATGATATGGCGAACCAAAAGCTGAAACCATCGTGGCAGGAGTGGCTTTATAAAATAGTAAATTTTAATGATGAATGTTCTGCCGCTTATTTTAACATGCGGCACACCGGAGGGAGATTTTATCACTGCCAGTTTGCTATTCATAAGGATGCCTTATTCGAATGGCTAAAAGATTACGTTTTATGGCTGAGCGATTGTAGCATATCGTTTTTCAACTCTTAAATCGACGAAAGTTGATCATTCTCCATCTGCCGCGAAAACAGCCTTGAATGTTTTAAATAATATTTTCAGATCCATTGTCAACGACCAATTCTCGGCATATTTGATATCCAATCGAACCATATCATCAAAAGATGTCCGATTTCTGCCTGATACTTGCCAAAGCCCGGTTATTCCCGGTTTCACTTCCAAAATTCGACGATAATGCCATTTTTTATATTCATTCACTTCATACGGAATTGGCGGTCTTGGCCCCACAAGACTCATTTCGCCTTTTAAAACATTAAATAATTGCGGCAGTTCATCCAGACTTGTTTTTCGCAAAAATTGACCAAAAGGCGTTGTCCGCGGATCATTTCTGATTTTGTAGCATGGCTTCTCCCTGGTGCCGGTATTGATTTGATCGTTTTCTCCGTTTATCAATTTCCTGACATAGTCTTGATGCAGGCGATCTTCATTTCCCGCGACCATTGATCTGAATTTTAAAAAGGTAAAATAAATCCCTTTATAGCCGGCTCTCCTTTGTTTGAACAGGATCGGTCCTGGAGATGTCAGCTTCACCCCCACAGCGATGATCAGCATGAGTGGAAACAGCAAGACAAGTGCGCATAGTGCGCCGAGAATATCCATCAGTCTTTTTGTCACTTTTTTCCCGATGAGCAGGTATTTCGAAACAAGTTCCTGATCCCAAAAAAAAGTCTGATCAATCCGCATGGAAATTGCTGAACCATTAAAATTGCTTATACATAGACTCAAATTCTCGAAATAGTCTCTCTTAAATATCATTTCATTTGCGACGTGGCTATCAGATGAAATTTTCATATACTCTGCTATTGTATCATCCGCGATAATGTCATCCATAGCGGTTTTCTCAATTTGTTTTTCCGGAAAAGAAAGAATTTTTATGTGAAAATGTTCGTGCGTTAACTTGGAAGACGAATAACAATCCATTATTTCTCTGACAATTCTTTTGCAGGCACACTGTGCTCCGCAACAATTTGTATCAAGCAATAATATCAGGATGGTCTGGCTTTTATATATCGACACAACATCTGTTTTTCTTATGGTGGAGCAAATGATTTTCGCAATATCTTCAAGCCGGGGATTATGCTGTTTACCGTTGCCATGGACAAGATGTTTGACGTTAAAAAAGACGATTGAAGACTTGCAGTTCACTCGTTCTGATCTCCGCTTCTCAATGCATAAATGCAGCTTGAAATCTTCGAACGAGTACATATTCTTGTCACATTGATATAATGATTTCGCAAATTTGAAAATCTTCTTTTGAAGCGTATGCCTGAAATAATCTAAATGCAATTTCATCGCTTCAATGCTCCCCTATACTTTGTATTATTGATACGATGTATCAGCAGTCGTTGTCGCTGAAGCATCATGGACACCTCTACGACTCAACAGCCATTTTTTTATTCGAGTAATAATAATAGTCTTTGTAATATCCGTACACTTTCTTCAAATCCACATCATTCAACAGCGTTCCAGCGATGTGAATTTTGCTATTCTCTAATATCTTTTTGGCTTTCTGGGCCGCTTCCCTTGTTATTTTGCCAGATCTGAGAACCAAAAGTACACCATCAACTTTTTGCCCTAAAATGATGGAATCGGTGACAGAAATAATGGGCGGTGCATCGATAATTATTAATCCGTACATGTCTTCAAGCTGCGCCAATAAATCTCCCATTCTTTTGGAACCCAATATTTCCGATGGATTCGGTGGCAACGCACCACATGTCAAAACTGCCAGATTGTCATGCAGAGATTCATCATTAAATAATTGAACATATGATTCTAAATGAGCAGCTTTATCAATCAAAGCATTGGTCAAGCCTGGCTCTTGCCGAATTTTCAAAGCTTTGTGCACCATAGGTCGTCGAAGGTCGCAATCCATGACGAGTGTTCGTATTCCGGCTCGAGCATACAACTGCGCGATGTTTAATGATGTGAGCGTTTTGCCCTCGCCGGGTGCTGCGCTGGTGATGACAACAGTTTTTAAATTTTTATCCGGATTTAATAGTGAGAAATTGAGTTGTAATGATCGATAGGCTTCAAAGATATAGGACTTTGCCAAAAGCTGTGACAACAACTTTGAAGAATACAAGTTATCAGCATCTTCTTTTTTGGTAATTTTGCGCAAAACGCCATTACTGGAGATATTCGGGATAGAAGCCAACACTGGCAGGTTCAGACACTTTTCGACATCTTGTTCAGATTTTAGCGAGTTGTCCAAAGAATTCAGGAAAAAAGCCAGTCCAACACCCAAAGAGAGTCCGAGCATAAGAGCCAGAACGAAAATCTTTTTCTTTTGTGGCTTGACGGGTTTAATTGGCAGCTCAGCGTAATCGATCACGCGTATATCGCCGATTTTCCCGGATTCGGTGATCCTGGCTTCCTCGCGCTTTTCCAAAAGCGTACCATAGATTTTGTCGTTGACCTCTTTGGCGCGAATGAGGCGAGCCAATTCCAATTCTTGCTGAGGCAGCATTTGTAGCTCGGCATCATGCTCGTCCACAGCATTTTTTAAAGCTTGTTCCTGAGCTTTGCAGGTTTCCAGATCGACGTCTATAGTAATCGCCTCTTGCAGGAGATTCCGAATTTGCGAAAGTGGATCAACCAGATTTTCTTGCGCAGCATTATGCATGAGCTCATCAATCAAATCCTGCTTGGTTTGATTAATCTTTTCCCGCATGGATGCCAATTTTTCCTGATCGTCCAATCCCACCTGCAGTTGAAGTCTGGAATATTGTCTCTCCAAATCGAGCAACTCTTCTTTAAGCTGTTGGGTGATTTTGCTCACGGGCACACCAAGGGAAGGCAAAAGCTCTTGCTTTTTCTGTTCAATAATATGTTTTCGCTGTTGCAACGCTTCTCTCTCAGCTCTTGCCTTGCTGTAAGCCACTTCTGCTTCAGTCAGATTTTCGAGCACCTTCGACGAGGCATCGCTTAATTGTATCACGTCGTTGTTTTCTTTAAAAGTAACCAGCGCTTCCTCGGCATCTCTGAGCTTGTCTTGAAAGACGGACAATTGCCCTTCAACAAAATTGCGGATGCTGGAAATTTCCTTTCTATTCTTCTGCGTATTCCAGTCAATGATATGATCGACGTAGGAATTGGCAATGTTTTTTGCAGCATTCGGGTCATTGGCTTGTACAATTATTTTTAATATGTCGCCTCCGCGCACATGCTCCACTTGTAGCTCTTCTCTGATCAGACGCACAATAAATTGATCGCGGGAAAGATGCTCGGGCAGACGCTCAGGCAACTTGAAAGTTTTAATCATGTCCTCGGGTAGACTCCGTACCACCTCCTCCGCCAAAGTACGACTTTGAATCTGCTCAATCATATTGACAATGGCGCTTTTGCTATAAAATGTTTGGCCCAAATCAAGCAAGAATGCCGTGTCGTTGGCTTCCTCGTAAATGATAGTGGCATCGGCTCTATAGCTGGGCGGCACATGCATGATCCAAATGGTGATGGGAACAACAACGGCAATTGTGCAGAGCGCGATGAGCCATTTGCGCCTGAACATTATTTTAATATAGTCGATCAACACTGTGCTCAGCTTTTGATTGTTCTGCAAACGAAAGCCTTCCAACTCCATCTCTTTAAATAAATCAATATTGTCCATGATCTAATGCCAACCTGTCGTTTTTCAGCTTTTGGTTATAATGACGATTGATTGATTGACTCAATCTTCTCTCATTTTGTTGGAACTCACCATCAAATAATACAAGGTCGCAAAAATTGTCAAGTCTCTGACAATATCAAAAAATTTTCGCCAGCTCACCTTCTTTTTGGGCACATACACGACATCGCCGGGTACGACAATGGGAATCGCCCGATAGCTTTTCGATTTTAATAAATTTTTTATATCGATTGGCACTTCTCGCGCATTTTGTCCCGAGAGAGAGACGATTTTAATTTTTTTCAAATTTGCATCCTCTGTTGGTCCCCCGGCCAGATAGATCACATCTAACAAGGTGGTCTGAAAAAACACTTCATAGCTCCCGGGATGTTCGACACCGCCGATAACCTTCACATTCGTCGCCAAAGGATTGCCGGGCACCACTATGGTATCGTCGTCTTGTAGCAGCGGCAGAACGGAGGGATCGCCATTCAGGTAAAATTGCTCCATATTGACAATGTGTTCGCTCTGTTCTCCATTTCTTGTTCTGATCAATTTTATCTTTGACAATTGCGCACCTGGAACAAATCCTCCTGCTGCGCCAATCGCTCCCTGCAATGTGGCAGTATTGGCAATTTGATACAATCCAGGTATCGCGACCTGTCCCAATACATTCACTTTTATAGGATAACTTTCGCTAAAACGTACCATCATTAACGGCGTGCTCTCCATATATCGGCTGAGTTGGGCAACAAGAACTTCTTTAAACCTATCCAGGGTAATTCCATCGACCGGCAATCCCTGCATCGCAGGAAAATCGACAGTTCCGTCTGGCTCAACGACGACGATTCTGCTGAGCTCTTCACTTTGCGGGGCAATGATTTCAAGCGCATCCCCTGGCTTTATTAAACGCTCCTGACAGTAGCTTGAAAGTGCGATGCAAAGCATCAAACAGAGTAATTTTTCGAAAAAACGCACGTTTATTCCTCTTTTAAAAATCATTATCAAACAAACCGTATAATGCACCCTCATCAGCATTTAGCCCGGCGACTGAACAGGCAGTGGAAGCGGTCGATTCTTTTCACCTGTATTCATTCTTTTTTGAGATAAAATGGCATATATTTCATCTTCATTAATAATTGATGGAGATGGGACAGGAATAATAAACTCACCGCCACGCAGATAATATGTTTGTTGCTGATGTATGATCTCATTCGCATAATTCAATGCCAGGATCACGACGTAACCAGGCATATCTTCAACAAGTTTGTTGGGGGAATAGACGGGAAGATGACTACCGCACATGAAATGGCCTTGTTTCAGTGGATTCATATCAACGATATAATCCAGAATAGCTTGATCGATGCCACAATAGTTCAACAAGGTTGTTGCCCTGGCGCCGGCGCCATAACCAACGATTCGTTGTCCGCTCTCTTTGAGATCAAGCAGAACTGTCTTTAGCGAGCGCCTGACACGCTGTACGTTGTCGGCGAATTCGGCATAGGGCTGCATTGTGTTGATGCCGCGTCCATTTTCAAAATCCAGGCGAATACGAACTGATTCCTGAACGTTTTCTATTGGCTCAACAAAGACTCGCAAGGAACCGCCATGCAGAGCAGTTTGCTCGAGATGATTGAGATACAAGCCATGACGGCGAAACAAACGATCCAGCGATGTTGCAGTAAAATAGCTCAAGCGTTGATGACAAATCATATCAAACTGGTTGTTATCAATCATGCCCAACAGATAGGGAACCTCAACAACCGCAAGACCATCGTTCTTTAAAATGGTTTTGAGACCATCAACTGTATCGTTGAGGTCTGGGACGGCCGGCAAGTTATTTGCAATAAAAATATCCGCTCTTTTCCCCCTGTCGCGCAATGTCTCGGCGAGCTGCCTTGAAAAAAATGTGTTCAATGTATTGATCCCCCTCCGCATCGCTGTTTTGGCTGCAGCAGCATCCGGAACGATCCCTATCGTCTGGATGCCCTTTTCGACAAAACTTTGCAGCGCATACCCCTCTTTGCCGGCTGTTTCGATGACCAAACTGTTGGCGCTTAATCGTCGACATGCAATAATTCTTTGAGCGATTTCCCTGAAATAGTTGAGTTTAGCTGGAGATGAGGGAAAATAGTATGCAGAGTCGTGCAATAACAATATTTCCCGTGGCATGGTTGCATTGATTTGTACAAGAGAGCAATGCGGACAAAAGACAAGTACAAGCGGGGCGGTCATTGTGTCTTCATCCTGGTCTTCCGAAAGCAATCCTCCAAAGCACGTTTCACCCAGGTTCAATATCGGCTCCAGATGCTCGTACTGGCATGAACGGCACTTTTTAATGATCGTATGCATAAAGCTTCGCCTTGTGAGTTACATCTAACTCGTATTTTTAGGAAAAATTCTCATCGTACCATTCCCTCTCAAAGAACGCGTACGATGTTTTGCTGGAAGGCAAGGTGCAGCAAAGCGATGCAGAATTACGCCAATTTTCAACAAGAAATCAGATATAGAAAAATATATCTCTAAAATGCAACGTCCCGATTACTCTTGTCCCGCGCGATCAGCTTTTCGATACCTAACATGAGTTGTTCAATTTCATCGAGACGAAGTGGCTTGAACGTTCGATAAAAGACACTTATATCTGCAAGAGATCTTATCATCGTACTGCTTTCTTCTGAAAATAAAATCACCACTGGTAGACGCGGTTTGATTTTTTTGACTATTTTCAGGAAAGCCATATTTTCATCATCCGGAAGATCTAAATCCATAACCAGGCAGGCGACATTGTCGTCCAAAGTATCCCAAATTCCCTGTAATTTATTTTTTTCGACTAAAAGTCGAAATGCTCTCTTTTCAAGCACCTGCTCGAATACATCAATCACTTGAGCATCGTCAGATGCGAGAATGAGTGCGCTCATTGAATTCACAAAAATATCCTACCACGTATTGGGGCTACATTATATTTGCAGGAGACAACTAACAAGGCATAATCCCTAGCAATTGTTGATCTTCTCTTGCGAATAACATACCAAAATATAAAAGTGCATGCCCCATACTAAGCTGATGTAATTAAGCCTATGTTATTATTAGCCTAAGGACAGCAAAAAAACAAATCTCTTAATGCTCCTATAAATTTGTCTGTATAAATTTTTGAACAGATTCACTGAAGTATGTTCATTAAATTAAACAGCAAGTGTACAAGACAAGAAAATGGTACTTCCGGGATGGGAGGGAGAATATATATGAACGAGGCATAAAAATAGCGGATTATTTGCTTACGTATGGATTATCGATATCACACTCTTTGAATATCTTATAGATCGTCCCCCGGCTAAGATCAGCTTCGCGCGCAACTTCGGTTATATTGCCCTGATACTTTTTCAAGATATCCTGAAAATAATCCTGGCAAAACTGGCGAAGACACAAAGCTCGCGCCTCTTTGTAATTTTTCGGCTCAGGGTGCTTCAGCAGCACAATTGGATCTATATCATTTTTTTGCCGCTGAACACAAGACGGTAAATCAGTAACATCTATCATCTCGCTCTCCAATAGAGAGATGGTCTGCAAGATGACATTTTGTACTTCTCGCACATTACCAGGCCAATCATAATTGATTAACAAATTCATGGCTTTTCTTGTTATACCTTTGACAACAATTTTGCTCGATTTGTTCATTTCTTCGATAAAATGTTCAACAAGAAAAGCGATGTCACTTTTTCTTTCACGCAAAGGCAAAAGCTCAATGGGCACAACATTAAGGCGATAATATAAATCCTTGCGCAATTTATTTTGCGCCACGGCATCTTCAGGCTTTAGATTTGTTGCCGAGATAATCCGAGCATCAATATCTATCAATTTGCTGGCACCAATTCGCCTGAATTTGCGCTCTTGTAGCACGCGGAGTAATTTGCTTTGGAGATAAATATCCAGTTCAGTTATTTCATCCAAAAATACTGTTCCGCCATGAGCTAATTCGAGTAATCCTTGCTTCGTTTTTGTAGCGCCTGTGAATGCCCCTCGTTCATAGCCAAATATTTCGCTTTCGATTAAATTCGGTGGCAATGAAACACAATCAATGGCAATAAATGGTTCATGTGCTCGCTCGCTTAGCTTGTGTATACTCCGTGCGACCAACTCCTTTCCGGTGCCGGTTTCACCAGAAATCATCACGTCAACTTCCAGGGGAGCAATCTTTAAAATGCGGCAGGCAACTTTTTGTGAGGCTTCGCTTATGCCTATAATATGAGGAGGTTCTTCCAGACTTTTTTTTGATACGTCTGGCTCAGCCGGCGCATTTAGATATTTTGTTAACTTTTGGAATAGAGCCAAGAACTTTTTGTCATCTGAAGGTATCTCAAAGAACTCGAATGCTCCACATTTGATCGATTTGATAACAAAATCGATATGGCTATCTTGAGAGAGAACAATAAGAGGAAGAGCGGCGTTTTCCATTTTAATTTTTTCAATGGTTTCGAACAAAGCATCATTTTGGGCGCATCCGCCTATAAAAATCATTGAAGGGAGGAAATCGTGAATCGATTGTAGCGTCGCATCCAGACTATTTACGATGCAAGTAACATGTCCTTGACGTTCAAGACATTCCGTCCATCGTGCAACGTGATGAGCAGCGATATTTGAAAATAAAAGGCGGTGCATTGGGAAGCCTCGTCCAGCGGCAATGGATGCAATTACATGCCGCTTAAAAATGCTCATTGATCGAAATGACGACACACTTTGCAGATGAATCTTCGTTTGTGCTATAGCGTACGACTTTCGATCATTTTCAGCATAGTGCCAGTGGTATTCATGATAATTGATTTGGCAAGTGCGGGGATGCTGATGACAATTCGCTCTTTTCCGCGAACCTGAGCGATTTGTGCCTCTAAACCCTCAAGAGGGCCGCTGCAAATTCTGACGCAACTGCCTTGAACCAATCCTGGGACGACATCATATGACGAATCATGCGCCAACAACAATTTGATGGCGTCGATCTCGTTCTGCCGAACAGGACACGGTTCATTATGAAAGCCAACGATTCCGACTACGCTCGGAACCTCGAGTATATCATAACGTGATTTATATGCAATTTTTGTAAAAACGTAGGATGGGAACAACGGGGTTTCAACCCATTTCTTGCGGTCTTGCCATTTTTTCAGTTTTTTTTCTAAAGGAAGAAATGACTCGATCCCGGCGCGTTGTATTTGCGCACTGACCTTTTTTTCATGCCTGGCACGTATATAAAAAGCGTACCACTCTGGGATGCTTGGATTGAGCATGTGAAACGACCACTCTACTCTTGATCACAAATTGTGAACCCAACACATATCCTCTTTTTGAATAACGCCGACCCAGGCGTTATTCAACAAGTCCCAACACGCCATTTTTCATTTTTCTCTCATTATTACTAAACATGAGGTTGAGCGGCAATATTTCTTCATATAAACTTTTTTTATAGACCTCCTAAGAATAAAATTGATATATAATCTCTAATGATCAATCCTTTTTTCCCATTGCTCCCCCACCAAACAGAAAGCGAATATACGGCCCCGTCATACCGATTTCAGGAGCACCCGAGATTTCAAGATCATCCATCATCCAGCTTCCTTTAAACGGCGACAATGTATATCCGGCTCGAATGCCGAAAAGAAGACCACCTCTTCCCGTCTCATCGGCACCAAAACTCAGGAGATAATCGATCCCACATGCCACATTGAGCACCAAACCACTGGTTGACATCTCTGATCCTCTTTGTGGATCATCCAGCATTTCATCAAATGAAAGTGACGTGACGTCCTCGGTTATCTTGAGATTCATTCCGCCAACACCTAGTCCAATGAGAGGGTATATCCTCAAATCTTTTATGGAATAAACAATATACCCCATATCAAAGAAGACATAGGTTAGGTTCATTGAGGTCTTGAAATTTCCGCTGGTCGCCGCGTCCCCCAGGAGATTGTGACCTTCTCCCCCGATAATCCATCTATTATTGATAATAGCATGTCCACCGCCACCGACAGAGAAAAAATCGTCCGACATCATGCTGTATCCTTTGCTTTCGAATTTGGCGTTCACATCATTGATTCCTATGGTGCCGCTTCCAAACATGGAATACCCCATGCCTCCACTCTCTTTTGCAACTTGTGCAGTCTCCTGGCCTCGACAAATTTGTGCGACTACAATGCTGAAAGCTATCGTTACTGCACGTACAACGATTTTACGGGCATTTCTGTACATAGCTTTTTTACCTCCAAAAAGATCTTGAGATTTATTATTTGGATCAAAGGATGATGGTTTCAAGGTAGTAGTCGTCGAAAATGCGTTAGCAGATAATCCCTGCGTGTGTGCCGATAGTGGCAATCTGATTGCTGGACTATTTCATCCTTGTATGATTATAGTCCATTTCACAAAGAATGTCAAGATTATTTTGACTTTAGCACCGTCCGAATGCATTTTTTCGGGAAATGAGTTGGCCAACCTCGTTGTTGATTTATTCTCATGGATAGTGTTAAAAAAAAAAGAAAAACGATTATGACACAAATGCCCGCGTCCGTTTCTGGACATGATAAAATCATTCTTTTCGATGGTGTCTGTAACCTCTGCTCAGCTTTTCTCAATTTTGTCTACAAGTTTGATGACCAGGCTCAATTCAAATTCACCTGGATCCAAGAGGAACGCGGAACAGAAATCCTGCAGTGGCTGGGTATACCGACGGAAAACTATAAAACCATCGTTTATATTGAAAATGGACGCGCTTTTTTTAAATCGACGGCATTTTTAAAAATCGTCAAATATCTCAAATTTCCCTGGCCGATGCTACAGGCTGGCTCTATCCTGCCGAGGCGTATTCGAGACTGGCTCTATGATATTGTCGCCGCAAACCGCTACCGTATTTTCGGGAAAAAGGATGCATGCCTTTTGCCGACGGGTGAGTTAAAGTCGAGATTTTTGTAGCATCTCATTTTAAATGAAAAAGAATTGTCGGATCGAGCATATAGCGTCCGAATTTTTCTCCGTATAACGCCAAACCGTGCGGCACACTCTCATCTACCTCGAACCGAATCACCAGCTCCCGGTTGCTTGCGGCATTTTGCAGAGCCGATTGAGTAACGGTCGCTTCAATCAAATAACCGTACGAACCGGCTTCGTGCAGTGTGCGATCCTGTTTTTGCGCGTGCCAGGACAGGATACCGCGAGAATCGGCCGGATCATCCGGCAAGTCAAAAACACCCAGCGACTCGCCGTTGATGCGTATGCGTATGGCTGATGGATAGTGGACCTCATCCGTCATCGGATAGGCATTGACATTGGCGCTGTTGTCATAGGTGCCCTTGCCGCGCATATAGTCGCCACCAACCTGCGCGCCCTTGTCTTTGCCAAAGAGTTGCTTGGCAGACGCCTCAAATTTGAGCGTAGCCGCTAAAATGTCTTCCGGATTGAGATCAGTCGGCCATTTCAGTCGATATTCAAAATAGCCGGCGCCGGCGCCATTCACTTTGAGACCATCAAAGATATTCCACTGTTTCTCGGACCACTGTGCTTCCAAAAAGGTGTTTGGGGCAAAGCGCAGGAGTTTCAGCCTGGCATTTTTCACCATCCGCATTTCTTCTCTCGGGGCAGCATCGTTCGAGACAATAAAAGTGGTAAAATTGCGCTGCAGCACCTGACCAGTTCCGTCTCGCAACGTCAATCCTAATATCACCACAGCATTTTTGTCAGGCATCGTGACCTCGACGGGCTCAAACTCTTTGCTCAACCACGGAACATACGGTACGGTTAAAAGCTTTTGACCGTAATTTTCGCACGTGCCGAGATCATCCCGGCCAAATAGGTCAAGCTGCAAGGTGAGCGTCTCTCCCACGTTTTGATCGGTCATGAACGAGGCATAGATCGGGACTTTAACGGTTTCGCCCGGGAGCGCATCCTGACTGATATCCTGGCCGGTGGAGATATAAAATGTCGAGTGCAGATCATTCAAGGTCATTCCCGGGAAAATGTCATCAAATCCGGTGAATTTAGCCGAACGATCAAATTTATAGTAGCCGTTCCACTCGTTGATGACATCGTGATGTTCGGTATACAACCAGCCGGCGATTTTGGGAAATCGCCGGAATTCATTGAGCATGCGATGATAGTCCCAACTCCAGTCCACATCGCCGGTGCTGCCCTGGTAGCCCCACACATTGCCGCACTCGCTGTTGAAATTGGGCTGCAAACGTTGGCTTTTGCCCTCGACAAAATTCCAGCTGGAATATTTGAAGGTTTTGGCGCTGACATCGCTTAAAAAATCATGCCACGCGTATCCGGGACGATACGCGTGCCAGGTGTTGATATCCGTATCAACATGGTCATGGTTGCACGGCGAATTATCTTCGACAAGACGCGTTGGATCGAGTTTTTTGGCATAGTTGTACAGCTCTTCCACCCAATCCTGTGTTTCCTTGCCGTAGGTGCGGTTGCTGCCCTCCCCGGTAAACAGTCCCCAGGTCTCATTGAACAGTACCCAGGAAAAAATGGCAGGGTGATTAAAATCGCGCGCAATCATACCATCCAGCGCCACTCGTGTTTCGCGTTGCATATCTTCATCCGGTTCGCCCCAGCTGTTGGGGATGTCTGCCATGATCAAAAAACCCAGCCTGTCCGCCCAGTACAGTTTTCGAGGAATTTCAATTTTAACGTGTATTCGCTGACCGTTCAAACCAATCCGACGCAAACGTAAAATTTCATCGCGCATAAAGTCATCGCTCGGAAAAGTGTAAAAACCATCCGGATGGTAAGCCTGATCCAGGGCTAATTGCAGGTAAATCGGCTTGTTGTTCAAATAAACATAGGAATAGTCTTTGCCTGGAAAGTTCCCGACGCTGATCTTGCGCATGCCAAAGTAGGTTTCGATTACATCCTGTTCGCCCTGAATATCAAGGACAGCATTCACCTCATAGAGAAACGGATCTTCGAGAGACCAAAGGCGCTGATCCGGAATGTCGATGTAAAATTCAATATCCTGCTGACCTTTCTTGAAACCGGAGCGCTTGGTTGGGACATCTCCGGAATGAAAGCGAATCTCGACGAAACCATCCCGGTCAGGTTTACGGCTAACAGAGGCTTTCACTTTGACGCGGGATTTGTCAATATAAAGATAAAAGTGAATTTTTTCCAGATGCACTGTGGGCCGGGCTTCGAGATAAACAGTCTGCCAGATGCCTCGGGCATTGCCGTACCCCTGCTTGCCGTAAAGTTTGAACTTGTGCTCCGTATCATCAACGCGGAGAATCACATCCTGCGCACGACCCCAGTCAATGACATCGGTGATCTCGAACTCAAACGGTGTATAACCACCTTTGAACTGACCGATCTCGGTGCCATCGAGCCAGCCTGTGGTGTGCCAATCGCTGGCGCCAACAATCAGAAAAACTGATTTTCCTTGCCAGGCAGCAGGCACAGTAATCTTTCGCTTGTACCAGCCGATGACCGCCTCATCCGTCACACCCGAGAGAGTGCTGCCCCAGGGGAACGGGACGAGTATGTGTTGACTGAATACTTTTTCGCCATTGAACCACTGCTGTTGTATCCCCTGATCTTTTGCATCAAATTCAAATACCCATTCACCATTCAGGTTGAGCCATTCTGGTCGTTGGAAATCCGGACGGGGGTGCTCGGGCAAAGGAACCGTATCAATGGCAAACGTTTGACATGCCAGACAAAGCAGAGCGAAGGAAATCAAATAAAATCGCATTGTTTCTCCTATAAAATAATGACCGTGTGATTGATATGGGGCGCAGCCGCTGGATAGTGTTGCTTTTCGCCGGCCTTGTTCTCGGCGATAATATAATATTCAAAATCCGCATGGGCGTACTCATCGGGTTGCAGCACTGTTTTATAGACGCCGCGGTTGATGTGTTCGAGCGCTTTTACACTGAATTCTCCGGCACCGAGTGTCCGCCAATAAAGTGTTACGCCGGCCATTTCGGATTGGCTCAGCACAAGCGCTTTGATATTCAAGCTCTCATGCTGCTGTAAAATGGTTCTTTTGGTTGGAACGATCAAGCGCAGTGCGCCGGAATACTCTTGAGATAAATAGGCGGATTGCGGTAGTGGTTCACCCAACCACGACTGCAATTTCTCATCATGCCGGTGCAACAAATTTAGGGCGAGCCAGTTGTGCTGCTCAATATTGGCGAGTGTGCCCAAATCTCCGGGAGTATCCACATAGCTTAGCAGATACTGCTGCATATCGCGCCATTCATCGGCCAGACGCAGGCGTGCAGGCAGGGCTTGTTCGCGCGCCAAAGCAGAACGTTCGTCAGCACCAGATGTTTCGATGGTTTTGATGATGTTTTCCAGCTCGCCCAAAGTGCAGCCAACACGCGCAATGGCTCGCATAAATTGAAAAACATAAAGCCAATAGTCAAATCGCTCCAGGTTACCTGCACCCGAGATGCCCGTCCGCAGTGCCGACAGTTCCTCAATAAAGGTATAGTGCTTTTCCAACTCTTCCCAACCGACATAAAATGTTTGTATGCCGCCTGGCCCGTTAATCCATTGCGCCGGTTCGTGCAGATATCCATCCATTCTTGTGAAAATAGCGGCGATGCGCCGGTGTTTTTTTGCGCCAAAATTTGCTTTCGCCCAATCCAGGTAAAAATCATCAACAGGCATATAACGGGATGGCGGTTCGAACGGTTGCGGCTCCGACAGCCAATCGTCTGCACCCTCTGCGGCGCCGCAGTTGAGCCTGAGTGTTTGTCTTTCACCACGAATGTAAAAACCGGCTACGCAGGGCCGCCCGACTTTGACCATAAAATCCACGACAAGCAATCCGTCATTGACCTGTACGTTGTCAAAGGTCAGCTCGGTGGGAGTCCCTTTGCCTACGGCTTGGGCAATGTCATATAACTCAATCGGCCGATCACCCTGTAGCCGTATTGAAAAGACCCGTTTACCCTCTTCGGTAAACGTCGGTTCGATAAAAAACATGCTCACAGTATAGAACCCATTTGGCAGTTTGAAATGATAGGCAGAGGCGCCTTCCCTGACGGTCGTGTAGGGTGGTTCAAGCTCCGCATCGATTTGCACGGCCTCAGCGGTGGCAAAGACAAGGATATTTGATTCGTTGAATGTTGGTTTCTGTTTAGCAGTCGTCCAGCGCTGATCCCAGCCGGCTTTAGCCAAAGCGGCCACAGTTGGCGCCAACGTGCGGGTTCGCCAATGGATGCCTAGCAAGCCGCTGCAGCCGTAGCCCAGCGCATCGACGGCATCCTGTCGCATGCGGCCAGCCCAGAGCTGCGGCGAAATCATGCGCGGATCATCCTCCAACCAGGGAATAGCCCATGTGGGCCGATCCTGAATCGCGCCAAAATGCCGATCCACCGGCTCTTTGCCCAACTGGCGATTGATGGCGCTGAATGCCACATCATTGGGCAGGATGCGGTCGAATTGCGTCCGGTCTTTCGGCGGTCCAAGCACCCAGCCGCAGGTGGCCAGGTTGAAAGGTTTGCCGATATTGTTGAGCGCCTGATAGGCTAATTGCAAATCCGCTTCCGTGGCCGCCACCTCTTCATCGCTCACTCCTTGCCACGTCCAGCCCTCGTGCGTCCATAGCCAGTAATAATCAAGAGGATAATTCTTTTCGATCCAGCGAAACATACCCTGATAAACCTCTCGCACTGTCGCGTGATCGTCTGGATTTTTCCCCTGCGCCGCAAGACGATTTTTCACAACCTGCGGAATCGTCAGTGTCAATTCCGTACCCACGCAGGTTTTGACGCTCAATTCATGGGAAAATGCGAACGCATCCCCTAACAGATCGCCGAATTCATTGAACAGACTGTTTCGATCCTGCGCAGTCGCCGGCCATGGCGTGCGATTGATCATATAGTCCGCGCCAAAGTCATCGCGCTCAAAAAGCAACGAAGCGCCGAGATGATAGTCGCTGGTGTTCATTTTCGCATAACCCCAGGTGTTCGTATGGGTTGTCATGTGGCGAGCTTGTGAGCTATAATTCACCGTTCCATCCGGATTGATATCATTCTCCTGGCCAATCCAGACGACTGGCTCCGGACCCTTCTGCTCTCCTTCGAAAGGTTGATTGTCCGGGTAGGTGTGCAGAGCGAAAAAATTCATGCCCATTTTGGGAAGCTGTGCTAACACGGCTTTGTAATCGTCCAGATTCCACCAATCCGGTCCTTCGGGAAAATCATGAAACGGATGAATGCCGCGCAGCTCAAACAACGGTTTACGTTGTTCATTGAGCTGCGGCAGTGTCAGCGCGATCTTTTCATCCGGGATGACATCGCCATGTAGATAAAAGCGCACGCCAAGGTGTTCGGCAAAGCGATAGGCACCGTACAACAGACCACCCTCCTCCCCGCCAAGTACCAGAAGAACCCGGTGGTCATCCAGGGCTGTGGTTTTGAGCAGATACTCCTGCTCCTGCAGGCGAATGCCAAGTTTTGATACGACCGGACGATCAGGTGCACCGACAATGATGAGCGACCGGGTTTCATCCGGCAGTGAGTCACTGTAAACAATCTCAACGAGCTGATCCGTTCGCTGGTAAAGATAGCGCCGAATTTCATGCGCGGCCAAATGTTCCCGGTCGGAGGCATTTTGCGGCAACAGAATGAGCACGTGCTCACCCTTTGGAGTGCAGACGGCGAAGAACAAGCCGAACAAGAGCAGTATAATTGAGTATCGCATGGAATTCCTCGTATGAAATGTTGATTCATCATTTCGGAATAATAAAGTGATCGGTTTTGAGATGTAAAATAGCGCATATTTCACAAACTTGCAAGCCTGCTGCAAAAAATACAGGAACTTTTAATCTAAAAAATACTTATATTAAGGATTAACAAGATAAACCAGCAATTGTTTCTATAGTGAGCGCCCTGCTCGCCCAGCATTGCGGATGTGTAAATTTTAAAATTTGGGAGTGAACAACCTGATGAAAAAGGTAGTGGCATTTTTTATTCTTTTTGTGATAGCGATTTCCGTTCATGCAGCTGATCAAATCATCATTAATGAGATTATGTACAACAGCCAAGGCACGGATGTCGAGTTTGTCGAGCTTTATAATGTATCCGTTAGCACGATAAACCTTGCCGGCTGGAGTCTATTGGATGACAACGACACGCATTCGCCTTGCCAGCTCGTTGGTACTTTGGCCCCGTCGTCCTACATCGTCGTCGTCGGCGATAAAGCAAGTTTTGCTGCCGTCTATCCGGATGTCAACAATGTGAATCCGAATGATTTTGATCCCAATGGAACTGGCTGGTCGCTTGGCAACAACGGCGATACGGTGCGTCTGCTTTTCAATAGTGTGATACATGACAGTGTAGCATACAACGACGGTGGCGGTTGGCCCGGCAATGCCGATGGCAATGGCCCCTCCCTTGAACTTTTGCATCCTTCGCTTGACAATAATCTTCCCGGCAGCTGGGATCCCAGTCTCGTCGATGGCGGCACGCCTGGCAGGCAAAACAGTACCTATACGACCAATGTCAATCCTGTCTGCAAAGACGGCTATCGCAATATTCCCCTGCCGAAAAGTAGCGACCATGTCCAGGTTACGGTGCAGGCTTATGATCTTGAAGGTCTCGATAAAGTCGAACTTTTGATTAACACAAGTACGGGTACAGAAACCATTCGTATGACTGATGACGGCACAAATGGTGATGCCATCGCCGGGGACTCGCTGTTCACCGGTACGATCCCGCCCAAGGCTTCTGGCACATTAGTCAAATATTATGCAAAAGCCACGGACAATATTGGCCAAACAGATATGTGGCCGAATGACGCACCGGCCGAGTATCATGCCTACACCGTTGATTATACACCACCGGCTCTGATGATTACCGAAGTCATGGCGATCAACAACAGCACTATTTCGGACGAAGCCGGACAATACGATGACTGGTTTGAAATCCACAATGCTGGCGCTACGACGGTCAATCTTGAAGATATGTATGTCAGTGATGCCATCAATTCAACTCAGATGTTCAAGCTGCCGAATTTTCCGCTGCCGGCCGGTGCTTATGTTTTATTATGGGCGGACAATGACACGGAACAAGGTCTCCTGCACACCAATTTTCAATTATCATCCGAGGGTGAGTCTGTTGCCCTGTTCGAGACAATAGACCATGGTAATGTACCCATCCACACCTGGAAATATGGCCGGATGAGCGCCGATATTTCCATGGGATACACGTCTCCAGAAGCTACTGCGCCGGATTATTTACGAACACCGACACCCCGTCAGCACAATAATCCCGCCTACTTTTTCGATATCTGCATCAATGAATTCCAGAGCACGAGTGATTTTGGCGGTCCGGATGACTGGATCGAACTGTACAACCGCGGCACACAACCAGTCGATGTCTCCAACTGCTTTCTCTCCGATGAACGCGGCAACAATACCAAATGGCAATTCCCGGATGATACCATCATGCAGCCCGGCCACTATCTGGTCGTTTGGGAAGACGAGCTGGGATTTGGTCTCTCCTCTGAAGGAATTGACGTCATCATGTTCACTGCTCCGGATAGTACAACGGGTTTGGATTTTTATGATTTTGGACCCCAACAAGCGGACTGGAGCGAAGGTCGGGCGACTGATGGCGGCAGTGTATGGCGTCGATTCAAGCCACCGACACGCGGCGAGTCAAACGACTCCGGCAACACCGTCTCTCAAAAATCAAATTCATCCACTCCTGGTGAATTTACATTGCTGCAAAATTATCCGAATCCCTTCAATCCCGGCACAACAATCGCCTTTTCCTTGCCACAAGATGATTTTGTCACGCTAAAAATATTTGATATCCTCGGTCGCCAGGTTGCAACGCTCATCGATCAAAAACTCGTAGCCGGTTTTTATACTTTTGAATGGAATGCTGAACACGTCGCCGGCGGCGTTTACCTCTGCTCGATAACCGTGAACAACAGGAATCAGATCATAAAAATGCAGCTTTTAAAGTAGAGGTCGATTTAACAAATAAATAATTTGATTGTGCATTATTTTTTTGTATTTTTTGTTTCACTCAGGATAAAAGGTTTATGAGCGACGAAAAGAAAAAAATATTGTGGGTGGACGACGAAATTGATCTGTTGCGCCCGCACGTTTTATTTCTGCAGAACAAAGGATATTACGTCAAAACCCTGACGAACGCGGAAGATGCCGTCGAACTCGTCCGTTCCGAAGATTTTGATATCATATTGCTCGATGAGATGCTGCATGGCATGGATGGCTTGACAGCGCTGGCAGAATTAAAAGAGATTAATCCTGGATTGCCGATCATCATGGTGACCAAGAGCGAGGAAGAATCGCTCATGGAGGAGGCCATTGGCAGCAAAATTGATGACTATCTCACAAAGCCGGTGAATCCAAGCCAGATTTTATTGGTATGTAAAAAAATATTGGATAAAAGGAAAATAGCCGGCCAAATCATTTCTCGCGATTATATCTCCGAGTTCAGTCAAATTTCTGCCCGTATCATGGGGAACATGACCTGGAGAGACTGGATAGACATCCACATCAAACTCTCCGAGTGGGACGTTGAACTGGATGCGCATCCGGATCTCGGCTTGAAGCAAATTCTCTATGATCAGAAACGTGACTGCAACAGTGAGTTCGGTCGTTTCGTCGAAAAAAACTATCGCAACTGGTTGCATCAGGATGAGGGGCCGCCGCTCTCTGTTGATGTAGTACAAAATTATGTTTTGCCGCACGTTCTGGCCGGCAAAAACACTGTTTTACTGGTTATTGATGCACTTCGTCTCGATCAGTGGCTTGCTTTGGAGCCGATGATTCGTACATATTTCAAAATCAACCGCGATTACTACTATTCAATACTGCCAACGGCAACACCGTATGCCCGAAATGCAATTTTTTCAGGTATGTTTCCAAGCGAAATCGAGGAAAAGATTCCTGAATTCTGGGAGGGTAATAAAGAAGAAGATGATGTCAGCTTGAATCGATTTGAGTTTGAGCTGTTAGAAGAACAGCTCAAACGTCTCAACATCGATTTAAAACCTGGTCCCAAATATGCAAAAATTCTGGATGTTCAGGAATCCGCTGAACTGGAGAGAAAAATAAATGAATATGCCAGCGCGCCGCTCTCAGCCGTGGTCCTCAATTTTGTTGATATCCTCGCGCACTCGCGCAGCTCTTCGAATGTGATCAAGGAAATGATTCCTAATGAAGCCGCGTTTCGCTCCACAACGCGATCATGGTTTGAACATTCTCATCTCTATAAAGCGTTGCGCAAGCTGGCAGCAAACGGCAACACAATCATCGTCACATCTGATCACGGCAGCATTCGTGGCTTGCATGGCACCAAAGTTATCGGAGACCGCGAGACATCAACAAGCTTGCGATACAAATATGGAAAAAATATCAAAGTAAGCCCCAAGGATGCGATGATCATCAATAATCCGCGCGAGTACAAATTACCGACTCGCGGGGTGAATACAAATTACATATTTGCGAAGGAAGACTATTATTTTGTCTATCCCACAAATTATCACTATTTTTTAAATTATTATGCGGATAGTTTTCAGCATGGCGGCATCTCATTAGAGGAGATCATCCTGCCGATCGTGACATTAGAACCAAAATAAGCTTGTTTGACAAAAATATACGAAAATATAGTTCGAAGCGCCAACGAGACTTTTCAGCTTGGTGCCGATTTTTCAACTCGACTATTGCCCGGCTCGATCCTCACATTCAAAGGTGAATTGGGCGCTGGAAAAACAACCTGTATTAAAGGTATATGTGCCGGGCTCGGCGTGCAGCAGCACGTCACCAGCCCGACATTCACCCTCATTAATGAATACAAGGGTCGAATTCCAGTTTATCACTTTGATTTTTATCGAATTCATTCCGAATTTGAGGTGATCGATCTCGGGCTCACCGAGTATTTTGAAGACGATGCTGTTTGCCTGATCGAATGGCCCAAAGTAATTGAAGCGCTGTTGCCAGAACACCGCTACGAATTTCATTTGACCTGGGACCCGGCAACATTGACCAACACAAGACACATTATCATTTACTCTGCATAGGTCCTTTTTTGACTATTTTAGGTATTGAAACAGCAACCCAAATCTGCAGTGCGGCTCTTATTAATGACAAAACCGTACGTGCGGAATATCGGCTAAATCTTAAAAATATTCATGCGTCCGCTTTGGTGTCGATGATTGACACAATTATGCAAAAATGCCAATGCTCTGTGGCGGACGTTGCGGCATTAGCCATCTCAATCGGACCCGGATCCTTCACCGGTTTGCGGATCGGATTGTCCGTTGCCAAAGGATTGGCGCTCGGCGCTGCAATCCCGGTTGTCGCTGTTCCAACGCTCGAGGCGCTGGCATGTCATGCCCCTGTTCGCGACGGACTCGTCTGCCCAATTCTCAAATCGCGCGCTTTTGAATATTTTTATGCTATTTTTGAACGCAGAGATTATCGTGACAAAATGTTGCAGCCACCACAGCTGATCAAAAAAGATCAAATTGCCTCTGCTTTGCCATCTGGCTCGCTGCTCATTGGACAAACAGAGGATTTTGCCGACGGCGAACGAGGCAACTATATTTTTCCGCCAGCGTTTATGACGTTGCCGTCCGCGTTCAGCGTGGCACGTTTGGGTCTGGAGAAATTTAAAACCGGCGATATAGCCGCGGTTGACACGATGGAACCCATGTACTTTCAAAACTTTGTCGCCGAAAAAGTCGGTACAGGACATAATTAAAATGGTACCATCGACATCCGAATGTGCATCATACGTCGCACAAAAAACCTTTGATAATAAACCTCTCGTGCTCCGACACATGCGCCTTAGCGACCTGAAAGCTGTTGCACAACTGGAGCAGGAGATATTCCTATCACCGTGGTCCATGTCGTCTTTTCACAAGGAGCTGGACAATAAAATATCCACAACATTTGTGCTCCTTTGGCACGATCTAATTACTGGTTACACTACCTTTTGGATTGCTGCCGATGAAGTTCAGATTTTAAAAATCGCCGTGGCTCCTGATTTCAGACAACTGGGTGTAGCCGCGTGGATGCTGAACACAATTTTACAAGAGTCGCGCCGTTTGCAAGCGAAAATTGCGTTCGTCGAGGTTCGAGCATCTAATAAAAACGCTATCGGTTTTTATAAAAAGAATGGCTTTGCTGTCGAAGGCACACGACGCGATTATTATGCATCGCCGAGAGAAGATGCTTTATTAATGCAAAGAGAACTTTAACGGAGAGTTATTATGGCATGGTTCAAACGGGTCAAGACCGGTTTTACCGGCCAGGATAAAAAAAATCTGCCGGACGGATTGTGGATAAAATGCCAGAACTGCACCGAGGTGCTTTACAAAAAGGAGCTCGAGAATAACTATTCTGTTTGTAGCAATTGTGGTTTTCATTTCCGCATTCCCTGGAATGTTTATATAGACATCATTTGTGATCCGCAATCGTTTTATGAGACAGAAGTCTCCATCCAATCGGTAGATCCTCTCAAATTCAAAGATTCAGAACGTTATGCAGATCGAATAAAAAAGGCCATATCCACTACCGGCATGAGTGAAGCGGTCAAAACAGGGACGGGTAATATAAACGGTTTATCCGTGGTTTTAGCGGTCATGGATTTTCGTTTTATCGGTGGCAGTATGGGCTCGGTCGTGGGTGAAAAGATAGCGCGTGCCGCTGAACTGGCGCTGCGCCGGCGATTTCCATTGATCATTGTTTCGGCATCCGGTGGTGCCAGGATGCAGGAAGCGGCTTATTCACTCATGCAGATGGCAAAAACATCAGCGCGCCTGGCGTTGCTGGCTGACGCAAAACTCCCGTTTATCTCGATCCTCACTCACCCCACGACCGGTGGAGTGACCGCAAGCTTTGCCATGTTAGGCGATGTTATCCTCGCTGAACCCAATGCGCTCATTGGATTTGCCGGTCCACGTGTGATCAAACAGACCATTGGCCAGGATCTGCCGGACGGTTTTCAACGCAGCGAGTTTCTGCTGGAACATGGCTTTATTGATGCGATTGTTACACGTAAAGAACTAAAACAAAATCTCTACCACATTCTGACATTCTTTATCGATGAAAAAATTGACGAAACACAATCTATCGCGAAAAAATTATTATAAGGGATAACATTGAAGGTTCTGCTCACCAACGATGATGGCATCACTGCACCCGGCTTGGCAGCTTTGGCCAATGCTATTTCTAAAATTGCTGATACTGCTATCGTCGCACCAGCCACGGAAATGAGTGCTGTAGGACATGCCATTACGCTGAGTGATCCCCTCAAAGTGACCGAGGCGAAAAAAAATGGCAAATTCTTCGGTCACAGCGTCAGTGGCACCCCGGCTGATTGCGTCAAGATCGCCTATTGGGCGCTGATGAAAGATCAGTCCAAACCAGACTTGCTCATTTCCGGCATCAATCTCGGTTCCAATACTGGCATCAACACGATCTATTCGGGCACAGTATCGGCAGCCACAGAGGGTGCAATTTTAGGCATCCCTTCTTTCGCAATTTCACTCACTACTTTTGTGAATCCGGATTTTAGCGCAGCAGCACAATTTGCGGCAAAATTTTGTGATGTTTTTCTCTCCTATGCCCTGCCCAGAGGCGTCTACCTCAATATCAATGTCCCGGCAGTCCCATACGACCAGATCAAAGGCATTCAAATCACTCAGCAAGGTATGGCGGCTTATGAGGAACAGTACCACGTTCGTGAAGATCCATATAATCGAAAATATTATTGGCTGACTGGCGAGAAGAAAAACGTCGAAGCTGATTTGAATATAGATGATGCCGCCGTGAACAATAATTATATTTCAATCACACCAGTACATTATAATCTCACATACTTTGACATCCTTGAAGATATGCGAAGCTATAATTTTAACGACAAAATTGGGTGGTGATGGTACATTCGGAAGCAATTATTGTACTCGATTTCGGTTCGCAATACACGCAGCTCATCGCACGACGCGTCCGCGAACTGGGCGTTTATTCTGAAATAAAGCCTTATTACATCCAGGTCGATGAGCTCAAAGCTTTGCGGCCCAAGGGCATCATTTTATCAGGAGGCCCATCTTCTGTTTATGCCGAGAAGGCACCGCTTCCGCATGTTGATATTTTTGAACTCGGCTGTCCGGTTTTAGGGATTTGTTACGGACTGCAAGTGATCGCCCATCTTTTTGATGGCAAAGTTGGCAAAGCCCAACATCGAGAATATGGACGAGCCTACATTCGTGTTGATGATAGTGCAGACCTTTTTCGAGATCTCGATACCCAACTCGAAGTGTGGATGAGTCATGGAGATTTTCTCACCGTTATTCCTCATGGCTTTAAAGCCATCGCTCACACCGTCAATGCCCCCATCGCCGCAATCAAAAATGCAAAGCGTCAGATCTATGGTATTCAGTTCCATCCTGAAGTCGTCCATACACCAAGCGGTCGGGAAATTCTCAAGAATTTTGCCTTTGAAATCTGCCGCTGCACCGCCGATTGGAGTCCCGAAGCTTTTGGAGAAACAACAGTCCAGGAACTCAGACAAAAAATTGGCCACAAAAAGGTGCTGTGTGCCCTCAGTGGTGGTGTCGACTCAACAGTTGCCGCCTATTTGGTGGCCAGGGCCATCGGTCACCAGCTCACTTGTGTTTTTGTTGATACCGGTTTGCTGCGACAGGACGAAGCCGCGCAAGTCTGCGACTTTTATGCGCAGGCGGCGTTTGACTTTTGCTTTGTTGATGCCTCTAAAAGATTTCTCACGAAACTGCAGGGCATTGTTGATCCGGAGAAAAAGCGTAAAATTATTGGTGAAGAGTTTATCCGGATTTTTGAAGAACAAGCATCACAAATTGGTGATATTGATTATCTCGTCCAGGGCACACTTTACCCGGATGTCATTGAGAGTGTATCAGTTCGCGGACCGTCCGCGACAATCAAATCACATCACAATGTCGGTGGATTGCCGGACAAAATGGGCCTCGAGCTGATCGAGCCGTTACGCGAGCTTTTCAAAGATGAAGTCCGCCGAGTTGGTGCGGAAATTGGGGTACCGCCGCTCATTTTGGAGCGTCATCCGTTCCCTGGCCCCGGCCTTGCAGTGCGAATTCTGGGGGATGTCACTGCCGAGCGACTCGATATTCTTCGACCGGCTGACAAAATATTTATCGAAGAACTGCACAAGCACAGTCTTTATCATCATATCTGGCAAGCTTTCGCAGTGCTGCTTCCTGTCCAGACCGTCGGTGTTATGGGCGATGAACGCACCTACGAAAATGTCGTAGCCCTGCGAGCAGTAACCAGTATGGACGGTATGACCGCTGACTGGGCGATCATCCCCAATGATGTATTGGCCCACATCTCGAACCGAATCATCAATGAAATCAAAGGTGTGAACCGTGTGGTTTACGACATTAGCTCCAAACCACCGGGCACCATTGAATGGGAGTAGAAATTATATGTGCGGTATTGTCGGTTATATTGGCAAACAAAAGGTCGTGCCCATCCTGCTGAACGGGCTCAAGCGTCTGGAGTATAGAGGTTATGATTCTGCCGGATTGGCCGTTCGAGTGAATGGGCGTATTGTCATAGAAAAACAGGTCGGCAAAATAGTAAATCTTGAAAATTCGATAAACGAAGATGAGTTAGAATCCACCGTAGGTATTGCGCACACGCGCTGGGCGACGCATGGTGAGCCCAATCGCGCGAACGCCCATCCACATTCAGATGTGGACGGCAAAATCGCGCTTGTACACAACGGTATCATTGAAAATTATGAAGTGCTGCGCAACGAGCTCCAGGCCAAAGGATATGAATTTCGCACCGAAACAGACACGGAAACGCTTGCACATCTCTTCATTGATTGTCTGAATAATGGGTGTCATTTTTTTGAAGCGATACGTCAAGGGTTGTCGCGTGTGGAGGGCACCTATGGCCTGGTTGTTATGTATCAGGATGAACCCGGTTACTTGATTGCTGCGCGCAAAGGTAGTCCGCTCGTCGTCGGCCATGGCGATGGGGAATATTTTATCGCCTCGGATGCCGCTCCATTGGTAGGCCACACAACTGATGTCACCTATCTCGAAGACGGGGAAGTCGCCCTTGTGAGCGCCAACAATATCATCATCAAAACAATAGACAATAAAACCGTTCGTCCGCATGTTGAATGTATTGATACCGACCTGATGGCCATCGAAAAAGGCGGCTATCCGCATTATATGCTCAAGGAAATCATGGAACAACCGCAAACGATCCGTGACAGCATGCGCGGGCGTCTGCTTTTGGATGAAGGCACGGCAAAACTCGGCGGCATCCAATATGAATTTCAATCCTTGCTGCACGCCAATCGTGTGGTCATCACAGCGTGCGGCACATCATGGCATGCGGCTTTGATTGGCGAGTATATGCTGGAGGAATTTCTCAATATCCCTGTGGAAGTGGAGTATGCCTCGGAATTTCGCTACCGCGATCCGGTTTTAAGCCGGGACTCGGTGGTCATTGCCATCAGTCAGTCGGGTGAAACAGCGGACACGCTTGCCGCGATTCGCGAAGCCAAACGCAAGGGTAGCAAAGTATTTGGCATTTGCAACGTCGTTGGCTCAACGATTGCCCGGGAGACGGATGCGGGTGTCTACCTTCACGCCGGCCCGGAAATAGGCGTGGCCTCGACCAAAGCCTTCACCTCGCAAGTTGTGGTACTCGCACTCATGACCCTCCTGTTAGCGCGCATGCGCTCGCTTTCGCATCCAAAAGGTAAAGAAATTGCCCGGTCATTGGCTGACCTTCCGGATAAAATGACGCAAGCGCTCGCATCAAATGATGTAGTAAAGGATATTGCCGACGAATTTAAATCTGCGCGCAATTTTTTGTATCTTGGACGCGGCTATAATTTTCCGGTTGCTCTTGAGGGTGCTCTCAAGCTCAAAGAGATATCCTACATTCACGCCGAAGGCTATCCGGCTGCCGAAATGAAACATGGTCCCATTGCACTCATTGATAAAAATATGCCGGTCGTCTTTATTGCCACAAAAGATTCAATTTACGACAAAGTGCTCAGCAATATCGAGGAGGTGCGAGCGCGCAAGGGCCGGGTGATCGCCATTGCGTCGGAAGGAGATGAAAAAATTGCCAGCCATGTTGATCGGGTCATTTATGTGCCGCAGACCATAGAAATACTGAATCCTTTAGTGACCATAATCCCTCTGCAGTTATTGGCCTATCATATTGCTGTGTTGCGGGGGTGCGATGTGGATCAGCCCCGAAACTTGGCCAAGAGCGTCACTGTCGAATAAAAACGGAGGATAATCTCGTTGAAAAAAATGCAAAAAATGTGGTTACTTTTGCTTTTTGTCTTGCCACTCGTGATATTTGGCCAAAACAGCACTCCGGAAGAGCTCTTTAGCCGGGGGCTCATACTTTACCGGAATGGTGATTACGAGCAAGCAAAAACAAACTTTCAGGAATTGTCGGCGATTAAAAAGAATAATCCACGCGAAACAATAGCTGTACTTTTGTTAGCCAAATCGTTTCTTCATCTCAAGGAATACGAAAAGACGATAGAGGCTGCCGGCACCCTGATCGAAGCTTACCCGGCAAGCCGATACGTGGCGCACGCTTTTTATGTCCGGGCCAGCGCTTATGTTCACAAGCGTGACTTTAATAATGCGTTGGATGATTTTGTCTACGCGCTTGAATTTTCAAGCTCTGCAGAATTAAGTCGATTAGCCGAGTCTGCTGCAACAACGATGGTTGATCACTCTGTCAGCTTGAGAAAGATCGACGATTTGGTGCAAAGCTATCCCTGGGACAAAGCAAGACCTATTTTAACAATCTGGCGAGCGCATCTAAAATATAAAAAGGGGGAAATGGCGTCAGCAAATCAGATTCTGGAGGAATTTCTTGCAAGCAAACCATCGGCGCGCTATGCCACGATTGCTGAGCAACTCGTTAAAAAAGAGATGCAAAACGTGGTCCCGCAGGTCCGGATCGGCATCCTGCAGCCGGTGTCCGGCTATTTTTCTGAAGAGGCGCAAGACTTTTTGCGTGGCTGTGCATTTGCTTTGGAAAAAAGTTCGACTGGTGGAGCGAAAATCACCCTGGTTGTCAAGGACACCCGTGGTGACATCGTTGAAACAATCAACTCGACCTTTGCATTGACAGACTCGGATGTTGCGTTAGTGATAAGTGAGCTCGAGGGTCAAAAAGCCGCTGTTACTGCCGGCTTGCTCAAGTCAAGCAACATTCCAGTGGTTATTCCAGTGTCAACAGAGAACAACTTGACACAAATAAGCGACGATGTATTTCAGTTCAATAATGATATCGAAAAGCGCGGTTCCGCGCTTGCCGATTATGCGATAAGCACACTAAATATGCGCACTTTTGCCACGCTGTCACCCGCCGATGAAAGCGGTAACGCGATCGCCGATGCCTTTGCCAATAGAGTAGACCAACTCGGCGGTAAAATCATTTCACAACAGTGGTATTATCCTGGAACCACTGATTTTTCTGGTCAACTTGAAGCCATCCGACAAGCCGGCTTTCGCTTGACTTTTCGCGATTCGTTGCGAACGCTGGGAAAAGAGGGTGACATCGCCCAGGTGGATTCTATGTATACAAAGTTCGATCGATACGCACGCCGAAATTCCGAGCGTAACGAAAGTCTGGCCAAATATACCGACATCTCTCTTCGAACCATTGACGGATTTTTTGTTCCAGCTTATGAGGAAGATATTCCCTATATTGCTTCCCAGTTTGCTCTCTTTAACATAAAATCGCGTTTGTTGGGCGGAGATACCTGGAATAATCCCGAATTGCTGCGACAACAACAACGCTATGTCAACGGCCTCGTTTTTGTCGCCGGCTTTTATATTTCTGAAACCGATATCGATTATATCAATTTCACTCGAGATTTTCGTATCAGCACGGCAACATCTCCAGGTGTTATGGCTTTGTATGGTTATAATGTCATGAATCTAATCATCGAAGCAGTTGATGCCGGCAATATGACGGGCAAAGATATTGCTGAATATTTCAAAACCGTAAAAGGATTTCCGGGATTGGGAACTCAAATATCCCTTAACAATGAGCGGCGTGTGAATAGTTATGTCAATATTCTCCAATTTCAGGATGGTCTGATTAATAGAATGAATGAAGCGGATTAGGGTGACCATGCAAAGCACCGTCAAGATTTTCCTGATGTTTTTAGCAGTGAGCATGCCGCTTTTTTCGGCGTTTCCTGGTATCACAGCAATGGGTGGCCATTTTGGATCAGTCAAAACTTCGCTCACTCGGGATAATTCTCTCTCGGTCGGCTTGAATGCCTCGATTGATAACCTTAAACCAAAGCTGATCCTGCGCCCTTATCTCGATTTCTGGCGACAACAATTCGACAAAAATGAGAGTGAGCAGCACAATTGGATGCTTTTTGCACTGGGACTTTCCGCAGTAAAGCCATTTAACCTTAATAACTCTAAAGCTGTTCCTTATGTGGGCGGTGGTCTCGGCATGCATTTAAATAAATCGAGCATTTCGTCTGCCAATTCACCAACTCGCTCAGACGAGTATGAATTCGATCTGTCTTTGCATGCCGTCGTGGGACTGGATCTGCCCCTGAACACTCGATTGAACGGCTTTATCGAATTAAAATATGCATTAGCCGGCGTAGCGGATTATTTTGGCGGGTGGCTTGGAATAAAATATAATTTGATATAGTCATCCACGTTATGCGCTTTTGCCTCTGAAATGCAAATGGTTGGAAGTGGACTTTACGGACAAGGAGACAGGGATGGATATTGGAAAAGCAGTGATTCTTGGCATCGTGCAGGGCTTGACAGAATTTTTGCCGGTCAGCAGTTCGGGACATTTGGTACTGGGCAAACATTTCCTGGGTTTGCAGGAACAAGGCATTGAGTTTGAAGTTTTTGTGCATTTCGGTACATTACTCGCTGTTCTGACTATTTTTCGCAAAGAGATTTTTAATTTGATCATGGCATTTTTTAAACTCTTTTCGCCCAAAGTCTTTTCAGCCGGCCTCGACAATTATTATCGAAAAAGCTTGGATTTTCGCTTGCTTGTCTATATTATCATTGCCACTATACCCGCAGCAGTGATTGGGCTTACTTTCGAAGACAAGATCGAAACCGCTTTTCATAGCCCGCGTTTTGCATGCAGTATGCTCATCATCACGGCGGTCATTTTGTTTCTGACTCTCTTTGCTAAAAAAGGCACTGCGCCCTTGAGTCTTCGCAATACATTGATCATCGGCATTGCCCAGGCGTGCGCGATATTGCCAGGGATTTCCCGGTCAGGTTCAACTATCAGTGCAGGACTCTATCAAAACATCAGTGGCAAGGAAGCAGCACGGTTTTCATTTCTTCTCGCTATACCAGCGATTTTAGGTGCGACAATGATCAAAGCAATCGAAATCTCTGTATCCGGTATAGGTAGTGATATGCTTATGGTTCTCGCCGCCGGCATGATTGCCGCCTATGTTTCGGGATTCGTGGCGATTGAGTCATTGATCGCTATCGTTGGCCGGGGCAAACTCTACTGGTTTGCGCCATATTGCCTGATCATTGGAGTACTCGGATTAATTTTTATCAAATAAGGATTGGGCAGGTATTTGAAGCAACCACAGCCGAAATACACACTCACGCAATTTTATGCTGACCTGAAAGCAGACAAAATTTCTCAGCTTTATCTTTTTTATGGTGAAGAGGATTTTCTCGTCAAGCAGTTGGTTGACGCCCTGCGCAAAGCTGTCCTGCAACCCGGCGATGAAGACTTTAATCTGGATGTTCTTTATGGCAACGAAACGGATGGTGCCGCCATCATCAATGCAGCAATGTCTTTCCCAATGATGGCGGAACGGCGTCTTGTTATCGTCAAAGATATTACGCTTCTCAACGAAAAAAGTCTGCAGCTGTTAGTGAAATATGCTGAAAAACCGTCAAAATCGACCTGTCTCTGTCTCACCAGTGCCAAGCTTGGTAATAGTGCGACGATCAAAAAATTAAAAGAGCTTTGTAAGGTGATTGAAGCCAGGCGCCTTTATGACAACCAGGTTTTGGGATGGATTAAATCACACGTAAAAGACCGCGGCTACAGCATTTCTGAAGAGGCCGCCAGTTTATTGCAAATCAATGTAGGCAATTCGCTCAGGCGCCTCAGTTCGGAAATTGATAAAATCGAATTATTAACAGGAGCCAAAGAGATAACAATCCGCGATGTCGAAGCTGTGGTTGGATCAACAAAAGATTACAACGTATTTGAATTTTGTGATGCGGTTGCAGGCAAGCACCTTGAAAAAAGCCTGCGTATTTTGAACCGCCTGCTCGAATTGGGAGAATCGCCGGTCGGTTTGCTGGTCATGTTGAGCCGCCATTTCACGATTATTGTGAAAGCAAAAGAATTGCTGTCAAAAAGATCGTCGAAAAGTGACATCGCAAAGGAATTACGCATCAACCAATATTTTGTTGACAAGTATATTCAACAAGCGCAAAAATATCGACGTGATCAATTGCAAGGTATATTTCAATTATTGCTTTCAGCGGACCAGCATTTAAAGACGAGTTATCAAAAGCCAAAATTAGTTATAGAATCGCTTTTATTTGAAATATATTCAACAATTTGATGTTTTTACATAAAAAGTGGAACTTTAATTTTTGAACTAGGTTCACATTAAAAAGGCATGCGCAAAGATAAGCTAAAGTCTGAGCTAACTGACGAAGAACTCATACAGCGATTTCAGAACGATGATTATGCCGCATATGAAATCATTGTATATCGGTATAAAGATCAGCTATTAAATTTTGCCTATCGGTTCCTTGGCAATATTGAAGAAGCTGAAGATATTGTTCAGGAGACGTTTTTACGTCTCTATCGAAATAAACATGCCTATCGCCAGATTGCCAAATTCTCCACCTGGATTTATACTATTGCTGGTAACTTGGCCAAAACCGAGCTGCGGAAGCGGAAAAGACGAAAAGTCGTCTCCATCTCGGATATCGGATTTGATGATAAAGAGTACGAAATTGAAGATCAAGTTGCCAGTACCGATCAAGACGCCAACACAGCACTCACTGAAAAGATCATTCAAAAAGCGATAAATGAGTTACCGCCTCGCTTTAAACAGGTGATCGTTCTTCGAGATATTCAGGAACTTTCTTATGAGGAGATAGGTTCTATACTACACATTCCACTGGGTACAGTGAAATCGCGAGTCAACCGTGCTCGACTCAAATTGCAGTCAAAGCTCAAGGATATAAAGTTGCCGGCTTTTTAGCCGAGGAGGAAAATAGATGAAAGAATGCGACTATCATGGTAAATTATTTTCCGATTATTTAGATAACGTACTCGAGGAAGAGATCAAGCACTCTTTACAAAACCATCTGAAAAACTGCCCTGCATGTAAAGCCAAAGTCGATGATTTATTGCATATGAAACAGGTCCTTGCTGCTTTGCCACGTGTCAAGACATCCGCGTCCTTTGATACGGTTTTGTATTCCCGACTACGTCAGGAAATCCGTGCCCAGCAAACACGCCGATGGTCATTTCCGTTTTTTGAACTGAATTGGAAAATTCCGGCATACGCTGTCGCCACTGTCGTCCTGATCTTTTTTGGCGCTTTTCTACAACGTATGTCGTACTCGACACTTGAAAATGGCTCGGATACCAATCAGATTGCTGTTCAAAAAGTTTTGCAAGGCGAAATGAACCACGTTGATCCTGGTTATATGATATTTGTCGGGATGGATACGGTAAAAAACACCTATAAGGTGATGAATTATACAAAGCTGGATTATGCCGAGACAATGCAAGAATTCAAAAACACCTTGCTCACATCTCCTGAACCGATCTCAGAGGACAAATTACCAAATCTTAAGGAAGCGCCGCAGAATGATGGTCTGCTTACTTTGAGAAAAAAACAAATTGAACAGCAGAAAATAAAAAATGCTGAATTTATTTTCTAAGTTGTCCGGTGTTGTATGAGATTTATGCAGAATATTTTTTCCCTTGCCATTTATGCATCCATTTTTTTCAGAATATGGTGCAGCACCCAGCTTTTCGCGATTGAAAGTACATCCGCTCTCAATGCATTTCGCCAGGAATTCATCCAACTCGTCAAGGATGTCGAAAAATCGGCGGTTTCCATTGAAGCACATATGGGAGTCGGGCAACACCAGGGATCTGAGCCGGCGATTGAAATGATCAATTCAGGCGCTGGCATTATACTTGGTTCCAATCATATCATTGCCAAACAAAAAATCGTCAACGGGAGTGATCACATTACCATTCGATTCCACGATCAAACAGAGGCAAACGGAACAGTTGTCGGTTCTGATGATGATCTCGGTCTCTCAGTTCTCAGAGTTGAAAAAAGTATTAGCGATGATTTTCAGCCACAGATATTAGCCGATCCTCGGGGCATCGCCCCGGGTGAGCCAGTGCTTATTTTAAGCAATTCACTTGGAATCATGCCGGCTGTCAGCTTTGGCATCGTGAATTGCACCCGCAGTGACGGCATGATACAGCTGTCAGCCGATTTGCCCGCCGGTGCGAGCAGTGGTGCAGTTTTTAATTTTAGCGGGCAATTGATCGGTCTCGTTGCTGTGGAAATTAATTTTTTCCCGGATGAGCTGCCCTACTCTTCTGACCTGCTGGCGAATGAGACCGTTCTTGTCAATCCTATACGAGATATTATTGCTGTGAAAAACGGGATCCTAAAGCTAGCGAACAAAAAAAGTGTTTATTTTGGTGTGTCGGTTGATACCTGGCCGAGCCAAATGGGTGGTGCGCATATCAAGCAAGTTATTGAAGGGAGTCCGGCGGCGCAATCCGGTATGAAAACCGGTGACATTGTTTTGAGCACAGATAGCCGCAAAGTTGCCACTGCCGCGGACCTGTTTCAAATCATTAGTTCGCATTCCGCAGGTGATATTGTCTCAATGCAAATTTTGCGAGGAGATCAAATTTTCCCCATAAATGTGACGTTAGCTTCAACACCGCGTAACACTCTCAGTGAAAGCAGTATATCGTCAGAGTCGTTTTCTCCGAATGAGCAGCAAATAAAAATAACCAATGACTATCTCCATAAGCGCCTGAAAAAGTTGGAAATGGACATGAAAATTCTCAAAGAGATGATCGAAAATAACTGATAGGGGCAATCCAGTATCTGCTAGCAAGAGTGCTATACGCGTGACTGATGTTTCACCCAGATATGTAACTTTAGCTTGACATTCGAAAGTGATTTATTTATATTTTGTGTCGCAAAAACAAATGCCGAGGTGGTGAAATTGGTAGACGCACTGGACTCAAAATCCAGCGTTCGCAAGAACATGCGGGTTCGATTCCCGCCCTCGGCACGTGGAAAATAATAATTTAAAAGCCCTCGGTTGAGGGCTTTTTTTATAGGGTGGTTGAGGGTATCAATTTCATCTTGTTGACGATCCCACCGTCAGGATCTCATCCGACGATAAAATATTAGAGACCATTAATAAAATCGATTCTCAAAGTCCATTTCTTGGTTTATATGATTCTGCTGTTGGCGAAAAACTTATAAAAGAGTTGTTTTTAATCATATTGGTTCTAAATTACGGTCAATCGTATTCAATGACTGTAAAAATGATCCAGATGCAAAGAATAGTCGACTGACTAAAACTGCAAGACCACTGCACAGGGAAGAGGCTATTCAAAGGTCAATAAAATCAAGGGAGAAAGTAAACCATGAAAAAAGTCAGCAGAAGAAAATTCATCGCCAGTGCCAGCGCCACTGCGGCAACGTTTACCATTATGAATCCACAATTGGTGCGCGGGTCAGCTGCCAACTCCAAAATAAAGCTGGGGCTCATCGGTTGCGGTGGCCGTGGGCAATGGATTATGGATTTATTTAAAAAACATGGCGGCTATGAATTGTCTGCCGGTCATGATTATTTTCAGGATCGCGTCGATGAATTTGGCGACAAGTTTGGAATAGCCAAAGAACGTCGTTTTACCGGTTTGTATGGCTATCGAGCATTGCTGAAAGCCGGTATCGACGCTGTCGCTATTGAAAGCCCGCCGTACTTTCACCCGCAGCAAGCGGCGGATGCTGTAGCCGCCGGCCTGCACGTTTATCTTGCCAAACCCATTGCGATCGATGGTCCTGGCTGTCAAACCATAAGAGAGAGCGGCCAAAACGCAACAACAAAAAACCTTTGTTTCCTGATAGATTTCCAGACGCGCGCCAATGGCTTTTTTATTCAAGCGCTGCATCAAGTCCATAATGGCGGCATCGGCACATTTGCCTTTGGCGAAGCGATCTATCATGCTGATACGCCATTCCAGCGCATGCATCCCTATGTCGATAAGGAGAATCCCACCAAGGAAGATTGGCTGCGCGCCTGGGGCTTGAGTCGCGAGCTCTCTGGCGACATCATCACCGAACAAAATATCCATACTCTCGACGTGATGTCATGGATCATGCAAGAGAATCCGCTCAAAGCCACCGGCACGTGCGGACATTTGGTTCGCGATAAAAAATATTGCCATGATTATTTCTCACTCGTGTACGAATACCCGAACAACATTGGTATTACGTTCAGCTCAAAACAGTTTAATGGCCATGGCACCCAACCCGAGGGCATTCGCAACCGCATGTTCGGTTCAAAAGGTGTGCTCGAAACCGAGTATGGCGGTCGGGTTCTCATCCGCGGAGAAAATTTCTACAAAGGCGGCGATACCAGCGATTTGTATCCGCAGGGCGCCAGGGCGAATATTGAGACTTTTTATAAGGATATACAAAATGGCAATTATGCTAATCCCACTGTTGAACCCAGTGTGCAAAGTAACCTGATCACCGTTATGGGTCGCACGGCTGCCTATGAGCACAGAACAGTCACATGGGAAGAGTTGATCAAAAATAACACAAAGCTCGAGTTTGATTTATCCGGTCTGAAACAGTAACGAAGAGTAATGAAGGGATGCCGCTTATCGCAACAGTGACGGCTCGCATAATTAATACAGTTGGAGCCTTTCAAAGTGGCTATTTTACGACATAGTACTGGTGGTAATCGGGCTGCCCGCCTGTGATAAATAAATTGATGCTTTTTCTTTTTCTGACAAAAATGTGTTGCATGAGTGATGTCAGCATTTTATATTTCAATGTCTTCCACTGCTGCTGATCTTTTTCTCCACAACACATTATGAATCGTCAAAACAATGAAAGGAGGCTAAAACGATAGAAATATTTCTCATCTAAATCACTGGATCAATTTGTGTTTTATGAACAACTATCGGAGGCAAAAATGCATAAAATGCTAAAGATCAAAGTGCTTGTCCTGGTTCTTTTTATTCCTTTGGCACTTTTGGCGCAATACCTGGAACCGGAATTCCCGCCAACTTTGCAGCTTGGCCCATTTCCTTTTGGTACAGAACAAGTGCGGGGTGATGCTCCAGTTGATGTAGCCGATCCAAATGAAGTCATCCACGAATACACCGCTTATAAAGGGACTGTGACGGTGGATGGCGACCTCAGTGATTCAGCCTGGGTGGCTATCCCCTGGACGCTCATGGAATTTAATCGTGATATCCCGACAAGCGCAGAGGGCTCTTTGTGGAGTGAGGATTATACGCCAACCAACTGGTATGACTGGGAAGATATGACCACCTGGTTCAAAATGATTCATGATGATGATAACATCTATGTCGCTCTTTTGCGCTATGATGATGAAAACAGTTGGGTAGAAGGCACAGATATCGATGACGGCAATATTTGGCAAAATGATGCTTACCAGCTCATCGTCGATACGCGCTACCCATTTGATTTTGAGGAAGAATCCCCGGGTGCGGAAATTGGCGTTTGTCTTGTGGATGGGCTCGAAGTCTATCATTGGTGGTCGACTACCTATCAAAATCCCCCGGAACAACTGGAACTTGCGGATGGAGATTGCTCCTCGGGTGTTACGTCAACCGACGGCAAAGCGATACGCGGCACTCAGGGTGAAACAGCAAGCGGCTATAAAGAAACGCTGGAAATGGCATTTCTCAAGTACGATGTCATTTCGGATGATATGTTAGGGATGTTCACGATTTGTGCTCTTGATCGCGATTTTGATGTTCATGAATCAGTCAACCAATGGGCACAGGGTCTTTTTGTCAAAACCAATGACGAATACGGCAGTGTGCTGTGGAGCGCACAAAGCGTACCGACAGCGGTTGAAAACAGGATAGCAAAGCCGAACTCGTTTATATTAGCGCAAAATTATCCGAATCCATTCAATCCCTTAACAACCATCTCGTACTCCCTCAATAAGATGGGACATGTTCTGCTCACCGTCTATTCCCTTGATGGTCGTGAAATTGCGACGCTGATCGATGAATCCCAGGTTGCCGGAGGACATTCAATCACCTTTGACGCTTCGCAGCTCAGCAGTGGGATCTACCTCTATCAACTACAAACGGCTGATCAGAAATTGACGCGCAAAATGACGCTTCTGCGATAGCCTGTATCGAGCCGCGACTTGATCGCGGCTCGATTTTTGGTTAATCTCGATCCGACATTTAACGTTGCCGATTTACATCAATATCAGGGCGAACAAGCAGTCACTTTAAATTCGCCTCTCGCCTTTTCTTCGCCGTTGACGATAATGGCGATCGCATGCGTTCCAGGATAATGCTTGCGCGTTGACATATCTTCGAAAGTCTGTTTGCGCTTAAAAGAATAAATCCCGGGACTATAGCTGTTTTCAGAAATCTGAAAAATCTTTTTTGAGACTTTGTTCGCTTTGACATAAAAGACAGCGTATTCGAGTCTTATCTTACATTCTGTGTCTTCTTGAACATTGAGGTTGAAGCTAAAGTATTGGTCTTGACCAATAGACAAAGACGTTTTGGTAAAAGCGAGGTTTTCGACGGACAAATTGTCGGGATCACCAAAACCAAACAGACGCATGGCGCGTTTGTCACCTGCTTTCAGCAGAGACCGGCAGGCTTGTTTGATGATCCAGTCCGTCTGAGGAGAGATACCGTGCCATGTTTCACAGAGGTGCAGCACCATATCCGGATGATCTTTGGAGATATCATTCAGATTGTTGGCAACGCTATTGCGGACGAAATCAGAATCATCGTCTTTTAATTTTTCCAGAACGGGGAAAATGAGCGATGGATCTTTTTTGAATTTAGGCAATGCCATAGCCCAGGGCAGACGCGGCCGACACCCTTCGCTGGCAAAACGACGGATTTTTTCGCTGCTATCCTCCGCACAGCTCAACATAAATTCCATACCGCGTTGCGGATTTTGATCCAGAAATGGCCGAATCGCAAATTCACCGGAAGCGAATTGATTAAAATAGCGAATTGCCGGCAGCGACACGTTCCAATTGTCCTGGCCGTACATTTCAACATAATCATGCAGCGTCATGGCTTCAAAGCCGTGCACTGCCGGCGCACCCTTTTTCAAAATGTCGATGGCTTGTGCATAATCTTTTGGCAGCGTCTGTTGCAAACAACATGTGGTGTGTCGCATGCGCTCCTTGAGCTCGAGAGTCTCCCACTGGTCGTCAAAGACAAGTTTTTTAAATAAAGCCACATCAAAATCTGCGTATTGCTCTTTTATCGCGTGGGCAAATTTTTCGATCGATCCCGGCGTAAAGAACATGTTTTTGAGTTTTTCAGCCATGATGGACCTCTTTTTTAGCATAATTAATTTTTAGCCACGGATGAAACACGGATAATATCATTCATCCTGTATTTCGAAAACGAAATTTAGGAAATGCCAAAAAACAAGCACCAAATCACAAATAAACAACAAATTCCAATGTTCAAAAATTACAGTCAACTATATGCATCAGTGGCTCAAAATATGGCTATGGTCGAAGGTCGCGCCAATTTTATATATCTCTATACTAAAGAATTATTCCGACGATAAAATATGGTGTATTTGCGTCATTCGCCAGGTTTTTTCCAAGCTTTATCGGCATCCTCCAGTACCAGGAGCCAATCATTGCCGCGTTTTTCATCTGCCGGAGGATCAAAGGTCATTTCGTCTTCTTTATTCAGCTCACCGATGTCAATGGATGTTCCGGTGCTGGTGTCGAACCACCATGCCTGCAATTTTACAGCGTAAAGTTTGTCCGTGCTGATGCGAAAGGAGGTGCCATAAGGCGTGTACACAAAAAGAAAGCTGCCATCCGCAGCGACAGCCGCACGACACTCTTTGCCGGCGGTATTGGGGCCATCTTGGATGATATTGGATGCCGGTTGCAGCAATTGCCATGGCCGGGATTCAAAAAGCTTTCGCATATAGCCGGCTTGAAATGCGCCGGGATAGTCCAGCGACAGCTTCCACGGCGTGCGCGCCTGGGAAATCGGCTGCCGGCCGGGCAGCCACATTTGCCAAATATTGTGATTGCCATAGGTATGACCGCAAGCGCCTTCCAGCATAGACCAGTAGCCGGCGCGGCGACTATCAAATTCATCGAACCAGCCATTCGCTTTGCGCCAGTTGATCGGGTGATCCTCGTAACACGGTTCACCATCCAAAGCCGGTTTTATCGGCGATAAATTATAGTCGTGTGCCGTTCGACGATAATTTTGATTGTTCAGCTCGCCGTGGCCGGACTGGAACATGTTGATGTCGAGCCAGTCATCCTGGTGAAACCACTCGGAAGAGGACCAACCGCCCATCGGATGAAAAGTCATCAGTTGGGTGCCGTAGTGCTGGTCTTGCAAACCTTTCGCCATGGCGCGGATGATCGCCAGGTCTTCCGCATCGTCCGGTTTGCGGTCACCGCCGAGAATCCAGATGATGTTGTTTTCCTTGTATCGTGCGCCTAAAAAGGCGCCATATTGGTAGGCATTCTCGGGCGTAAAAACGTCCGGTCCCACCCCCCACTGCTTGTTCCATTTATCACCCCACGTTGGCAGCATGCCGATAAATAGACCGAGTTCTTGCACCTTGTTGACAATGTAATCGACGTGCTCAAAATATTTTTCATTGGGACGAGCAGGATCGTTATCGAGCAGTGGCTTTGTCCCATTCGAGCTCGGATCATTCAAGCCGTCCAGCTCGGCCAGAACAACCGCCTGAATGACAGTGAATCCTTTTGCTGCACGATTTTCCAGATACAAATCCGCTTCTTGCTGGGTTGTACGGTGAAACAGCTCCCAGGCCGTATCGCCGAGCCAGAAGAATGGTCTGTTATCTTCATAGACAATATGCCGCTGATCCTGGCTTATTTTGAGTCTTTGTGGTTGAGCATGCAGAGACAGGCAGATGCAGAAGAGCACAGACATTACGAGAATTATGTTTTTCATAGTTGTCCTTTCTCAATTTGTCAGCAAACGATCAATTGTAAAAACAAGGTCGCCTCCATCGATGTCACCCGAAATCCATTGATCCTGCAAGCGACGCAAGTCAAGCACGGTCGACGGCTCGTACAATGTTACATCATCATAGGTGATGGGTGTGTCCTTGCGAACGGCTCTGATCAGCCTGGCATGTTTTGCCAGGCCTATGGGTAGCAAACGTTCATTTTTTGCACATTCGTAGGTATCAATCAGACTATAGAATGTGGAGCCACCGATACCGTCGAGCTGGTCGCCGGGTTTTAAATCCTGTTTGGCCACGGCAAAAACCTCGGATACGAGTCGATCAAGTGGCTCCATATTTGCTTGCGTGCGGATGGCCAACATTGCGCAGGTGAGCGGCACTTCGATACTGCACAAATGATATGGCCGAAACAACGTGTAATATGGTCCATTACCCATATCCCGATAAACCAATGCTTGATGCAAGCGCGGATGGTCGGTAGTGACAATTATAAAGACACCCGGATGTACACCGCCAATGCCGTAATCCACCACGCCGATTTTGTTGATGATCCCGCCATGTTCTTTGAGGGCAAAAGTTTTATTGAGAATCTCGCGATGCGTCACTGGCCCGTGCATGCCTCGGACATCCGGCACCAGGCCGGTGGCGTTGGATGTGCAGGCCATCTCGATCATGGTCTTTGAACCGTCGATAAATTCGATGAGCATATTGGGACCAAGTCCCCGGCGTGCTGCTTCTCTGGCCCAATTGTCGTCGGTTGGTTTGGCATATCGATCGAGCGGATTATTTTTACCTTTGCCGGCAGCAACGATGGTAAAGCCGCACGATATGGCGAAATCGTAGAGTTCTTTGCATGCTGCCGGCTCATCGCCGGCGGCCATGGCATAAAGCACACCTTTCTTTTTAGCGTACCAGTTAAGCAGGGGTCCAACCGTGATGTCGGTTTCAACGTTCATCATCGCTAAATGCTGACCATGCTGTGCGGATCGAAGAGCCGCGCGAGCGCCGATTTCGGGAACACCAGTGGCTTCCAACATCACATTCAGGCTTTGCATGTCGGTCACGACGCGATAATCGGTGGTGTAAACCAGTTTACCATCGGCGACAGCTTGATCAGCCTCAGCGGCGGTATCCGCCTTGACAACAACTCCTTCAATCCGGCCAAGTTGATAAGCGGACCTGGCGCGCTGTTGATCGATATCAGCGACAATACATATCTTCAAGCCGTTCATTTTGCTGGTTGTTGCAACAACGTCGATCCCCATTTGGCCGCAGCCGACGAGACCTACCTTGACCGGATTATCTTTTCGTTGTTCGAGTTCTTTATTGAGTCCAATCATTGTATTCTTTCATATTCATCTGAGTTCTTTAAGCCATGGTGACGATCACTTTTATGGCCTGGCCACTATCTGCCAATTCAAAAGCCTTTTGCGTCTCGTGCAGGCCGAATTCCGCCGTGATGATTTTGTCAGCCGGGAAAATCGCGCGAGCCAAATAATCGAGGGCCAAGGCGTGATGGATTGGATGATATGAGAAGGAACCAATCACCTCAATTTGTCCGTAATGAATCTTATTGGCATCCAATGTCGTCCATGGATTTGCTTTGGGCAAACCGCCAAACAGTATCACTTTGCCGCCTTTACGAACAACATCGATTGCCTGCTGCTGGGTTGCGGCAACCGGATTGGCGCAAATGACTTTATCAGCGCCGACATTTTTGGTGTATTGTCTGACAATGGCCGGCATATCCTGATTGATTGGATCAACTATTGCCATGGGATTAAACTGTGTGATCATGTGCCGCCGGTCGGGATTAGGTTCGGAGACGATCACCCGAGCACCGTGGGCTTGCGCAAAAATCGTGTGCAGACAGCCAATGGGACCGGCGCCTTGTACGACGACGGTCTCGCCCAGTGTGGTGCCATTCACCTGATGGCAGGCAATCACCGAACTACACGGTTCGGCGAGCGCTGCCGCCTGAAACGACAAACCGTCCGGGATGTGATGAATGATGCCGCGTTTTTGCAGATCGTTCGGCAGCACCATAAATTCGGCAAAACCACCGTGAAAACCGGGAGTGATACCGTAAAGAACGAGCTGATCGCACAGGTTGACCAGTCCGCGTTGACAGAAAAAGCAGGACCCGCAGTGCACATCCGGCCCGATGGCCAGGCGATCGCCCACTTTATATGCTTTTATATACCTGCCAACCTCGACCACCTGACCGGCGATTTCGTGTCCGGGGATGAGCGGTTCGTGCGATGGAGGACCTTCGCGCCAACGGCGCACATCTGATCCGCACACGGCACAGGCTTTGACTTTGATCATGAGTCCGTCATCCGGCGTTACGGGCTGACTGATAGTGCGAATCTCAATTTTTCGCGGCTCGGTGTAGAATGCGGCTAACATTTCGTACTCCCATGAAGTAGTAAGTTGTAGGTAGCAAGTTAAGGATAGACCGTATTCTGCAAGTCTTAATGACATTGACTACCTACTCTTTATTTCTTCTTCCTCTAATATTATCAAACCTTACACCAACGGCACCTTCCGGATGCGTAAGTCCAAACTCTTCCCTGCTATAGTCACGCATGTCGAGCAGGATTTGGCACAAAATATCGCCTGCAATCGCGTTGACCAACGACGTGCCGGTGGCGATCATGCCGTACGGATCGGCTGCCGGCGGTGTGACGATGTGATAAATGGCGTCTGCCATTTGCCCAAGTGGTGAATCCGGTTTTTCCGTCTGGGCGATTAGCAAAGCGCCACGCCCCTTGGCGATTTCGACAAACTGGTTGATCTCGCGGCTTTGTCCGCCTTTTGAGATGACAAAAATAACATCATCTTTTTTGATCGAGCCGGCGCCACCGTGCAGGGCATCGGCAGCGTTGATCGGCAGAGCCGGCGTGCCGCAGCATGCGAGCAGATGCGCAAAGCGCAGAGCAATGGCTCGGGATGTACCGGCACCAGTCACCAGAATATGGCCGCGACATTCGAACATCATTCCAGCAATTGTTGCCAGGTCGTTTTTTTTCAATTGATTTTTTAACTGCAGCAAGGCATCCGTCTCTTTCTGGATGACGTGCGAGGCTTTTTCCAACATCTCGGATGGCGTCATTTTTTTCATTTTTCAACTCGAATATGTCGTTTTTTTCGTTTTGTCAAAAGCCGGCTACGCACGCTATCGAGGAAAACAGCGAGGAAAAGAATGCCGGCGAAAACAAGCGGCTGCAAATACAAATTCACCTGGGTGAACACCAGGCCGCTCCATACCATCTGTATGAGAATCGCGCCGAGAACAGTTCCGGGAAAGACCGAGCCAACACCTCCGAACAAACTTGTACCGCCAAGCACGGCGGCTGCTATCGCATCAAATTCATCACCTTTACCAAAGCCGGAATTCACGATACCTAATTGCGCCACGGAGATAAAGCCGCCCAATGCGGCAAGGAGGCCGCAGATCATATAGCTTGTCGCCAAAACCTTGCTGGTATGAATGCCGGCTTTTTGTGCCGCTTGAATATCATGACCAACGGCGTACATTTGCCGTCCAAGCGGCATATTATTCAGGAATAAATAAGCAAAAAGCACGACTATGGCAAATATCAGAATGGGTAGTGGCAAAAAGCCGAAAAGCTGAATAGAGCCGATGTGAATAACCGCATCAGGGAAATTGACCGCACGGGATTTGGTCAGCAATAGACCCAGACCACGACCTGCGACCATCGTTGCCAACGTGACAATAAAAGGAACGATCTTGACTTTGGTGATAAAAAATGCATTAATCGACCCGAAGAGAAAGCCAATAAAAAGACAAACAAAAAGTGCCAGCCACGGTGAGATGCCATAATTGTCAATGGCCAATCCGGCAACAATAGCAGATACGTACATGTTTGAGCCAACGGATAGATCGATGCCGGCGGTCAACAGGACAAAGGTCATGCCCACGGCAACTATGCCGATATACGAAGCTTGTTTGACAATATTCAGCAGCGAATCAATCTGCAAAAAACGATTCGACAGCAAACCGAACGTCAGAAAAATAAATACAAATAACAGAATCGGCATATTGTCGAGCAGGATGTTGAAGAATTTATTCTTTGACATGTTAGTCAATTTATTTTCGTTATTTAGCCTGCATTATTCACAAACTGCTCACACAAAGCCACAAAAACACTAAGAAACAAAAGGTTAGGTGTTTAT
>JAFGKD010000013.1 GCA_016928775.1 Candidatus Zhuqueibacterota bacterium | reverse complement strand
ATTCAACAAAGCGGCGATTCTGCTCGATGATTCCCAGCTCGTTGCTCTTGTTGACAATTTTCACCGGGAAAAAGAGAATATCCTCGGCAAAAGAACGGCCATAAGAAAAGCCCGAGGTTTGCACCTCAACGCCCATGCTGTAGCCCTGTTTGGAATCAACATCACGAATCGCCCAGCGATCGTTAAATGCCATAAAAATATCGACGTCGGAAAAGAAGGCGCCTGGCACTTCCTGGTTGAATGTCGGGGAGTTCGGATTTGGGTCGCGAGCCCATGGACCTGGCCAAATATGCCATATTTCATCATCTTCATTGTACTGGGCGCGCAAACTGTCGACAATCGCTTTTTCATCGTCCGTTAAATCTGCGTACGGTCCTTGCGGACTGTTGATCCAATCACCAAACTCATCATAATATCCGGTTGGCCAGGTGATCGGCTTGTCGCTGGTTGCCAACACCGGAGTTTGATCGTTGATCGGTGCGTATGTTTGATACTCGGGTACTTCCCATGCGGTGACCAACCCTGAATGCAGGCGACCACGGTGATTGAAGATCGGCATCCAGTCGGCATTGATGACATTGTTCGTCCGATCAAAATGCGACTCTGAAACAGTTGGCCCCCACCAGTAGGACGTGTCGGGATTTTGTGGATGCGGACGGTAAGACCACGGATACATGTCTTTGAGCGCCTGCGGAGAATCGTCACGAGCACCATTCACCCCCACCATCATACCGACAGCCGCAAGATATTGAAATCCTTTATACAATCCTTCCGGATTGGACCAATTTGAAAAGTCGTGTCCGACAATTTTGCCAGTATTGGCGGTCATGGTTTTTACTTCGCCTTTGAGCAAAAAACCCTTGGCGCGCTGGGCAATGGCTTCTTGCGGCGTCTCATCAACCTCGGATACAATCTTGGCCAGGCCAGGTTCGGATTGTTGAGGTTGTTCACTCTCGACCTGCCTGGTGTCAATAGCCCAGGCGGAAAGAGTTATAAATAATAAAATGAATGACATGATGAAGAATTTCGCCTTCATACAGTAACCTCGTAATTTTTCAAGCACGATAGATGTTGTGCACATTTTAGAATTCAATTTCGGTAAAAAACTGGATACTGCGTCGCGGTCCATAAAAGAATGGCTGATCGTACACCGTATCCGAGTTCAGACCGGAAGCGACACGATTGTTTGCGCGACGTCCGGGATCATCCGGCTTGCCGGTTTCATTATAAACATCATAGACATTTTTGCGATCGAACAAATTATTAATTTGCAATCCGAATTTGAGTCGAAATCTGTTGATCGGAATAATTTTTTGGCCACTCAAAATCACAAAATTGATCCAGGGCATACGTTCCGAGTTTGTCTCCTGCGGAATACCTTCAATAGTTGGAGTATAGGGCGCGCCACTTTGCGCAACAAAAATCAAATTTGTCAAAAAATTACTGAACGGCTTGGCACCAAATAATTCAAACCCGCCCCCTTTGGGAATCCGATAGCCCGCCATAATGCTAAAGTCGTGCGTACGATCATAGGACATTACGATTTCACGTTTCGGTTGCGTTTCGGGTGTGTCGGTGTTTCGATAGCCTTCCCATGGATCAGCGCGATTGGCTTTGGCGACCGAGTAGGTGTACATCAGCCGTCCGCTCCAGTTCGTTCGCATGGCCACTTTTTCAAGCGTAAAATCAAAACCGCGCGCGGTCGCATAGTCAATACCTTTTTGCACTGTATAGCTGAACGGAAAAGCCGGAACGCGTTCGGTTGCATTCAAACCGCTATATTCTTTCATCCAGCCAACAACGCTAAAAACCCATTCTTCGGCTAACTGGTTGTGCAAGCCGAATTCATACGCGGTCAACTTTTGTGCACTCAGCAATGGATTCCCGATAATCGGGGAGAAAGTGGTCAAATCGCGTTCACTATTCAGGTAGATATTACGGTATATAGGCAACTGATGGAAAATGCCATAGCCAAAAGTGAACGTTGATTTATCCGTGATGATATGGGATATGCCGATACGCGGACTGATGTCATGTTGCCACTTTGTTCGAATGAGCTCACTGTTCGGGTCATTCGGGTCTGTCCAGGCATCTGTGTTGTAGTTATAGGCATCCCACCGCAATCCGACATTGATCGTCATATAGGGATATTCGATTTTATCCTGCAAATAAGCCGAATATTCGCTGGGGTATTTGTGATAAAATTCCGTATAGGGCTGCTGCAACCAGGGGAGCTGGACTTCATCAAAATAGAGATCATGATATTTGGCATCAAGGCCGATTTGCATCTGATGATGAAGATTGAGCTGGCTGGTCATATCAAATTTGGCTTCATAGGTTTCAGCCCAGGATTCGTGAAAATAGCGTCCTGACCCTTCCATTGTATAATCATAATAGGGTGCATATCCCGTCCATCCATTATATTGCCAACTGTCCAGCCAGTCATTGCCCATGGGGTAGATGTTCGGATCAGGATAAATATTCGGATCCTGATAGGCATTATCCGGAAGGGGCTCATGATCAATATCGTCGCGTATAAGTGACAAATTATTTTCAAATTGATCTGGATAGCCGTCACCGTCTGTGTCTTTGGGCACTCTCGTCTCAGTATCGGGATCCGGATTCGGTCGGGCATCGTAGGGGTCTGTACTCAATCGTGTTTCAACCCAATCATAAAAGCCATCTCCGTCTTGATCCCAGTTTTGTACCAGATAGCGACGTTTTTGAAAAAAACGAGCCACGCGCATGGTGTAAAAGGTTTTGCTCGACACCTGATGCGTCCATTCCAGAGACTGGCGATCCGAGTCCAGCAATGTATGGTTTTTTCCTTCGGGGTAATAGCGGAAAATAATGGATTCGCCACTGTTGCCGTAGAGCATCATGTCGGTATCCACGACCCAGCCGGTGGCAACCAGTTTCATCGTCGGACTGATTTTCCAGGCCAACTTGCCAAAGACGTCCCAGATTTTTTCATAGCCCAGGGCGTCCCACCCCGCGATGCGGTCCAGGGGATCGGAACGATCATCCGGATCGTTTGGATTATGAGGCGGCAGCCAATTGGCATTTGGATTTCCCGGGTGCGCCGGGCTGCCCGGTAATGGCCCTTCAACCCAGGTTTTGTCATCAAATTCGAGTACTCGACCATTATCAACCGTGCTCTGTCCCGAGATAAAAAAGGAAACCTTGTTTTTCAAAAACGGTATTGGACCACCAATAGCTCCTGCAAAATCCTTCAAGCCTTCCAGATACATGGGGTAAAAAAACGTGCCCGGGGTATTGGCCAGTCGACCGCCAATTTCCGAAGTTTGATAGCGGAAAATGCCTTCGTAACGCTCAAAATCACCGGTTCGGGTGATCCAGTTCTGCATGCTCGACAAGGCATCGCCATATTCGGCATTAAACACGCCGGTTTCCGTCACCATTTCCTCCACAGCGTACTTGTTCAGTCGGGTGCCCATACCTTTGCCGCCATAGGTCGGATTTTTAATGTACAGCCCGTCGAACATATAGCCGATTTCGCCCGATCGACCACCGCGCACGTGTATCTGCTCGACACCGCGCTCGGCAAATCCCGGGATTCCGTACGATTGGTAATCAATCGCCACGACACCTGATTGTAACGTGAACATTTCCGTCAAGTCCCGTACGGGAGCGGAGCGAATTTCCGAAGCACTGATGACGGTTTTTTTCACTGTGACATCTTTTTCGACCAACGGCCGCTCAGCCACAACCTCGACAGTCTCACCTTCAATAGCCTCAATAGCTAACTCGTAATTCACCTCGGTTGTTTTGTCCATGTTCACGCGCACCTGCGTTTGTTGCACCTGCTGATAGCCTATCATGCTGGCTTTGACGCTGTAGACACCGGGCGGTACATTGATGATGATGAATACGCCATTGGCATCCGTTGCTGCGCCCATGGATGTTCCGGTGATCGTGATATTGCAGCCGGGCAGTGGATCGCCCGTCTCTTTATCGATAACCTGGCCAACTATTTTACCAACCGTTGCGCCGTATCCAGGTTGCAAGCCAAAGACAAAAATAAAGGTAAGAATCAACCAAAACGTGATTCGTCTCATACGTAACCTCTCGTAGACCTATGAGTTTTTCGTCATTACAGGAATGAATAATTAAATATAAGATAACTGCTTAAATATCCAAGAACAAAAATTGCCTGTCAGAAAATACCAGAGCCCATTAAATCGCTCCTCGGGCACGTTCACACCAAGACTCAAAGACACAAAGCAACAAAAACCTTAAAATCAATCTTCGTGCCTCTGTGTCTTGGTGTGTAAATTTGGAGTGCATTCACATAGAGAATGCACTCCATGCTCACATGCATACCAACAAGCCTGATCGAAAAAAAAGTTGACATTTTCTGAATCAAATAATCAAGCATTTTTATTTTACTGCATTAAAATCATTTTATTGGTGGCGGTAAAAGTGCCTGACGTCAAACGATAAAAATAGACGCCGCTGGACAGGTCTTTGGGTCGCCAATCGAAACGATGTGTGCCGGCTTGCATATTCTTGTCGATGAGCACGGCCACCTCTTTGCCGAGTGTATTATATACCGCCAACTTGACATGACCTTCTTTCACGACGCTGAACTGGATCGCGGTCGATGGATTGAACGGGTTGGGATAGTTTTGCGACAGGCTGTATTCGCTCGGTGTCGCGCCTCTATCAGCAACACCTGTCGGTTCGCCAACACCGGTTATCGGGAAACCAATACTAAATTCGTTCGGATCGTTGTTCGGCAGAGCAATGTAGGTATCGTACAGCTCATTCGTTCTCGGCTTGAAGACAACGTTAACATCCACACTGCTGTTTGGCGGAACCGTAAAGCTGGCGGGATCAAGCGTAAAGACATCGCCGGCGCCGCTAAAGGCATTGGTGACGACAAGGTCTTGATCGCCGACATTTTTAACCATCAGGACTTTGGTGGCCGTACCGGCTGAACCAATATCGCCAAAATCCAGACCGCCCAGGGTTGTTTCAGTCACAAGCTCGATATCCGGACCCCACAACTGGGTTTTCGTCGTCGGAAATGAGGATGTGGGAATGGCCCAGTGGCGTATTTCCGCATTAACCCATGTCCCGTGATCGGGATTCCCGCCGATTGCCGTACCCGTCACATTCTGTGCATTCTGAAAAATGATATGGATGGCGTCATTGCCGTTTTTATTGGCAAGACCGACGTAACGCAGGTTTTGATGGATACAATCTTCTTCAGGGGTCAATTGTACAACATCGCCCCAGGTTGCACCGCCATCCGTCGATTTGGCACCCATAATGCGGCCAAAAGCGAGCGGTCCGAAATCAGTCTCCGCCTGGGAAATGCCGTCAGCCGCGGTGAGCGTATCCGTATCACTCACTTTGGTAAACAGACAATAAAGATTGCCGGCTGCATCAACGCCGATTTGCGGCATGGTGACGTATTGTTGAAAAACGCCGGCGTAGACATCGTTTGTCTGGTCGTACAGGTAAATCGTCGAAATACCTGTTGAAGGACTCCAATGTTTGATGCTAAAGCCACCCTCTACATGTGAGCTGTCACCATTCAGAAATTTGATATAAGGCGTGAGCCACGTCAAGCTGTTTCCATTTGGATAGTAAAAATTGCCGTCTGTTCTTGCGATCCAGACGGTTTCATTCCACACGACATGCGGCTCTCCGTTGACATAAAGCAGATCAGCAGGCCCATGCGGGGCTCGATGATAACCCGGTTCAGCATAGGTCAGTGTATCGCCTTCCGAATCCCTGGTGAAGGGGTACAGTGATGTATCAACCGGCGCCAAGGTTGTTGAATCGAGATCAACAATGACATCCCAACGAATGGGGTAAGCCAAAGAGTCCAAAGGATCGGGGAAAGGCGCATTCAGAATTTGAATACCCTCTTTGAAGGTCACACCACGATCCTCGCTTTCAAAAAAGTAAAAGTCGTGTCCCGGATTTGCTACCAGCACACCGACCGTGCCATCGTTTGTATCGGACACTTCCACCTGGTGGCTACCGGCTTCATTGGCGCCGGAAGCACCGGATGTTAATCTGTATTTGAGTGTATCCGGAAACATGACAATCCAGTCGGACCAGGTCAAACCGCGATCGGTTGAGCGCCAAAACATGATGTTATCATTCACATCGTTGATCAGGCGCACCCAGTCATCCTGATTGTTGTTGGTTGCGGTAACGTACCACACATCATTCCCGTCAACCGCAACGTCCGGCCAAAAGGGTTCCAAATCTTTGGTGCCGTCTGTACGGGCATTCCACACCGGGGACATTTGAAAAAAACCAAGTCCCGACTGAAAATCAAAATACACACGCGTTGCTTCTTCATTGGTGATGGTGTGATGTGATGTGGGTATAGCAATATTATCTTTATCTACTGCCAGGGAACCGTAGCCGGCTCGTTGTGTTTCAATCGGCACACCCATACCCTGTTTCCAGACGGAACCGTCCCAAAAATTATAATACATACGGCGGTTAATAAATCCGGGAACTTCTGCGATATCACCGTACATCCATTGTGTGTGAATCGTACCCGTCGCAACATCATACCAGATTCGATCGTGCAAATTATCGTTGGTCTGGTAATTATAAGCCGTTTCGCCAATGATGGTACCCGGGACGCTGGCAGCGGCGCTGGTCGAGATACGAATATCATCGACAGGCTGCGATGCATCCGTTACGTCCATTTTGCGCTCGCGCAGCGCTTTCTCGGGCGCCTTTTTGACATCTTTGGCCTCGTAGCGCACATCCACAGCAAAAACGGACGTTTTCATCATTGCAGCGAATAACAAGATAAATAGCAACCTCTTCATTTGCTACCTCCTAGTTGATTAAATGTAATATGAATTATGTGTTTTAATTTTTACCGTCATGTTAATCAAAAAGAAATGCACTATCCTCATCACTCGTCTCTCAGCAATTGCAGGTTGTGGCAGGCATATTGTGGCAGATTTGCAAAAAACAAGCTACCATAGATAGAAAAAATTCAGCAAAAAAGCAAGAAAAAAGTCTAGGAAAGGGTAAAACCTCAGCCTTTGGTAGCAAGAACCTTAACAATTGCACGAAATATTTGCTCGTACAAATTGGTTTACGATTATCCAGTGCAAAGTGATTGAAAATAACAGTGGAGCAGATATGAACAGAAGACAATTTTTAGAATACAGTGCGGCAACTGCCGGAGCATTATTTCTTCCTCTGAATCTCACGACAGCGGAGCCAAAGAAAAAATACGCGAATGATATTGTCGCTCTGGGCAATACCGGACTCCAGGCATCGCGTCTGGCCATGGGGACCGGCACGCATGGCGTCAACCGGCGATCCAATCAAACGCAAAAATTGGGTGTCCAGGGCGTTGCTGATTTATTGTTTGCTGCCTATGAACGCGGGATCAATTTTTGGGATTCGGCGGATCAATACGGCACCCATCCGCATTTGAAAGAGGCTTTAAAGCGCGTACCGAGAGAAAAAGTGGTCATTCTCACCAAAACGCATGCCACTACCGCGGAAGAAATGCGCGCTGACATCGATCGGTTTCGCCAGGAAATCGGCACAGACTATCTCGATATTGTGCTTTTGCATTTTATGACCGATCCCAACTGGCCGACTGTCAAGCAAGCCGGCATGGAGGTTTTGGCACAGATGCGCCAGGATGGCATTGTTCGTTCGCATGGCGTCTCCTGTCATACGCTGGGCGCTCTGGAAGCCGCCGCCAATTCTGACTGGGTGCAGGTCGATCTGGCGCGTATCAATCCCTTTGGCGCACGTATGGATGACACAGTGGAAAAAGTCGTACCTGTTCTGAAAAAAATGCACGACCAGGGAAAAAGTGTCATTGGCATGAAAATATTCGGTGCCGGGCAGTTGCGCGATAAAGTGAATGAGTGCCTGAAATATGTCCTCAGGCAAAATTATGTTGATGCGTTCACGATTGGCCAGGAAAATCAGGATGAAATGCGGGATTTGATTCAGCGTATTCCCGAGATGAGCATCGCATGAAAAAACAGAAAAACCTTCGAGGTCTTCAAGACCTCGAAGGTTGGGTAAAGCACCGTTATTTCAAAACCACGCATTTTTTCGTGGCTGAAAAATTGTTTTGCTGCAATGTGTAGTAATAGATACCGGACGGCAGCTCGGTCACATCGAGATTAACCGTGTGACGGCCTGCTTGCATGTGACCATTGACCAATTCCGCCACTTCTTTACCAAGGGTATTGTACACCCTGAGGTTTGTGGTCGCTGTTTCCGGAATCGTAAAGGAGATAGTCGTCGTCGGATTAAAGGGATTCGGATGGTTTTGTTCAAGAGCGAAATCTTGTGGCAATACCGGATCAGCCTTGAATTCAACTGCCGAACCACTCCATTCATCAGCCCAGAGGAATTGGATATCATCAACATAAAGCTCAAACCTGCCCTCTGAAGGTCCCCAAAGACCGAATTTGATGCCGACGGTGATATCCGTTGTCGTGCCGGCATCGCCCGGTACCGTAAAGTACGGTGAGGCCTCCTGCTCGCTCAGGCAACGAACCTGTTCCCAATATCCCTGAAATTGTTCGAAATCGAGCATGTCGCAACCCGCATCCCACGCCGAAATATCGAACATTTTGGTTCCATCGGGATTAAAGTCGCTTGCCGCGGGATCCGGTTCAGTGTCCGTAACATAGAATTGGTACCACGGACCCTGACTGACCGGTTCAAAATCGCTGTAATAATCAATAATCTGGATGGCACCGGAAGCCCGGTAGGTTTCACCTGCGGTCAAGGGGAGGCGTTGATAAAGAAGGAGTTGGCCGCCGGCGGATTCTTCCAACATGACGTGCAAAACCTTGCCGCGAAGGTAATGCGGAGAATTTTCCGGAGCATCGACGAATTCGTAAAAGGGTTGCGAGTCTGCGTTGTAGTATATGACGTCCCACGCGTCTTCATTCTCCATATCGCTGCCTTCAACCATATTCGCCGACTCTACTTCATAAAAACAGACGTCATCACAAATGAGATCAAAGTAAGCGTCTGCAACTGCTGAACTACCGAATTTGACGCCAACAGTTACATCAACTTTTGTGCCGGCATCACCTGGGCAGATCCAATAGGGTGCGGTTTCATAGTGGCTCTCGTAATACAGGGATTCAAAATAGCCATTGATATCTTCCCAATCAGTAAGCAGATTAGGTTCTGTTATCCAGGAGTCGATGTTGAACATTTTTGTGCCGGCGGGATTAAAATCGCCGGCCGTCGGATCCGGTTCCTCAACCGCTACATAGAACTGGAACCACTGTCCTAATTGACCTTCAGGTGCGTCATAGTCAAGCATTTTAATCAGCGCCGAAGCCTTGTACTCGTTGCCGGCCGTACAGGTCACCCGTTGGTACAAGAGCAACTGTCCGCCGGTAGAGCCATCATCCATGGTGATGCGCAGCGCACCGCCGCGTAACGGGCTGACGTCAACCGTGGCGCCAGTGTAATTGAACTCATAAACCGGCTGTTCCTCCGCGTTGTAATAAACAATCTCCCACGCGCTTTCATCTTCCATATTGCTGCCCATGATCATATTCTGGGCGAACAACGGCACGGCTAACAGACAAGCCATGCCCACGATCGTCATTGTACGAAATTTCATAAAGTCTCCTCGTTAATTAATTAGCGGAAAAATAGTTGCTTGCTCTTCACTTTTTCAAACAATTCCCGCTCTTCACCTCCTTTCACAATTTTGGGATAGCGTTGCTGAATATCAAGGATGCGCTGGAAGCGTGTCAGTATTGCCAAGCACTGCCAGTTGAATTATCGGATGAATTTCGTCGTATTCGAAAGCTCAATATCTAAATTTAAAATGATATTACAAATTACAAAGGATTTATTGTACTTTTACAAAAAAAGGGGAGGTCATATTATGGAATGAATACCATTTTTTTTCGATGGATTGTCCGCTCGGTTGCCAATTCGTAAAAATAGATGCCACCACTTGCATCAGTGTGTGCGTGCGTGGTGCCATCCCAGTACACAATATGATGGCCGGATGACATGAACATCTTTTGTGCGTGAACGATCTGGCCGTTCGCGTTATAAATGGTGAGAGATATCCTTTGTGGTTCAGACAATGCAAAAAAAATCGCTGTACGCTTGTTGAATGGATTTGGCGCGTTTTGAAAAAGCTGGGCATGCGGCTGCGGGGCATTTTGTAGCACAGTATCCATTGTCAAACGCACACGAACTGGTTGGTGAGCCGTTCGTTTGCCGTCAAGATTTATATCGACCAAACGATAGTAATAGTCAATCTCACGCTGGATATTTTTGTCGCGAAATGAGTAATAACATCCTGCAGGGTATTCTCCGCCGCGGAGATCAGGATTCATAGCAAAAGAAGAAAGAGGTGCAAAAAAAGAACTGTCCGCTATCGAACGTTCGACGATAAATCCTGCATGATTATGCTCGGATTCGGTTTTCCACTCTAGCAGAACAGAATTTTCTTCAATCGTGGCATTAAAATAGCTTAATTCGACACCGAGCGCCTCTGAACGGGGAGTATGAAGATAGAGTACCGCGTCATCCGCAAAAGGTGATGTTTTACTCTGAACTCGATCCCCGTAGACGATCGCATCTTCAAAAGTCTCTCCGGTAACCGGATTTAGCCATGTCGACTCGTAGATGTGATGTGGCGCCTGCAGATTGATCTGGATGGTCGTGCTTTTGGGAAAATAAAACAGATATTCACTTTCGTGTTTGGCCAGGCAATAGGCGTCTCCGGAGCGAATATAGTGCTGTGCCGGTTCCATTTCGGTGTAATTGATGCCGCTCTGCACAAAGTCCGACAAGATGCTCATATACCGGGCACCTTCGGTATACAGACTATCTGTATTGATCATATATTCTTTGCCTGTATAGGTGAACACATTGCCCCAGATAAAATAGGCTCCCGCACACAGCATGGTCCACGCATCTTCTTTGGCATAGCGTCCGGTCTGATTGGTTTTATGATAATAGGGTTGGCCAGGATCCGTTGGGCCTTCATAGCCGAATTCATCGTTACAAACGGGCAAACCATAGCTTCGGTCACGCATGATCTCATTGTATAAATAAGCCGGTGTGCCGGATTGTTGCTGCGTGATATAGCCGAGCCATTCGGAAAACAGAGGATAATCCCGACTGCAACTCTGCATTCCCGATGGATGAATGGAGATCGGGTGACCATACGGATCGCCGATGTCATACAGACCGTCGCTCGCATTATCATTGCCGAATTTCATGTCCTCGCCATGGTAATCATAGTCCTTGGAACTCATTTGCTCGGTGTACTCGCCTGAGACGATCCAAAAGACATTGTACGCAGCATAACGCGCGACAACATAACGGCGGAAACGGGAAAACGTGTCTCTGTTGTAAGGGTACTGATAAAAATCATCAAATGTATCCGCCCAGACGAACATGATGCCGGGTACAAGACCTTTGTCCACCATATACTGAACGCGCTTGTCCACCCATTCGAAATATTGCGGTCGAAGTCGGTCGAGATTGGTATTTCCCTCCCACAAACTGCCGCCCTCATTGATCGAGGGATCGCCGAGCGTATGAATGACACCGATGATAAAGGTGAATCCCTGTTCCGCACGCGCATCGATATAGGGCTTGAAGTGTGTTTCGAACGGCGCGTTTTTGCTGCGATAGAGCCGCCAGCACGTATCGCCGAGACGAAAGAACGGGGTACCGTCTTGATAATAAAAGTGACGACCGTCTTGTTTGACAAATCCGCGACTTTGTGAAACAAGGCATTCGAGTGTACCCGTGCACTGATCCAGAAGTGCGTCTGTAGCATGCGTCGTATAGTTCCACAATCCGGCATCGGTTAAAGCGACACGAATGATCCATTCGGTACCGCCGTTCCAAAATCCTTCTGTCTGCAGTGTTTTTCCGTTTGGCCCATGCCAATCGGCCCAGAGACGATGTGCCAAATAGGGATTATCAACCGCACTCCCTTTCAGATGAATATCATAAGGTGAGTACTGTTCTACCTGCGGAAAGTCCCCGCTCTGCAACTGGATGCAGAGAGAAAAAAGGAGGCATGTTAGACCAACGCCAATTTGTCTGGGAAATAACAGGTTCATATTATTTTTATGTGCGAGAGTTAACAGACGCGATCAAAGGTGGGAGTCTTTTGCTGCCTCGTTTTCTTTATATACAACCATTCGAGAAAAATGCATAAAGTGAGACAAAATTAATTTATAAATCATGCTTGTACAAACAAGAATTATTTTCAAATACCGTTGTTTTACAAATCAGGAATTGAACTCCTAATTTGTAAAACAACTTGACATTCGTAGCATTTTTCCTATCTTTGAGAAAAAATTCTGCAGTACTGTGCTGGGTTGGAAAAGAATGATTTCTTGTCTCGAAACATAAAAGGTAATTTCATTTTATGAAGGAGTTCTGCATGTTCAACCTTAAAACTGCCATCATCGGCGCCGGCTTTATGGGGCCAGTGCACACGGAAGCACTCAAGCGGCTTGGCGTCCAGGTCACCGGTATCCTCGGTGTCGATGATGCCGAATCACAAAAAGCACGGGCGGCGCTCAATATAGCGCGCGCGTATAAAAACATATCCGAGCTGCTTGATGACAACATCGATGTCGTCCATATCACGACGCCCAACAAGCTCCATTACGAAATGGCGAAAGCCGCTCTCCTCGCCGGCAAACACGTTCTATGCGAAAAGCCGCTGGCCATGACGTCGCGGGAATCCGCCGAACTCGTCGAGTTGGCGAAAAAAAGTGGACGCGTAGCCGGTGTCAATTATAACATCCGATTTTATCCGCTTAATCTGGAGGTAAAAAATAGAGTGCAAGCCGGGCAGTTAGGGGAGATATACTCGGTCGTCGGCAGTTATGTACAAGACTGGCTGCTCTATCCCACCGACTATAACTGGCGTGTCCTTGCCGAGGAAGGCGGCGCGCTGCGAGCTGTCGCCGATATCGGCACCCACTGGCTCGATCTCGTGCAAACCATCACCGGACTCCGAGTCACTGCAGTAAACGCTGATTTGCGTACGGTGCATCCGGTACGAAAACGTCCACTCGGTGAGGTCGAAACCTTTTCCGGCAAAGTACAAAAAATTGAAGCGACGCAGGATGTCGACATCACCACCGAGGATTGCGGTACGATGATGCTCAAGTTTAACAACGACGCGATCGGTAATCTATGGGTATCACAAACCACGGCCGGACGCAAAAATTGTCTGCGCTACGAAATCGCCGGTGCACAATCAGCTTTTTATTGGAACAGTGAATATCCGAATAATTTGTGGCTTGGGTATCGCGATAAACCGAACGAAAATTTGCTGCGCGACCCGGGATTGCTGGATGAAGCGGTGCGTCCTTTTGCCAACTATCCAGGCGGCCATAACGAAGGTTTCCCGGATACCTTCAAACAATGCTTTCGCGCCTTTTACGCCTACATTCAAAAAGGCGACATGCATGACACCCCCACTTTTCCGACGTTCTCCGATGGGCATCATGAGATTGTACTGTGCGAGGCGATATTAAAGAGTCATCGGGAAAAAAGCTGGGTGGAGATTGAAAGCTGAAGATAAGGCTAAGGCTGAGGCTGAGGCTAAGCAGATCCCTGCTGGCTCAAAACTTTGATTATTTAATAAAAGAGCAATAGCTTTTACACAAAATTATGAGGTGAATTATGAAACTGGGATTTGTCACAGCGATTTTGCCGGACCTGGATTTGGCGCAGGTTGTCAAATTTGCCGCCGAGACCGGCTATGACTGTATTGAGGTGATGTGCTGGCCCAAAGGCAAGGCTGAGCGTCGTTACGCTGGCGTTACGCATATTGATGTCGTTGGGCTGGATCAGGCACAGGCGGATAACATCAATGAATTACTGGAAAAGCACGGCGTCTGCATCAGTGGACTTGGCTACTATCCCAATCCATTGGCACCTGACGAAGCTGAGGCGCAAGTCTACATCGATCACATCAAAAAGGTCATTCAAGCCGCGCCGCTGCTGGGTCTAAAAAACGTCAACACCTTCATCGGGCGTGACTGGACAAAAAATGTCGACGATAACTGGCCGCGCTTTAAAAAAGTATGGCCGAACATCATCAAGTTCGCCGAAGATTTTGATGTCAAGATCGGCATTGAAAACTGTCCCATGTTTTTCAGCAACGATGAATGGCCCGGCGGCAAAAACCTGGCGCACAGTCCGAAAATATGGCGACGCATGTTCAAGGAGATTCCCAGCGACCATTTTGGCCTCAATTTCGATCCGTCGCATCTTGTCTGGCAAGGCATTGATATTTTTCAGGCGGTCAAGGAATTCGGCCATAAAATTTATCACGCACACGCCAAGGATGCCCGATTGGATATTGACAATTTGTATGATGTAGGCTTTCTTGCCAATCCGCTGGAATACCATACGCCGAAGCTCCCCGGACTCGGAGATGTCGATTGGGGCGAATTTTTCTCCGCCCTCACCGACACGGGATACGACGGTCCGGTATGCGTTGAGGTGGAAGATCGCGCCTATGAGGGCGGCCTGGATCGACGGAAAGTTTCGTTAATACAAAGTTATAATTATCTCAAACAGTATGTCGCATAAATTTCTGTTTAGATGATGTCAATTTTGCAGCAAGTGTGCTATTTTCCATCAATAGGAAGTGAACAATGCATCCATCATTAGAAAGAATATCCGTCAATCCAAATATTTGTTTTGGCAAGCCATGTATCAAGGGTACCCGCATTTGGGTATCTCTCATTCTGGACTTTTTAGCGAACGGGCAAACAATAGAAGAAATTTTAGATGAATATCCATCTTTGCATAAAGATGATATCTTTGCCGCAATTGCATATGGTGCCGAGATGTCTCGTCAGCGTTTTGTAGATATTCAGGTCGAAGCAACATGAGATTTAAGCTCGATGAAAATTTTGGCAGCCGTACAGTATCATTGTTCAAACAAATGGATTATGACGTTCAAACTGTTTCTGAACAAAAGTTGAATGGCAGTACCGATCAAAAGATTTATAATATTTGCAAAGCAGAGAAACGTTGCCTGGTTACGCTCGACTTGGATTTTGCTGACGTATTACGATTTCCACCGCAAGAAGCCAGCGGCATCATGGTCATTAGATTGCCAAGAAATCCTTCTTTATCTATGCTTGAATACCTGGTGCGAAAAGCATTGAATTATAACGAAAAGCAATCGATAAAAGAAAATCTATGGATTGTTGAAGTTGACCGCATTCGGGTTTATCAAAAGCCGGATTAATTGGATAACGAAAAATAACCTTGGGCTATATACCCTAACTGTATCCCGGCAACGGCACTGATCTATAGAGACGACGCTATTCTCTGTTCTGATTTTATGATTACCTGTCATCCCGATCATCAAAGTTCGGGATGACAAGTTTTGCTCCCGGCCAAACACATTCTGAATAGAGTGACGAGACAAAAAAGTTAACCATGCTATCTGAGCAAAAGCATCTTTTTCGTCTCAACTGCCGTATCCGCACAGAGCTTGATCACATAAAGACCACTGGACAACGCGGTGCCATCAAACGGAATCTGGTAAATCCCGGCCGCTTTTTCTTCTTCCAACAAATGTGCCACTTCTCTACCAAGCATATCATACACGACTAAAAGCACGTGAGCTCTGTGCGCTATAGAAAATTCGATCACTGTTCGTGCATTAAAAGGATTGGGGAAATTTTGTCGTAACGAAAAATTTTCCGGGTTGATATCATCACGGATGTGCTTGATACCAACGTTGGGCTCAGCGACCAGCTTGGCCGGCACCATTTTGCTGGGGTTCTCCCATGTATCATCCGTTTGCGAGTAGGTTTTGAGTTTCGTATCCCGCGTGCCGCCGGCATCGTCGTCGTTGTAATCGACTTCAATGCCGTAGACATGTCCAGGTACAGGATTAATCCCCAGGCAGCTCTGAATCGGAAATGCCACTTCCAGGGTAAATCCTTCATCCTGTTTGGCTTTGGCTGCCTGCTGAATGCCCGAGAGGTCGATGGGAGTGCCTTCGCTGCTACCGGTCAAGTGTACCGTCTGAATCAACTGATCGTTCGCCTCATAGCGAAAGGCGAATTGCAGATCATCCTTATTGTCATAGGTTGTGCCATGGCTATAGTCACCGTCAAAATAAATTTCGACGCCGTCATCCTCCCAGTCTCCGGCACCATCACGCATGAGGATATCATCCCATACGCTGACAAAATAATAGATATAGCTGGCATCCCACATCGTTCTAAAGGAGAGGGACAAATCGTATAAGTTTTCCAGGTTGTCGTAGCTGATATAGCTGCTGGCAGAGATAGCCGGCACGTCATTCCAGACCGGGTCAAGGTCGCCGTCGATCACCGGTTGGGTATTGGTTTTCATGACAAACAATGTATCGGACGCAGGCCAATCTTTCAGAAGCGCCGAGCCAAACAGTGAGGGATTACCCCAGTGTTCTTCGCGCTCACCGAAAGCGATCAATTTATGTTGCGTCTCGGTACCGTCATCATTGTCGTTGTACTGACACTCGACGCCTATTTTAAGACCGGGTTCTGTATCAAACAACAAATCAACGGTTGGCAGCGCCACTTCGAATCGCCACCCCAGATCAGTATATGCCTGCTCCCAGGTTACAGCATCCATAAAAAACTCGGGCCCCTGATCATTTGTGTACACGGTGATGCTTCTGGAATCATCATCCAGATGAAAGCGCAACTGAACGTCATCTATCCCGTCATATTGTGCACCATGGCTATAATCGGGATCAGAATAAAGCTCAATGCTATCCCAATTCCAGTCCATGCCCGTGAGATACATGTCGTCCCGGATATCGACCAGATAATAGAGGAATTCACCATCCCACATGGCTCGCCATTCACCGGACATGTCATACCAGTCTTCTGGCGCCGCATAACTGAGGATTTCGGGCGTCATCGGGTATCGAGGTGCATTGTACCAGATCGCATCCATTTCCCCGTCAATGACCGGAGCGTATTGCGCTTTCGGGTAGATAATTGGCTCCTCCTGATTGGCAATGTAGGGCTGGGCTAACAGGAGCTGCGCGGGCAGAAAAAGGAACAGAACAAGACAGTATAAGAGTCTTCTCAACTTCATAACTAGATTCCTTTCATTTTAAAGAGGAGGTTACTTTTTTTCAAAACAGGAAGCCCTTTCCATGGTGTATTCACACACTGTGGAAAGGGCCATATAGAAGCAATTTGAGGATACGCATCATATTTTCTTTATGCGGCAGCATTATTTCGCTCCTCTTCAAGTCAATTCACATCTTTTCACAGGGTATTTTTTCTGGTCACGATCCATTTTTGCCACTCTTTTTTCTTTGGATTCTTTTCGACAAAAATTTTTCTGCCGGTGAACGGATCTATCTCGGTATAATACATTACACTCGCCCAGGTGCCGGGTGCGGGTGTGAAAATTTGTACCTGCTCCGGATTCATTTTCAAATCGCGGCGAACAAACTGCTTTAATTTGTCCATATCCCGTTCTGTGCAGCCGGGATGAGCAGCGATGAAATAATAGGTGAGAAACTGCTGTTTTCCGGCTTTTTTTGACTTTTCGTCAAACTTTTTTTTAAATTGCCGCAACGATTCGACTGCCGGTTTTCCCATCAATTTCAGCACATGCTCTTCCGAGTGCTCGGGGGCAACTTTGAGCTGGCCGGAAACATGAAATTCGACAATTTCCTGCACATAGGCGTCGCCGAACTCTTCATCACATTCGATCAAATCGTAACGGATGCCGGAAGAGACGAATACTTTTTTCACGCCGGTGAGACCGCGGATTTTTCGCAGCAGATTTATTTGTGCCTTATGACTCGGTTTGAGCGATTGGCACATGTGAAAAGCCAAACAACGTTTGTCTGTGCAGGCGCCTGTGGTCACTTTGCGCGGACAGTCGTAACCGTACATATTGGCCGTTGGCCCGCCGACATCACTGATGATGCCGGTGAAACGCGGGTGCCTTGTCATACGGTACGCCTCCGCCAGGATAGAGGCTTCACTACGTGACTGGATCGTTCGTCCCTGATGCACGGTGATGGCGCAAAAATTACACTCGCCATAACAACCCCGATGCGTGGTGATGGAAAAACGAATCGTATCCAGTGCCCGAATATGTCCTTGCTGCCGGTAAAAAGGGTGCGCTTCCAGCTCAAACTCGAGGCTGTACACATCGTCCAACTCCTTGATGCCCAAAGGGTCGGCGGGTGGATTTTGCTCGAGCCAGCGATCGCCATGTTTTTGGCGCAGCCCTTGTGCTGTTTTCGGATCATTGTTTTCATAGAACAATCGAAACATCTCAATGAAGGTTCTTTTATCGGATGCTGACGCTTCAAAGGAGGGAAGCTGAAGATAATCCTGCCGTGCCTCTTTGGAAATAGTGCAGATACCACGAACATTCTCCAGACGATCCCCCCGCTGCAGCCTTTGAGCCATGTCAATGACAGCGCGTTCGCCCATACCGAACACCAAAAAATCCGCTTTGGCATCAAATAAAATGGAGCGACGCACCCGGTTGGACCAAAAATCATAGTGGGCGATACGCCGCAAACTTGCTTCGATGCCACCGAGTACGATGGGCACGGTGTGTTTGAAATAACGTCGAATGAGATTCGAGTAGACGATGACCGCACGATCAGGTCGACGATTATTCACCCCTCCCGGCGTATAATCATCTTGTCGCCGTTTCTTGTTCAAGGCCGTATAATTGGCCACCATGGAATCAACATTGCCGCCAGTGACACCCCAGAACAGGGCCGGCTCCCCCAGCCGGGTAATGTCGCCTGGGCTCTGAATATCCGGTTGAGCGATGATACCAACTCGAAAACCGTGCCGGTGCAACCATTTACCCAGCAGTGCCGCACCATGCGTGGGACTGTCGATATAGCTATCGCCAGTGACGAAAATGACATCGCACCGTTCCCAGCCAAGTTTCTCTAATTCATTTCGGGTTGTTGGAAGAAACATGCTCTGCTTGCAATATTGCGTTCATGACAGGACACCGCGCTAAAAATCCGTGTCCGGCTCAGACAAGTCCAATTCTTTGATCCAAATATTACGATAACGCACATCGTGTCCTTCGGCCTGTAATTTCAAGCCGCCGGGCGTATCGGTGATCCCTTTGCCATGATCGTTGCCACCATCCAGTCCTGAATTGGCGCCGCCCCACACCTGATTGATTTTCTGATTGGTGTAAACTTGCACGCCATTAAAATAGAGCGTAACCATGGCTTTTTGCGTGCGTTTGCCATCCTGAAAGCGAGCGGCGCGAAATACGAGATCATAAGCATTCCATTGCCCGAGGCCGTTGTAAAGATGATACGGCGATTCGGTTTCATTGATCACTGCTGCCATGCCGTGTTTGGTCGAATCACCATCAAGAATTTGAATCTCGTAGCGATTTTGCAAATAGACGCCGCTATTGCCGCCTTTGTGCATGACTAAAAACTCGACATGCAGGCGAAAGTCGCGAAATTTTTGTTTGGTCACGATATCAGCTGCGCCGTATTGGCCGCCCGCGGCCGCCCGATCATTGCTGGAAACCACAGTGCCGCTGTCAACCGGATCATCGACAATTTGCCATTTGATCGGCAGTTCGGCGGCCAATCGCGGTCCATTCCAGTAGGTCCATAAGCTGTCAAGCATATCGCGGGAGCCGTTAAAAAGGATAATGGCATCTGCCGCTGGCACGGTGCCAACCCCGACCTTGACCGTATCGGCCATGCTGCACAAGCTGATAAAGAATAAAAAAAGTCCCATAGTGCGAATTACATTTTTCATATAATTTTCCTTTTTTTTGAATGTAGACATTCTCAACACACAGATCAATGGCAAAATCCAATCCTGCTGCAAAACAGACGATTGGAGAATCTGTTCAACTATAATATCACCAAGGATTACTCAACGTGGTTTAAAAGTAAAATTTGGGGGATACAAGACCATGGCAAATAAACACTTGATCTTTTGGATAATCTAACTTATTATATTATTGTAACTGAATATTGAAATTCAATCCATAAGAGGAGGCACATCATGAGATGGAAGTTCACCTGATCGAATCAAGATGAATCGTACCAAATTCAACATGAAATGAACAATGAAATAACGAAATAATTGGGAGGTAGTATGAACTTCAGACGTACTGTTATTCAGCAAATAATGGTTATTATGCTTTTATCCGCTTCCGTTGCTTTTGGTGCCTGGAATTCCACGGACCTGGGCAGCCCAAATTTTCCCGGGAGTGTGTCATGGGATGCAGACAGCACTCTTACCATTGAAGCGTCCGGTATTGACATTTGGAATACAAAAGACGAAGGCCATTTTGTCTATAAACAATGGTCGAGTGAAACCCTGGAATTGACGGCGAGATTCATTTCAGTTGATAGTGCAGATATATGGAGCAAAGGATGTGTCATGATCCGTGAATCATTGGCGGATTCCGCACGTCATTACTCTGTTTTTACCGGATTCGGAAACCAGGTTCGGTTTGGAAAGCGAGCTGAACTGGGCGGCTCTTCCTCCAGTATGAAACCCAAGGATGATCTCGGCAATGACATCAGCAATGCGGCTTACGAGAGTAAACCGGTGTGGCTGAAAATCATTCGAGAAGGAAGCATGTTTCGCGGTTATTTTTCAACAGATGGCGACATGTGGAAGCGTATTGGCGTTACTGATACTCTTGGCATCCCAACAGATGTTTATATCGGCATTGCTCTCACCGCCCACAATCCCGATGCTCTGGTTACGGGCGTCTTTGACAACATCACCATGAGCGAGGATATTACTATTCCGGATATTCCGGATTGGCGTAACACGGATCTTGGCGAACCGCAATTTCCAGGCAGCATGATGTGGAGTGAAGACGGCTCTCAATTAACCATTGAAGCATCCGGTATTGATATTTGGAACAATCAGGATGAAGGCCATTTTGTGTATCTGCCATGGTCAAAAAAAACACTCGAGTTGACGGCTCGATTTGTTTCTGTGGACAGCGCCGATGTATGGAGCAAAGGATGTGTGATGATTCGCGAATCACTTGATGATTCTGCGCGTCATTATTCGGTTTTTAGTGGATATGGAAACCAAGTTCGATTTGGAAAACGCGCCGAGTTTGGTGGCTCTTCCTCCAGCATGAAACCCAAAGATGATCTCGGCAATGATATCAGTAATGCAGCTTATGAAAGCAAACCGGTATGGTTGAAAATTATCCGTGAGGACAATGTTTTCAGAGGTTATTTTTCCGAGGACGGTGAAATGTGGAAACGAGTCGGTGTCACCGATACGTTGGGCATTCCCGCAAAAGCATTCATTGGCATCGCATTAACAAGCCATAATCCTGATGCATCGGTAAAGGGAGTTTTTGACAACATCACCATGAGCGAGCATATCACCGTTCCGGATTTACCGGATTGGCGTTCTACTGACCTGGGTGAACCGGCGATCCCGGGAAGTATGATGGTAGGCAATGACGGCACGGTAACTGTCGAGGCTGGTGGCATTGATATCTGGAATAATCAGGACGAAGGTCATTTTGTTTATATCCCCTGGAACAAAAGCACGCTCGAATTAACGGCTCGATTCGTTTCCATTGACAGTGCAGATGTATGGAGCAAAGGATGTGTCATGATTCGCGAATCACTGGATGATTCCGCCCGTCATTATTCCGTTTTTAGTGGCTACGGAAATCAGGTTCGATTCGGCAAACGAGCGGAATTCGGTGGCGCATCATCAAGTATGAAACCCAAGGATGAAGCGGGGAATGATATCAGCAATGCTGCTTATGAAAGTAAGCCGGTGTGGCTGAAAATCATACGCGAAGGCAGCCAGTTCAGAGGATATTTCTCAACGGATGGTACAGCTTGGCAAGTCGTCGGTGTAATGGACGAATTGGATATCCCAACAAAATCGTTTATTGGACTTGCGGCTACCAGCCATAATCCTGATGCTCTCGTTTCAGCTGTTTTTGAAAACATCACCATAAGCGAAGAGATCACCATCAAAGTCGGTGTGGAACAGACATCAAAAAATTTACCCGCATTCTATGAACTGTATAACAATTACCCCAATCCTTTCAATCCGAAAACCACAATTCGGTTTGCTTTGCCCAAAGATGAGCACATTAAATTATCCATTTACAATATTCGCGGACAGGAAATTGCTGTGCTCTTTGAAGGAAAAATGGAGGCTGGAATACATAACATGACCTTCGAAGGCATGAATTGCGCAACAGGTCTCTATTTCTACAAATTGGAAGCCGGAGAACATGTGTTCAGCAAAAAAATGATGTTGATCAGATAAATTACTTGTCATAGCCTCCGAGAAAAAAAGTCGGCAGATATGGCTGCCGACTTTTTTTTTACATTGTTAGCAAATGTATAAATTCAAGCTTCCAATTATAACTGGCAAAACGGTTGTACAATTCAATGACAAAATGATTTGCTTTCACATGCACAACCTGTTACATTACAGAAAAACAGGTTTTGAACATTTTTTAAAAAAGTCAGGGAGATTACAATATGCCAAGTCATATAAAAAAAGACCGGAATAAAATCAACAGACGACAATTTATCGCGGCAACGGCTGCCGGAACAATGGCATTATCGACTTTTCGTCGTCCGCTTTACGCGCAAGCAGATAAGATCAAGATAGGTCTTATTGGCTGCGGTTGGTACGGCATGGTTGATTTAAAAGCGGCATTCAAAGTAGGCGGTGTGGAATGTATTGCGCTGTGCGATGTCGATAGCGAACACCTCGACAAAAGCGCGCGTGAGGTGGAAGAGCTGCAAGGATTCAAACCGCAATTATTCAAAGATTATCGAGAACTCCTTGACGTGTCCGGTTTGCAGGCTGTTTTCATTGCGACGCCACCGCACTGGCATGCTTTGCCCTTTCTTGCGGCGCTCGAAAAAGTACTTGACATTTATTGTGAAAAACCTTTGGCCTACGACATACGCGAAGGTCAGGTTATGGTGCAAGCCGCAAAAAAGAGCGACCGCATGATACAAATTGGTTTCCAGCGGCGACAAGCCAAAGCGTTGCAGGAGGCGCGCGATTTTATTCAGGCCGGGAATCTTGGCGACATCGTGCAGGTGGATGTGCGCATCCATTATAATGCTCCCATGCGCGATGCCACGCCGCAGACACCACCCGAGAGCCTGGATTGGGATGCCTGGTGTGGCCCGGCACCAAAGCTGCCGTACAGTCCCAATATTGGTCATTTCGCCTGGCGCCTGGAGAAGGCGTATGGCCACGGCCATCTGGTGGACTGGGGGATTCACCTGATTGATGCGACGCGGTGGATTTTGCAAGAAAGTATGCCGACGAGCGTCCGCGCTTTTGGCGGTATTTACAAGCTGAGAGATCAGATTACCACGCCGGACAGCATGACGGCCAATTTTGACTTTGCCACTTGTCCGGTGACCTGGCGACATCGTCTGTGGGGGGCAGTCGAGGTAACGCCCGAGACCAACAATGGAATCTTTTTCTTTGGTGAGAAAGGAACCGTGTTTGCGTCCGACCGTCGCTGGATCTATATTCCAAACGAAAGAGGCGCTGAAAGGCAAGTGCATGAGGCCAACAATGACGCCGGCACAGCGCAGGTCGCTGACTTTTTGGATGCCGTCAAAACGCGCAATAGCGACAAGCTGCACTCGACGCAAGACGGATTCTTCAGTACGGCCACGACCCAGTTGGGCATGATCGCCTATGAATCCGACAGTGTGGTGAACTGGGATGTGGAGAGACAATCGATTGTGAACAATCCCAAAGCGGCCGAGTTGCTGAAGAGGGATTATCGGGCGCCGTGGGAGCATCCGTTCAAGGAGTAGGAGCCGGGCGTATTGGGCGTGATCAGAAATAGTTGATACGTTTGCAGCGCCATCAGGTGCCTGGCACTTGAAAAGTGCAAGAGAAAAATGTCTCGAACCGGAGCAGGCATTCTTCCGAGCCTGCGTGCCTTGCATATAAAAGTGCCAGGCACAACCTCATCCTATTTTGGCAGCCATACGCTATGCTTATTTTTAATATCTCAAAGAAGGTTGGCTACTTTTAGGCTATTTCGTAACGTCCGAACTTGAGTGCCTGGCATTTTTTAAATGCCAGGCACAGCATGCTCCTATCTTGGCAGCTAAACTTTATGCTTATTCTGAATATCTCAAAGCAGGTTGACTGCTTTTGGGCTATTTTGTAACGTCCAAACTTAAGTGCCTGGCATTTTTAAGTGCCAGGCACATTTGATGTGAGTTGACGTTCTCCTTATTACCAAAGCCATTTTTGACATTGATGATCGAGTTAAAGAAAAATTTCGATAAAAATATGTTCCGGATGGCAGTTTCTCTCCATGGTCGTTCTTGCCATCCCGTATCTCAATGACTGACAAGATCACCCAGAAAAAATTCAATCATAATATGACTCGGTGGCGATCGCGGTTTAGAAAGACATGCTATGAAAGCTTGGCAAAATAACACGATGTTGCAGATGTGTAGTACATAGCTTTCACGCAGGCGCATCCTTTTCATTGACTTTTTACACTTTTTTTAGTAAGATTTTTAGTTTGCTTGAAACAATATTGACATGGACAAGTGACTATTAACTATCGTGCCGGGGAATGACTATGAACGAATCAAAATACATCGCGAAACCCGGCACGCTTTATCTCGTAAGCACGCCAATTGGCAATTTGCGAGACATCAGCCTGCGCGCTCTTGATGTGCTGGAAAGTGTCGATTTCATAGCGGCCGAAGATACTCGAACAAGCAGGATTCTGCTGCAACGGTATCATATTCAAACGCCAATGCTGAGTTATCATGACTTTAACAAGGAAAGAGTGGTGCCGTCTTTGATGGATAAACTCAACAATCAGCACTCCGTCGCGGTTATCAGCGATGCAGGCACACCGGGAATTTCAGATCCCGCTTTTTACCTTGTTCGAGAGGCGATTCAACACGATATAACAGTCGAATCGATCCCTGGAGCCACGGCCTTTGTACCGGCACTTGTTCTTTCCGGATTGCCAACGGATCGATTCGTTTTTGAAGGATTTCTACCGACCAAAAAAGGCCGCCAAAAACGTCTGGCACAGCTCGCCCGGGAACCTCGGACGATTATTTTGTACGAATCCCCTCACAGAATGATTAAAACTTTAAAAGACTTGCGACTCGTACTTGGTAATCGTCATGTAGCGGTCATTCGTGAACTGACGAAAAAATATGAAAATGTTGTTCGGGGAACGTTGGACGAGCTGGTTGCACATAGCAATTCTTTGGTGCTCAAGGGCGAGTTCGTCATTATTGTCGAAGGTTTGACGCGTGAGCACCAAAGACAGATGCCAGGCGGATCGTGATGCCTCTGAGAAAATTCTTCAAAACCTCACTACCGGCGGCAATTGATCTGTCTTCACAGACGATCATGTGGACGATTGAAGCGATCTACATCGGCAAACTCGGCGCCTCAGCCTTGGCCGGTCACTCGATGGCAATTCAAATCGTGCTGGTGTTTTTTGCACTTTTGCTAACGTTTGTGATTGGCGCCGGTTTGATCATCAATCGACATCTCGGAGCCAATGATGTGCGCCAGGCCAATCATATATTCGGTCAGGCGATGATGATGGGCATCATATTAGCAATCCTGTTTGCCATAATCTGGCACTCCGGTGCTGTTCATTTGTTTCATATCATCAAGGAGGATGGTGGGGCGAGTGCACGTGCGGCGGGAATCATCTATCTGCAGACTGTCGCCTTTTTCGGGCCTCTCATTATGATCAATTTTGTCGCCACGGGTATCCTCCGCGCCATTGGTGACACCCGCTATTCAATGTTCGTCAATCTCACCGTCAATGGGATCAATGTTGTCCTGGCGCCCATCCTTATTTTTGGCCTCTTTGGCATTCCAGCGTTACAGGTTAAGGGTGCGGCTATCGCAGTCGGGATCGCGCATTCCATCGGTTTTGCGATCAGCTTTTATCTTGTGCGCAGCAAAAAAACCCAGCTCTATTTGTCCTTCAAAGAACTAACAACGCCAAATTTTAAGAGTTTTAAAGAATTGTTCAAAATGGGATTACCCACCACGGTCGAGCAGCTCACATGGGGTTTGGGCCAACTGGTTGTCATCAGTTTTGCCGGCGCTGTCAGCGTAGTCATTTTATCAACACATGCCATTTTCATGCGAATTCAAAATGTTCTCTCCATGGTTTATATGGGATTCGGCCTCGCCGCTATGAGCCAAATGGGGAAAAATCTGGGGGCGGATGACAAAGAATTGGCTGAATCCGCTGCCCATACCGCCCATCGTGCTATGGCTCTTTTTATCGGGATTACGGTGCTGCTCATGATTGTTTTTTCCAAAGCGGTCATTCATGTTTTTACGACCGATGCCGCAACTGTGGCGTTAGGGCAAAAGGCTATCTTTATATTCGCCTTTGCACAGATCCCCAAAGCACTCAACAATGTGCTGAGCGGCAATTTGCGCGGCATCGGTATGCTGCACTGGCTGATGTTCTCAACAATTGCTTTTGTCGTTGTGTTTGAGATTGGTTTTAATTACATTAGTCTTTTCATTTTGGGCTGGGGCCTCTATGGTATGTGGGGCATTCAAGCTGCGGATGAAACAATACGACTTTTACTCAACTATTTGCGCTTTAAAAACGGATCATGGAGAAGAAAAAAGGGAGCATGAGAAATCCTCGACCACAAGGCTATTTTATCACATTCGAGGGAATAGATACATGCGGTAAATCAACACAAATCAAGCTGTTGTACAATTACCTCCGCAAAAACAACATCGAAACAATATGTATACGTGATCCGGGCACCACGCCCATCTCCGAGTCAATCCGCACTATCCTGCTGGACGATAACAATTCAACCATGTCCAGTTGGACGGAATTGCTGCTCTATGAAGCCGCGCGCGCGCAAATGGTGCACGAGGTCATTCGTCCCGCCCTCGCTGCGGGAACTATTGTGCTTTGTGATCGTTTCTATGATTCGACAACAGCATATCAGGGTTACGGGCGCGGTCTCGATCTCAAACTCGTCAAACAAGCTAATGCGATTGGTTCTGTCCATCTTGATCCGGACGTAACTTTTTTCATTGATCTCGACCCCCACGTTGCCGCGGACCGAAAACAAAAGCTTGGAGACAGAGCCGATCGATTGGAAGCAGAGGGATTGGCCTTTCAGGAAAAAGTGCGGCATGGCTTTTGCGAAATTCAGACGAATGATCCGGATCGCGTGCACCGGATAAATGGACATCAGAGCATAGAAGAGATTCAACAAGATATTCGCGACATTGTGCGCAAATGTAAAATCGTTGATTAACTTTTTTTACTTTATATTCACAAATTAACTACAATTATTTTTTATATTGAATGTTTTTCAAGTAGCAGCTGAAACAGCTACGGAGTCTATTATGCGAAAAAATGAAAAACGACTGATGATCACACTGATTCTGTTCAGTGCACTCATTGGCACAATATGGTCGAGCGGATTACTTGGCAAAAGTCAGCGCGACTTTTACGCTGCGGTTGGTCGCAATATTACCGTCTTCGGCAAAGTATACAAGCAAACGGCCAACAACTATGTCGAAGAGGTCGATCCGGAAAAATTTATGCGAGCCGGTATCAACGGTATGCTGGATGAGCTTGATCCTTATTCTGTTTTTCTCGAAAAGGAGGCCCAGGACGATATTGAGATTATGACGCGCGGCAAATATTATGGTGTGGGTATGCGCATCACCAATCGCAACGGCTGGCCAACCGTTGCCGAACATCCCTTTCCCAACAGTCCATCGGAAAAAGCCGGCATTCGCGAAGGTGATCAAATCATAGAAATTGATGGTGAAACAACAAAAGGTCTGTCCCTCTCCCAGACAGCCGGAAAATTGCGCGGCAAGAAAAAAGGCAGCACCGTTGTCATCAAGATCCGACGCGTTGGTGTTGATGAACCGATGATATTCTCCCTCATTCGTGACGAAATCACTATTTCAGATATTCAATATTCCGGATTTGTCGAACCGGGTATTGGATTGATAAAGCTCAATTCCTTCAATCGCGGCGCTGAAAAGCAGGTGACAACTTCTGTCGAAGATTTATTGGACAAAGGTATGGAGGCGCTGATTCTCGATCTTCGCGGCAACCCTGGCGGATTGTTAGATGTTGCGGTCGCGGTTGCCAATAATTTCGTCTCAAAGAGTGAGCTAATTGTCTACACCAAGGGCCGCAATCCCAATAGTTCAAAAGAATATCGAACCACAAAAAGCCCCATTTTTGGCTCATTACCGCTCGTGATACTCATCAATGAATACTCGGCGTCTGCATCCGAGATTGTTGCCGGTTCTATTCAGGATTTGGATCGCGGCGTTATCATTGGCGAACGTTCTTTTGGCAAAGGGCTCGTGCAGACAGTCCTGCCCATCGACCGGACAGCTGATGGAGAAACATCTCTCAAATTAACAACAGCAAAGTATTATCTTCCCAGCGGTCGACTCATCCAAAAAATGGATGTTTTCAAACGCGGGCAAAACTCTGTCCTCTGGAGTGCAGAAGATGAGACAGAAAACGTTGAAGAAGAGGCGGAAGAATCGCCAAAAAATGATGATAAATTCTACACTCGCAACGGCCGTCAGGTCACTGGTGGCGGCGGCATCAAACCGGACCTCGAGTCCTCCAACGAAAATACCACCCGCTACGTCGGTGAATTGATACGACAGTCGATGTTCTTTAATTTTAGCCTGGAGTATGCGGTCAAGTACCCTGAATTGGCAAATGGATTTGACGTCGATAAAAAGATCCTTGATGACTTTTTCGCATTTATTCGCGAAAAAGAATTTGATTATGAACCAGCCGGTATGGATGAATTAAAAGAGCTCGAAAAAGTTGCCAGGGAGGAAAAATTCTTTGACGACATGGAATCGTCATTTAGCCAGTTGCGCGAAAAGTTTGAAACGGTTAAGAATAAAGAAAAAGAAAAATCGATTAAAGATATTAAATATCTCATCAAGCGAGAGCTCGTCGCCAAATTGCACGGCAATGATGATGCTTATGCGACAAGTTTCGAACGCGATGTGACGTTGAGAAACGCAGTTGATGTCCTCAAGGATACGGATGAATACAATCGTATTCTCGGCATCCAAACGGCGAGCACGAATTAAAATATCACTTTAATCATAAAACACCAATCTACAGGAGAAATGATGTCTGAAAAATATGTTTATTCATTCGGAGGTGGCCAGGCAGATGGCGACGCCGGCATGAAAAATTTGTTAGGCGGCAAAGGTGCCAACCTGGCTGAAATGAACAAAATTGGCGTTCCGGTTCCGGCCGGTTTTACGATCACTACCGACGTGTGCACCAAATGGTACGCCGACGGCGTAGACGCCACAGTGGCCGCAATAAAGCCGCAGGTCGAAGAGGCCATGAAAAAAGTTGAAGAAATGATGGGCGCCAAATTCGGAGATAAAGAAAATCCGCTGCTCATGTCCGTCCGCTCGGGCGCACGCGTCTCCATGCCCGGCATGATGGATACTGTCCTCAACCTCGGCATGAACGATGAGGCGGTTGAAGGGCTGGCGGCAAAATCCGGCAATCCCCGGTTTGCCTGGGATTCTTACCGCCGTTTCGTCCAGATGTATGGCGATGTCGTTCTGGGTTTGAAACCAGAGTCCAAAGAGGATATCGATCCCTTTGAAGAAATTATGGACAAGGTCAAAGAGGAAAAAGGTATTGTAAATGACACAGAGCTCACAACTGATGATTTGAAGCGCCTTGTCGCTGATTTCAAAGCCGCGGTAAAAAAAGTGACTGGCCATGATTTTCCAACTGATCCATGGGAGCAGCTCTGGGGTGCGATCGGCGCTGTCTTTGGCTCCTGGCAAAATGAACGCGCAATCGTGTATCGCAAGCTGAATGGCATCCCCGGCGATTGGGGTACTGCCGTCAATGTCCAGGCGATGGTCTTTGGCAATATGGGCGAGAATTCAGCCACCGGTGTTGCCTTTACCCGCGATGCTGCAACCGGCGAAGATCTTTTTAATGGCGAATATCTGATCAATGCGCAAGGCGAAGATGTGGTGGCCGGCGTACGTACCCCGCTGCAAATTACCCTCGAAGGCTCCAAACGTTGGGCCGCTCTGGCAGGCATTTCTGAAACCGAACGCGCCGCCAACTTCCCCTCGCTTGAGGAAGCAATGCCCAAGGTATATAAACAGTTAGCTGAAATAGAAACAAAACTGGAACATCACTACAAAGATATGCAGGACCTCGAGTTCACCGTTCAGGATGGCCGCTTGTGGTTATTGCAAACCCGCAACGGCAAACGGACCGGTGAAGCAATGGTGCGCATTGCCATGGAATCGCTGGAGCAAGGCTTGCTCGATGAAAAAGCCGCCATCAAACGAATTGCGCCGAACAGACTCGACGAGCTTTTGCATCCGATTTTTGATCAAAATGCCCTGCAGCAAGCCAATGTTCTCGCCAAAGGGCTGCCAGCCTCTCCCGGTGCTGCAACAGGCAAAGTTGTTTTCTTTGCCGATGAGGCGGTGGAATGGCGAGCCAAGGGTGAAGAGGTCATCCTGGTTCGCATTGAAACCTCTCCCGAAGATTTGGCCGGCATGGACGCGGCGAACGGCATCCTCACCGCTCGCGGTGGCATGACCTCGCATGCCGCGGTCGTGGCGCGTGGTATGGGAAAATGCTGCGTCTCCGGCGCTGGTTCATGCAAAATTAATTACCGAAATCGCACAATGACCATAGATGGCAAAGTCTTTAAAGAAGGCGACTGGATTTCCCTGAATGGCACCACCGGCGAAGTCTATGACGGCAAAATTGACACACGTGATCCCGAACTCTCCGGTAACTTTGGCAAATTGATGGACCTGTGTGAAAAGTACACCAAGGTTTTGGTTCGGACAAATGCGGATACACCGCATGACGCCAAAGTTGCACGTGACTTTGGTGCTCGCGGCATTGGCTTGTGTCGCACCGAGCACATGTTCTTTGAAGGCGATCGCATCAAGGCGGTGCGCGAGATGATTCTTGCCAATGATGAAGCCGGTCGTCGTAAAGCCCTGGCGAAAATTTTACCGTATCAACGAGAGGATTTCGAAGGAATTTACACCGCGATGGATGGACTCCCGGTGACGATCCGTTTGCTCGATCCGCCATTGCACGAATTTGTGCCGCACGAAGAAAAGAACCAGGCTGAGATGGCTCAGGAAATGGGCATCACACCGGAAGAGGTCAAGCAAAAAGTGGAGGACCTGTCCGAGTTTAATCCAATGTTAGGACACCGCGGCTGCCGCCTGGGAAACACCTATCCGGAAATCACGGAAATGCAGACTCGCGCCATCATCGAAGCGGCGTTAAACTGTAAAGCCAAAGGCATTGTGGCCATTCCGGAAATCATGGTTCCGCTCATTGGCACCAAGGCTGAATTGGATATGCAAGCCGAGATCATTCGGCGCACCGCCGATAAGGTGTTTGCTGAAAAAGGCGACAAAGTCGAATATATGGTTGGCACCATGATTGAAATTCCGCGCGCTGCCTTGACAGCAGATCAAATTGCCGAAACGGCCGAGTTTTTCTCATTTGGCACCAACGATTTGACCCAGATGACTTTTGGCTATTCGCGCGACGACGCCGGCAAGTTCCTGCCGGTTTATCTTGAAAAAAATATCCTCAAGGAAGATCCGTTCCAGGTACTCGATCAGCAGGGCGTTGGACAGCTCGTCCAGCTTGGCACGGAACGCGGTCGCCAAACACGTCCAAACCTCAAAGTCGGCATTTGTGGCGAGCACGGTGGCGAACCCAGCTCGGTCAAGTTTTGCGCCAAAGTCGGCATGAACTATGTCTCCTGTTCGCCGTTCCGCGTGCCCATCGCACGGGTTGCTGCAGCGCAGGCGGCAATTGAAGCTTAAAAAGAGAAAAAACCAGGGACTTTGGAAGTCCGGAAAACGTGACTTCCAAAGTCTGGTTAAAATAAATATGGCAGCATTTTCAAACATAACTGGATAATCGGACTTGAAAATCCGCAGGCTACTGTTTTACGACAACATGGTGTTTTTCGTTGACATTTGCTCTCATGCTGCGTACATTAAAAACAAAATGTGCCAATACATCAAATAACGATATTTTAAATGCAGACTATTTTACAGAAAAAAAGTATCCCTACATCATTAATGATGCCAATATATCAAATGGATCGCCAATTATTGAAGGAACGCGTATCAAGGTGTGGACAGTCGCTGGATACTACCAGATGGGTATGAGTGTTGACGAGATATTGATCGCTTTGTCTCATTTGAAAGCATCTCAGGTGCATTCAGCTCTCGCATATTATTTTGATCATCAAGATGAAATTGATGAAGAAATTGCACAAAATCAAGACATCGATTATTGGAAAAAAAGTGTAAAAAATCAGACTGTCGTCTCGGAATGAAATGACAGATATTTCGTTACTGCTAGATGAAGACATTCAGGCGGCCCTCGCAACAGCATTGCGCATCAGGAGCATAGACACTATCCACGCACAAAAAGTCGAGAGGAAAGGGAGAACGGACTTTGAGCAGCTTGTCTTTGCTGCACAAGAACAGCGATGCGTGATCACTTATAATGTAAAAGATTTTGTGATTGTGCACGACAGCTTTCTCAAAGCAGGGCGCATGCATTGGGGTATTTTGGTTTCAAAACAATTGGCAATTGGTGAAATTCTACAGCGCTTGTTGCGCACGGTCCAATCTCATACAAAAAATGAACTTTAATCATCTGATTTTTTTATGATACATTATCATTCTGTTCGGAGATCATCAATGGAAAAAGAATTGGAAAAACTCTTGGGCGATCATGAAATCAATAAAAAATTCATGCAGGATCGCATCATTTTTTTGTGGGATGTGGTGGATGACGAAGCTGCTCGCGATATCGTCAAGCGCCTGTTGTATCTGGATTCACAGGGTCATGACGATATCACAATACTCATCAACTCGCCGGGTGGGTCCGTGACCGATGGGCTGGCAGTTTATGACGCCATGCAGAATATCAAGAGTGATATTCGCACCGTCTGTATGGGCATGGCCGCCAGCATGGGCGCCCTGCTGCTCACCGCCGGCGCCAAAGGTAAACGATCTGCCTGGGAGCATAGCCGCATCATGATCCACCAACCCATGATCGGCGGCACCATCATCGCACCGGCCTCCGGACTCAAAATTCAGGCCGAGGAAATGATGCGCACGAAAAAGATGCTGAACGATATTTTAGCCAAACACACCGGACAGCCATTGGAAAAAATTGAAAAGGATACCGATCGCGATTATTTCATGAGCCCTCAGGATGCCATGGAATACGGGATGATTGATAAAGTCGCCAGTTCCCTGTGAATGGTATCCCGAAGTTCGAGTGCACGCGAGCTGGATGAGGCAAACATTATGTTTCACGGTTCAGGGAGTTTTTGTGCTAAAACCACATCATCCGAAAATCCACTTGAGCAGGGCCAATATAAAGCAAACAACGGTCACAACAGCGACGCCCAATGCCAGGAGTCGATGCGTTTGATTTTCCACTTTGAGTTCCTGATATCCCAAAAGCTGTGCCGCCAAGAATCCCCCGACAAATCCACCGGCATGCGACAGATTGTCCACACCCGGAAAGATGAGACCCAGGACAAACAGGATGAGGGCATACTTGCCAAACTGAATATAAACCGCCTTGCCGAATTCCCCACCCCGGCGCCGGCCATAATAGACCAGAGCGCCAAACAAGCCAAAGATCGCCCCGGAGGCGCCAATTGTATAGCGAACGATTAATCCAATTCTCGCGAAAAATTGTACGCTGCCGATTTGATTTGTCAACAGTTTGACGACCAAAAAGCCCATCAAATAGGACATAAAAAAACCCGTCACGCCGGCTATGGTGAAAATCAAAAATGTCCGCGAGGTGCCGAACAGATGCTCCATAACATGACCGAGCTGGCGCAGCCACAGCATATTGAATAAAATGTGGATGACGCTGCCGTGCAAATACATCGCGGTCACTACCGTCCACCAGCGTCCATCAGCCAGCGGATAGAGCCCACTCATACCCAGATTGATCAGCACCTGATCGTCTGGAGACAACAGTCGAAACATTCCCTCCAGGCGGAAAAGTGCCGACAAATCCAGCAGCAAGCTGAGTGCATATAAAAAGACGCAGACCATCGTGACAACAGGTACCATACTGCCGTTGCCGAGATATTTTTGCACAAGATGTCCATATCCCCACAGTCCGGGATTTTTCCGGCCGCAGTGAATGCACTCCCTGGCATTGGCCGAGATGAGGCGTGCACAACCGGGACAAACGATGGAGCCTTTTGTTTTTCGTTCAAGCATAGAAAAATCCTTATGATCAATTTTGCTTTTTAGAATATTTAAAAAGCCACGGATTTTCACGGATGAAACACGGATTATGTCATTCATTTAAAGCCTTTTTAGCCTCCAGTCCCAAAGCTTTCTTGAAGCAAAGTCGAAAAATCCGTGCTCATCCGTGTGCATCAGTGTCTTGTAATTTGGCTGGGGCCAAAGATCGCGCCAGGTTCATCCATGGCTCTTTGCCGGGATATGGTCAAAGACCACACCACATCCTGTAAAGAAAAAGTTACCATTTTCCTTTGACATTAACAACATAACAATTATATTGTTACGCTTATTCGAGAAATGCTAGATGCGAGGGAACTCATGAAAATCGGCATTGTTGGTTTGGCTCAGTCCGGCAAAACCACACTGTTCAACGCATTGACTGGTTCACAAGTGGATACGACGGCGTTTTCGGGAAAAGTCGAGGCGCATCGCGCCATCGTTCACGTGCCGGACGACCGTCTTGAACTGCTGAATGATATCTTTCAGCCAAAGAAAAAAGTCCCGGCTATTGTCGAGTATATTGACCTCGGCGGTTTGAGTACATCCGAGCAAAAAAAATCCGGATTTAGCGATCAGTTCCTCGGCGCCATCCGGTTAGTGGATGCCATTCTCGTTGTCGTGCGCACCTTTAAAAACGAAACCATTCCACATCCGGCCAACTCACTGGATTCGCTTCGTGATTTTAAAAATATTGAAGCAGAGTTTGTCATTGCGGACCTGAGCATCGTCGAGAATCGAATGGATCGTCTGCAGCGGCAGATGAAATCCAAAAAGCTGGATGCCGATGTGCGCGAGCTGGTCTTTCTGGAAAAATGCCAGACCTTCCTGGAGGATGAGAAGCCGCTGCGTCTTCTCGATATGAGCGATGAAGAAGAATTGATAGTGCGTGGCTATCAGTTTCTCACGCAAAAACCACTGATCGTTGTTGTCAATATTGATGAAGATGATATCCAAAATGAACTTGAGGTGCTCAAGCCGTTTCAGAAAGTGATTTCCGGACAAAACGCGACGATGCTTTGTATCGCGGCGCAAATTGAGATGGAAATTCAGCAGCTCAGCGAAAACGAAGCGAACATGTTCCTGCAGGAACTCGGCATTTCCGAATCGGCCATGGGGCGATTGATTCGCGCGTCATACGATTTGTTAGGATTATTGTCGTTTTTTACCGTTGGCAGTGATGAAGTGCGCGCCTGGACCATCAAGCGCGGCATCAAAGCCCCGCAGGCTGCCGGCGCCATCCACACGGATTTTGAACGCGGCTTTATCCGCGCCGAAGTGGTGCATTATGAAGATTTTATCTCCCGCAAATCCCTGCCGCGCTGCAAAACCGACGGCGTTTTACGTCTCGAAGGCAAAGACTATATCGTCAAAGATGGCGATATCATAAATTTCAGATTTGCAGTGTAGGACGACATTTATGTCGCCACATTTTTTGTGCTCTTTTATTATGACTCGCAACCCCGCGTGCGAAGCACCCTTGACAGTTTAAGCCGCAGGAACCATATCACAAGCAAAAATCTCCAAAGACGAATGGTGGGATCATTCGTAATGACTTTGACATTATTGGACCAAAATCTGCCAAAAGGAGGTCACGTGCTCAATCTCTATATCATTCCAATCGCCAGCATTTGTACTGTCTTTGGATTGGCATTATATGTGTACGCGGGTAGAAAACACGCGAAGCATATTTACACCTATATCATCATCAGCTGGCTGTTTATTCCAATCTTTCCTCTAGTCTTCATTCTGGTCAACTTTCCGGGAAGCACGACCAGTGGTAATTTGCTCAACTTTCAAATCACCGGCGCCTTCGCTTCCTATGTTCTGCTATGGTACGCCGGGGTGCGCTTGACGCTCAAAGGAGTAAGGATTGACCAGCTAAACGCCCAAATTGCCGACCTGGAAGAAAAATGTACCTATGTCGAGGTGATCAACAAAATTACCAAAGGCGCGGCGCCACAATACCTGCGTGAGATAAATACCTATTTCTATCGAATTCAAAAAACGAAAAATAAAAGTATCGCGTTGATTACCGGCGATTTGGCAAATATCAAAAAAATCGATATTTGGGTGAATTCGGAAAACACCAACATGCAGATGGCGCGTTTTGGTGAAACTTCCATTTCATCGATCATCCGCTATCTGGGTGCAAAAAAAAATCCGCAAACACAAATGGTTATAGAGGACACAATCGCGGATCAATTGCGCAAAAAGCTTGACGGTATTTCAGAGGTGGCACCGGCTACGGTGGTGGTCACTGATTCAGGCGAGCTAAAAGAAACCAATGGCGTGCAAAAAATATTTCACGTGGCATCGGTACATGGTTTGCCTCTGAGCGGTTATAAACCTATAAGCCGCATTCAGGATTGTGTCAAGAATTGTCTTGAAAAAACGGATGTTCTAAAAAAAGAAGAAAATATAACCTGTCGTACAATTCTGTTTTCCCTCATGGGCACCGGAACGGCCAAAGGGAATCTCGACGACATTGTCCTCAAGCTTATTAACGCCGCCATCACCTATCTGGAACAGAATAAAAATACAACGTGCCTGAGCACCGTCTATTTCCTGGCCTACACGGATCGTGATTTGGCGGCATGTAAAAAGGTTTTGCTCGAAAGTGACAAGGTTGAGTATCTCAAACGATAGCAGACCGATCATCAACGAATATTCCCTGCAGGAAAAGCTCACGCCGCAACAGATGGATGCGGCCTGGGCGCGAGGCTGGCGACATTTTGGCTCCTATTTTTTTCGCTACAACATCAGCGGGGATGAAAACTCCCGGGTGGTTTTGCCGCTGCGCATTCGCCTGGCAGTCTTCACACCGACCAAAAGTCAACGACGAATTGTGCGAAAAAACCGTGATTTGAAAATGGTCGTGCGCGATGCTTTTCTTGATGACGAAAAACTTGCGCTGTTTGATCGTCACAAAACTCGTTTCATAGAAAATGTCCCCACATCCCTGACGGCGTTCATCGGGGAGCAACCGGCAACGGTTCCCTGTGTGACCAAAGAAATCTGCCTGTTCAAATACGATCACCTCGTGGGCGCGAGCTTTTGGGATATCGGGCATATCGCCACATCGAGCATTTATGCCATGTTTGATCCGGAAGAGTCAAAAAAAAGCCTGGGAATTTATCTCATCCTGTTGTCCGTCAAACTGTCGCAGCAGGCCGGCAAAAAGTTTTATTATCATGGTTATGCCTATAAAGAGTCGTCTTTTTACGACTATAAAAAAAGATTTACTGCTCTTGAATATTATAACTGGCAGGGCGATTGGCTGCCGCTGGAGAGAGATCAATTTAATCAAAAAAAGGGTAATGTTATGAATGGCTGCAATTTCAAATCAGTTTTTATTGTATTGATTTTCATTATGCTTTTTTCCGCTTGCACAAAAGACGCACCTGTGGAGAACGGTGCCAAGCCGGCACCGCCGACAAAGTCCAATGATTTTCTTGTCGATTCATTGGCAACAACCGAGACAGTGGCACTTTTTGAAAAGCTCAAAACCGTATCGCCAACCGGTGTTCTGTTTGGTCATCAGGATGATCTGGCTTATGGCATTGGCTGGCAAGCCGAGCCGGGGCGATCCGACATCAAGTCGGTGTGCGGCGATTATCCCGCTGTTTATGGCTGCGACCTCGGTGACATTCAAAACGAGGCCAACCTCGATGGCGTTCTTTTTGAAAACATGAAGCGGTGGATCAAAGAGGCGCACAGTCGCGGCGGCATCAACACCATCAGCCTGCATCTCGATAATCCGGTGACGCGCGAAAACGCATGGGACAATTCCCCGGCTGTAAAGTATATCCTCCCTAATCAATCACACCACGCCTCTTATATCAGAACGCTGGACCAGATTGCCGCATTTTTAAAAGATCTGCACACCGATAATGGCACATTCATTCCGATCATCCTTCGACCGTATCATGAGCACAATCATACCTGGTCGTGGTGGGGACAATCAGCATGCACCGCAGAGGAGTATAATGCGCTGTGGACAATGACCGTCGAACATCTTCGCGATACACATGCTATTCATCACCTGCTCTACGCCATATCACCGCAGGAGATCAGTTCGGAAGCGCAATATCTCCAGCGTTATCCCGGCGATGCCTGGGTGGATATTCTGGGCATGGATTATTATCTCTTGTGGGACAAATCCCGAATTGCGCATCTCGGCAAGGGATTGGAGGTCATTGCACGCATGGCCGAGGCGCGCGGCAAAGTGTCGGCGCTGACCGAGGTGGGTATCGACAAAGTGCCCATCAGCGACTGGTGGACAAACTATCTGTTAGCGGCAATTCTTTATAATGATGACTCTCGAAAAACCGCCTGGGCGCTGGTGTGGCGCAATGCGTCTGTTGATCATTTTTTCGCACCCTATCCCGGGCATGCCAGCGCAGCAGATTTTGTCAAGTTTTATCAACATGCTTTTACGATTTTTGAGCAAGAGCTTTCGGAGCATTGAGGGGTTGGCGCGGCCTTTGGCCGCAGCCAAATTTGAAGCCACGGATGAACACGGATTTTTCGGCTTTGCGTCGAGGAAGTTTTGGGGCATACGCTCATATTTTGGGGAGGCAGAGCCTCGCTTCAGAGGTCAAGCTGTTTTCAGTGCGAGACGGATTCCCGGGCCGAGCCTGAGAATAAGCAGAAAAAGGAGCATGTTATGAATCGTCGTCAGTTTCTGCGTCACGTCGCCCTGGGATGTGCTGCGCTGGGCACTCCCGGGTGGATGGGCTGCGCCACGTCCGCAACGCCCAATTTCATTTTTATTTTGGTTGACGACCTGGGGTGGGCTGATCTTGGCTGCTATGGCAGTTCATTTTATGAAACGCCACATCTCGACAAACTCGCAGCATCGGGCTTACGATTCACCAATGCCTACGCGGCCTGCCCCGTTTGTTCGCCCACCCGCGCTGCTATCATGACAGGCCAGCACCCGGTCCGACTGGGTATCACCGACTGGATTCCCGGCCAGGACCCGCAAGATCGTAAATTGCTGGGTCCGGCGGACAAACATGAACTGGCTCTGGCAGAAACAACGATCGCCGAGGTATTGCAGGAACATGGCTATAGTACCTTTTTCGCCGGCAAATGGCATCTGGGCGGCGAGGGCTATTTGCCGGTACAGCAGGGATTTGCCATCAACAAAGGCGGGCATCACCGCGGCTCGCCGCCGGGCGGTTATTATTCACCCTATAAAAATCCCAAACTGGCAGACGGACCGGCAGGTGAATATCTCACAGACAGATTAACCGATGAGTCGATTCAGTTTCTCAAAAAAAACGTCACCAATCCATTTTTGCTCTTCCTGTCATTTTACACCGTCCACACCCCTATTCAGGCATGCGCGAGACACTTGCAAAAATTTCAGGACAAAGCCGCCGCACTATCGGTGCCGGAATACGCTGAGCGCCTCGAGCACAATGGCTATACAAAACTGCTGCAGAATGATCCCGAGTATGCCACGATGGTGTACGCCATGGATGAAAATGTCGGGCGATTGCTGCGGGCGCTGGAGGATCTGGGTCTCGATCAAAACACTATCATTTTTTTCACCTCTGATAATGGCGGCTTGTCTACTCTGGGGCGGCATTGGGCACCGACATCCAACGAGCCGTTGCGCGCCGGCAAAGGCTGGTGCTATGAAGGCGGCATTCGGGTGCCGTTGATCATTCGTGCGCCAGGGCTGACGCGCGCTGGCAGCATACATGATGAACCGGTCATGAGTATGGATTTTTTTCCCACTATGTTGGACCTGGCCGCGTTGCCGCACATGCCGGAAAAACACATCGACGGCTTGAGTCTCCTGCCACTGTTGCGGGGTGGCGAACGACTCGACCGCGAAGCGCTGTACTGGCACTATCCGCATTACCACGGCAGTACCTGGACACCAGGGGCGGCGATTCGGGTACGGGAGTGGAAATTGATCGAGTTTTATCATTATGAAACCGTCGAGTTGTATAATTTGATGGAGGATGTGCAGGAGAGCAATGATCTCGCCGACAAGCTGCCGGACGTGCGGGACCAACTATTGCAGCATCTGCATGCCTGGCAGGCCAGATTGGGCGCGAGCATGCCGAAACTTAATCCCGCATTCGTGGAATAGCATAAACACTGTGTGCAATGTGGAAAAAGACAAGCTCACATATTCTGCACAAATGCGATACAAACCGGCATCGATACGCTCGCCTCGTATCCCGTATAGTTGAGCTCACCGGTTTGCGGATTGATGCGAAAAACGACGATATTATCCGAATTCTGGTTGGCGGCCAACAGGAATGTCCCGCTTGGATCGATGGCAAAATTGCGCGGTGTTTTGCCGCGCACGAATTCGTGACCCACAAGCGTGAGCTCGCCGGTAGATTGATTGATGGCGTAAAAGGCAAGACTGTCGTGGCCCCGGTTTGAGCCATACAAAAAATTCCCGTCAGGTGTGACATGAATATCCGCGCAGGTATTGTTACCGGCAAAATCCGGTGGCAGCGTTGCCACGGTCTGAATTTCTGCAAGCAAACCCTTTTCGGTATCGACGGTGTATGCTGTTATGGTCGATTTCAGCTCGTTGATCACGTAGGCAAATTGACCGCTTGGGTGAAATGTAAAATGCCGCGGTCCGGCACCGGGTGCGGTTTGAACGTAGGATTGCTCGGCAGGTGTTAAAGTGCCCAGCTGTGCGACGAGATTGTAGATTTTAATCTGGTCAATACCCAGATCAACGGCGTAAAGAAAGCGGCCATCCGGGCTCAGGTTGACAGAATGCGCATGCGGACCTTTTTGTCGATTGGCATGCAGGCCTGAGCCAACGTGTTGCGCCGTATCACTGACCGTTTCGAGCAGACCGTCTTTGACAGGAAACATGGAAATACTGCCATTAGTGTAATTGGCCAACAGCACATAGTCGCCTTGTGGGGTCACCGTCACATGACACGGATGTTCGCCAAAGGATGGCTGCTCGTTGAGCAGCGTGAGATCCCAGGTGGAGCGATTTATTTTAAAAGATCGCACTGCTCCCGTACGCTCACCCTGATAATCGTTTAATTCGTGCACAGCGTAAAGAAACATGTTTTTGGAATCGATGGCGAGAAAGGATGGATTCTCAACAGCGCTCACGGTGTGCAGAGGAGATAGTTTTCCGGTATCGCTGTCTAATTGAAAAACATAGATGCCTTCGCTGCCTTTGGCGGTGTAGGTGCCGACATAAAATATCTGGTCGTGCGATGTTTTTGAGCTCATTCGATCACCCTGGCATGTGATGAGTGCAAGAATGCTTACTAGTAACATGGATAAAAAGCCGTTTTGCATTTTGGTAAACCTCCTGCGAGTAAATAACAGGCTGAATGTAAAGGTTGCACAAGGATATTGCAAGGGAAAAAGAAAAGGACGGGTAAAACCTTATTACGGGTGGGTATAGCAAAACCGCAAGAGACTGTCGAAATAGCCCAAAAAGCAGGTTTTCCAAGTGACTCCCGCGAAGCAGGGTAATGCAAATTTGCATCTCACGCCACATCTCGTTCACCCGCTCTGCTTCCAGTAATAGTCGGAATTTTCGCAGAGCGTCCTCTCCTCCATTCCCTCGCGGGAGCGCCGGAACGAGAATCCTTGTACAGCCGATTCTGCTCTGCAGACACGACTTGGTTTTAACTTTTTCGACAGCCTCCTGGAGTTTTGCGTGAAAAAAGGCCGAGATCTGTACTACAAAGCTGCAACATTATGTTTTTTTAGCAAACTGTGGTCATATGAGACTATTTGATCAGAGCCATTTTTTTTGTACTCGTATATCGTGGGGTTTGTAGCCTGTAAAGGTACACACCGCTCGAAAAGTGGGTTGGCTCGAACGCAACTTTATAAGAACCGGGGCTTTTCACCTCCTGCACCAATCGGGCAACTTGTGTTCCAGATATATTGAATACCTGCAAAATGACAAGACACTCTTCCGGCACATCAAATTTGATTACGGTGGCGTGATTAAATGGATTTGGATAGTTCTGAGCCAAAAAGAATTGCGACGGTATCGGCTGTATTTTCTCATTTTTTTCATCAATCTGCGTGACATTGAGTGTAAAGTCGATATGTTCCATTATTGCTGTAACGATTAGTGGATTTGCCTGACTGCTATCGGTTGTGCCGGGATAATAGAGTGGCTGAAAATGCTGTACAAGGCTGTCATTTTCCAGGCAATAGCCGCTCGCTTTCACATAATATTTGCCGGCGTCGATCCCTTGTAGACCATAATGGCCGTTGGCAAAGCTGAGGCAGCTTGTAACGCATTGCCATTTATCATCGAGCAGCAGAATTTGCGTCTTAGCGACGGATTTTGCGTCTTTTGCCAAGGTCACCTCACCTGAAATCCGATAAGAATTGATGTCACTCAGCGTCAGATCGATGCCATCGACGTTCTTGTCAATATAAACAAGCGTTGCTTCCTGTTCACGGTACGCACCATCATAAAAAGCTGGATGATAAAATGGGACAAATTCCCCATAACCTCCCACATCCATATATATTTTCCCGGTCGCTTTTATATAATAGTCTCCTGGTTCAAGATCAAAAACCTGATAAAAACCTGAATGATCACTTCTGCGCTCGGAAAGGTAATTCCATTGTTCATCATAAACAGATATTTGCGCTTCTGCTATGGGTTCTCGAGTATATTGTTTGGAGATATTTCCACAAACACTTGTTCCTTCCACCAGGGTAAAATTGATCTCCGTCAGCTCCTGATCCAGCGGTAAGAGTGTCGCATTCTCCCAATTTGTCGCTTCAGGATAATATTCAGCTCGATATAACTTTCGCCAGTTTTCGCGTACGCAAAAACCGGAAGCCACCGCGTAATAAAAGCCTTTGGCAAGTTTTTGTGTCGTATATTCTCCCATATCCGAACTTAACAGCATTTGCACCTCTTGACGATTCACATCATAAATATTTATCTCGCAAGAGGCCAAGGGTGAGCCGTCGTTTTCCAGCATAACTTTTCCCGAGATTGTGAATCCAGCAAAATCATCCAGGATAAAATCTATTTGTGGCATTGTGCCGGAGATTGTTACCAATGTCGCGCTATCACGGGTTGCAGCTTTGTCAAAGTATTGCGGCTTGTAAAGAAGATTCCAATCGCCAAAAGATCCAAAATCCCACCAGACTTTGCCGCTTGCTTCGAAATAGTAGCTTTTCGCCGAGTCCAAATCGGTAAAATAAAAGACGCCGTTGCTATTGCTTCGAGTTTCTTGCACAAACGTCCAGTCTTGATCGTAGGTGATAACCTGACTTTCCTGGATTGCAGCACCATCGCTTTTTCGAATCACTTTTCCCGTGATGCGTACCAGTTCTTGCAGCGTGAAATTGATATCATTGATATCCGCCATAACATGCAAGAGCATCGCCCCGTCCTGATTCGGGGATTCGTTGTAGAATTCATTTTGATACAATTTCTGATACTCCCCGTCAAAATCACCCCAACCCGTCGCTTCGACATAATAGTCTCCGGCACAAGCAAGAAGTGAATAATTTCCTTCACTGTTCGTGGAGGTTTCCTGTTTGTAATTCCAGTTGGCATCATACAGCGCCACGCGAGCAAAGCCAATTGGTTCCCCACCCTCCTGACGAGTAATTTTCCCTTTGATTTGAATCCCTTCAGCAAGATAAAAATCAATTTCTTTCAACTCATCTGCAAGAATCAACAGGCTGGCGTCAGCGCGAGCAGCAGCCCCATCATAAAAGGCCGGCAAAAAGTCCTGCTGATTGCTAATCCAGTTCCATCCGGTAGCCTCCAAATAATATGTCCCACCAGGCTGTAAATTTTTAAAGCAGTAAAATCCGGAATGAAAGGAATCAATATTTGCATAGGTGAGGATATCCCAATTCTCGTTGTACAACATCACATGAGTGCACAAAACCGGATCATTATTTGCCGCTTTTCGGACAAAACCAACGATTCCTGTGCCGCTCAGTGTAAAGTCGACTCCCTGTTGCTGACCCATGATTTTAATTTTATGTGCACTTGAACGGCTGGGCGATTCAGGATAATATTCTCCTGCGAGAAGCGTATCCCAGGATGCGAACTGGTGGCTCAACTCAACTTGTTGTCCGATCTCTCCGCTGGCATAGATATAAACTTGATCATTTTCATTCAAACCGCCGATGAAATAATTGCCACTCGAATCTGTGGCAACACGACGATGAAAATTTTCATCCCAGTTTGTATGGTATAATCGTATAATTGCGTTTTCGATGGATTGGCCCGTGCTTTCTTGTGTAACTTTGCCCGAGATGCTCCCACCTGGTTTGACCTGAAAGTTGATGTCAGTCGTCTGGTTGTTCGTAATGTGCAAAAAAAATTGTCCATCTCCCAGGAACATGAATAGTATTTTCCCCCCCTGCTGAACCGCACCCGACAACGTGACATGGTATGTCCCCTCCTCAAGTCCGTCGACCTGATAACGTCCTTCCGAATCTGCTACAAAAGTTTTTCGCGGCCCTCTGCCATCAGGAGGATAATGCACTTCTACCATTGCTCCAGCCACGGGTGTTCCATCACGCATCCATTTTATTTCTCCCCTGATCATACCGCTCCCGGCGGCTGAACGGTCTTGATCGTGCAAAATCGCCTGATTTCCGGCAGGATCCGCTTCGTCACTGGCCTGTCCGTTACCACAATACAGGACGACAAACGCAATAATCATTAACAAAAGATAAATCGTTTTCATCTGTTCTTTCTCCTCAACAGTGCATTGTGATGGAAATGTATTAAAATTTAAATTATAAAGTTGGCAGGAAAGCTGGATTTTTGTTGTGCGAGCGCATATAAAAATGCAGTTTGCTCGTCACCAGCGATGTCACTGCACTTTTGATAGAAATACCCACAAGTACTCCCTGTCCCATCTTCTCCACTTTAATATTCGATTATAGTGAAGAAATATAATTTTAGCAAGTTCTTTGTAAGAGACAGTGATGTCCCGCCTGGGGGTGCCACTGCCCTCAAGAATCTGCTGCAAAAATTGCAGTCAACTCCGCCCCAAAAAGTTTACTCTTTCTGTTCGGCAGTGCCTATCTCGCCAACAGCATTTTTTCCACCTTGACTTTTTCATCGACTTGCAGATGATAGAAATAAAGCCCACTTGGCACCGGTTGGCCATTGACTCTCGTGCCATGCCACTCGACGCTATAGCAACCCCGCGGTTGTACAGAATCGACGAGTGTGATCATCTTCTCACCCCGTATATTGACGATTGTTAAAATCGTTCGGGCTGTTTGTGCAAGTTCGTAGTGAATAGTAGTAGTAGGATTGAAGGGATTGGGATAATTTGTATAGAGATTAAATTTATCCTGTCCTGGCCGGCTGGCTGTCTTTATGTTGCTCGCTTCCTGAAATGTGGCCACCAGAGACATATCTCGATGCATTATAATCGTACAAGAGTCTTGCGTTATCGTCGAATCACCTTTCCAATAAACAAATTCATAGCCAGTGTCCGGTAAAGCCTTGATCGTCGCCACTTCTCCGGGTTGATAATAATATGTGCCGGGCGGCGGTTGTATGTCTCCGCCGCTGGTTTTATCAAGTTGCAGCATGTAGTTGGGTATGTACAAAACAGTGAGATGAGCATTTTCGGCTACAGTCAACAGGCTATCATGGCGCATGTTTATCGGGGGATTTGTTTTATGGCGAATAAAAAAACCACCTTCATTTACGGTTGGTAGAGAGTCAGGATGCCACAAGATAGAAGAAGTGTTACCTTCCGGGATAATGATTTGGAGTGACCACGTGATGGAATCAAAAGGTGCATCGCTCCAATAACGAATATCCGTATCGAGATAATTGGGGAAATCAGCAATAGCGAGATAGACATAAAATCCCGAACTTGGTGGCGGTGGCGTGATGATATCAAGCTCGGCATCATAACCATCTGTGGCATTCTCGTCGCCGCCAATGGTTCGAACATAACTTTTGTTCGAGGATTGTATCGTCATCGGTAAACGCCAGGGTGCTGTTTCTCCTGTGATAATGACGAGAAATAAGGCCAGCACCATAATTTGACCCATCAACTTTGTATTTGCTTTTTGAACAGGCATAGCACACCTCATTTGATTAAACTCGCTTTTATTGTAAAAGAACCGGCGGGGGATGTCATACGAACGAAATAAACGCCGGACGGTACGGCTTCACCCGTGTCAGACAAACCATCCCACAAAAGTTGGTGTTTCCCGGCTGATGTATGCTCATCGAGCAGCGACCGAATTTTTTTGCCTTGTACATCATAAATGTCGATAGATACATGTACTGCCTCGGGAACCTCAAATCGGATGACCGTCTCCGGATTGAACGGATTGGGGTAATTCTGTAACAAGATAAAAGAATCCGGCAGACTTGGAGCAGATTGTATAGCCGTCTCTGTTGGAGGTAATGGTGGCGCTTCGCCAAATACACTAAAAAAATGCGCAGCATCACCTGTCGTCGTTTGTCGCTCGAGTGACGACAATGCTGTTGAAGACGGGCTGCCGACCGTCAGCTCGCATGGATTAAAAGCCGCCACCCAGTAACTTTCTCCCGCATGCAAAAATGTAGCGTTATAATAGGGTCCATTCGGCACGCTCCAGCCGTACGCCGGTGTGTAGACTGAACCGTCGGGATCATCGAACGGAGATGAAAAATCGGCACCACCATAAACAGAACCGAGGAGGTGCCACCCCTGCTGCAGCGACAGGGTGTATGAAAAGACCGGTTGTCCGCGCACTGTATCCGATGTGGCAGCCGGGATGGCAATCCAGTAACCCATGCCAACAGTCAATTGCGTGACGGTCTGGTAAGCCTGTGTTGCAGCGTCCCACGCGTATGCAACACCACCGAGGGCGCTCGGGAACAAATGACTCACCGTTGCATCCGATGGGATGAGCGGTAAAGAGATCATGTGCCAGCCCGGTTGTGTAAAAACGTAGACATATGTCTGTTCTTTGCTGTAGCGAATCGTGCAGATGTGATCGGCGGTTATGGTATATTCCGATTGTTTTCTCATATCAACAGGTGTATCGGCAACAAGGGTGAACGTTCCCTCCGGCGGCACTTGCGTCCCATCCCAGCGCAAGGTTGTACTTTGATCGCCGGTATTTTGCAGCACCAGCGACCATTCCAGTACCGTTTCAAAGGGCGACGCCCAGGTTCGTATGTCTCGTTCGAGATAAGAGGGAAACTGCGGAATGGCAAAGTAGGCGTAAAAACCTTGTCCGGGCGGTGGCGCCGGTATATCGATGCCGTCGTCAAAGCCGTCTGTTGCGCGTGCATCCCCGCCAAAGGTTCGAATGAATTGGCTACCGCTATTAATGATGGTTATCGGCACACTCCATTGGGCGTTTAGCACTTCGGTGATACTCAGGAGCTGATTGGTCGCCACATTGGTGCGGATCGTTTGACAACCGGAGGGCCAGTCGATCCGCAGTGAGTCTACCCTGATCGCATCACTCAAGCCAAAAGTTGCGACCAGGCTATTCTCGCCATAGCCGCCGGTTTGGCTGCTGATCTGGCGCCACTGCCAGCGACTGTAGCCATTGATCACCGCCTTTACACCGATCCGGGCGCCGATGGCAGCTTTATTTGATTGGGTGCCGATGCATGTAACGGAGAGCCAGTTATTATTATTGCCTGCATTCATATAAAGATCATTGGTACCGGAGGTGTTGGCTAACAACAGATCAGGAAAACCATTTCGATCCAAGTCCGCCCAGGCGCAACCAAAGGTTGGATCGGTATCGCCAGTTATCAGCTCATCAAAGTGCGAATAAAATCCGTCACTCCGCTGAACGTAAAGTTTGTTTTGTTGATTTTCATTGGCCACATAAAGATCAAGAAAACCATCATTATCATAATCCACCCAGGCGCTGCTTTCGGACTTGTCTACATCATTCACGATGGAGCTATTCCACAGCATCTTTTTGAATCCGGTTGTCGGTCCATAATTTTTATAGAGGCAGTTGTTGCTGCCATAATTTGTCACATAAACGTCTATCCACCCATCGCCATCATAATCACCCCAGCTGCAACCGATGCTGTAATCGCTGTCAGTGGCAATATCTCCCTGGCTTACGAGTGAGAAAGTTTCGTCGCCATTGTTGTGATAAAGAAAGTTATTACCCCCATTCAGCACGAATAAATCCAAAAAACCATCATTGTCGTAATCGCACCAAGAGGCGCTGTGAGATGAAGCCGATTGCGTGACAATGTGCCCGGTTGTTATTTTTGTGAATGTCCCGTCACCCCTGTTGTTTTTATAGAGAAAGTTCGGACTCCCAAATCTCGCTGCGAAAAGATCAATATAGCCATCATTGTTATAATCACCCCAACAGGCGCCATGGTAATCCCCGTAAGTTATGGCGATAGCGCCGGTGGTAATTTTAGCAAATGTGCCGTTGCCATTGTTGTTGCGATACAACTCGGGCTTGTTTGAAAATCGATTCGCGATAAAAACGTCGAGATAGCCGTCATTGTCATAATCTCCCCAGGTTGAAGTATAGGCTGGATATTCATTGGTGACAATTTGGCCTGTGGATATTTTATCAAACGTCCCGTTGCCATTGTTTATATAGAGAAAATTCTGTTTATCGTTACTCACAAAAATATCGGGAAAGGAATCGGCATTGACATCAATACATGCCACACCTCTCGAGGCAGCCGTTTCGGTCACAACCGAGCCAGTGGTCACTTTGGTGAACATAAAGTCCAAAAACTTGACCAACAGCACATAGTTGCTTTTTGCACCATTGTCGCCATTCGCCTGATTGCCGCCCAAAACAAAAGTGCCTGGCGTATCATCCTTCTGCCATACGATTAACGGACTCGCCTTGTCAGTGACCTGGATCCGATAGGCAGTTTGGTTAAATTGTGAGCTCAACCAGGTTGGCACAGAGGTGGCGCGAGAATCATAGGCAACATATATTCGAGCCGATTGATCGAGTCGATATTCGATCAGCGAGGAAGACGTGCTGTATTGATCTTCGTTTGCGGTTTTGATCCACAACAAACCTTTGAGGTCTTGCGGAATATCGGTAATAGTAAAATCACGATCTGTATAATATTGATCGCCAACATTCAAAAATCCCAAAGTATAATGAAATGGCTTGATGATATGAATATTCTGCGGTTGCATGGTCGTGAACAAACGGCACGTCGACCAGTCGCTGGAAGTCGCCCCGTGCGCCCGGACGCGCCAGTAATAGGTCGTCGTGTGCTTTAGCCCCATCGCCAAAACCCGGGTATCCGTCAGTGTCTGCGAAAAATCCGGCGAGCTGAATGATGTGTTGTCATCGACCTGGATCGTGTATGATGTCGCATTGTACACCTCGTTCCAGTCCAGCCAGACATTCACATCCGTGCCGGCTTTGTTGCTCACCGGATCGAGCAGCACCGGAGGATAAACATCTTGCGGTTCACTCACTTTGAGCATAATTGCCTTGTCATGGTTTGTTCCACACGCTATATAGCTGCCCGGCGACACTTCTATAATGGTTTCAAGATTATGGTACGGCAGCTCTTTTTGCCAGATAGACTGGCCATGCGTGTTCAGTTTTTCTATAAAACAGTGGTCGCTCATTTTGCCGCAGGTGATGAGATAACCGTCACTGGTGTTTTTAATATCGTGATAAGCGGCGCGATAGCCGGAATCGCCATAATTCATGTGCTCCCAGACGGTCTCGCCGTTTGTCGTTAATTTTGCCATAAAACGATGCGGCAGGTCTTCGATGATGCCCCACTTTGTGCCACAGACGACGACGTTGCCGTCAGAAGTCGTAGTGATGGCATAGACATAATCATCGACTGTGCGATCGACATCACCACCGTCGCGGCGCCATTCCCACAGGATTTGTCCGGAAGTGTTGGTTTTGGCAACGTATATATCTCTGTCGGTTGAATTCGGGTACTCTATGAATCCACAAAAGATGTATCCATCATTCACTTGCACGACATCATAGGCCATGGAATAAATATTTTCTCGATCATATTTTCCGATAAATTTGCCCTCTTTGAATAAAAAGGCATTCGTTTCAGTATGGTGAAGATAGCTGGATATATCATTATATCCACAAACAAGATAGTCACTGTTTTCAGGTTGAATGATGGTCAATCCTTCCGAACTCACATCATAGGTATAGTAGCTGTTTTGCCAGACTTCATTCAGGTTGTGATCCAGTTTGGTGATCCACAAATCATGAGTTTCAACCTGCCCGGTTGTCGTTCCGGTTATCAGGAAACCATTATCGCGTGTTTTTATGACACAGTTGGCGCGATGCATGAACATGCTGCTGTAAATCTTTGCCGGTTTTACCGACGCGCCGGTGGCATCCGTTTCGAGGACAAAAGCCTCCTCCATATTGTGGCCGGTTTCGTAATAGCCGCAAAGAACCAAATGTCCCTCTTGCGATTTTGCAACCGATTTTCCCAAAGCCGCGCCGGCAAAAGCATACGCACGGCACCACTCGGTGACAATTTCCTCAGTATGCACGTTGCTTCCCCCGACGAATAGAAAAATCACAATCAGCCAACACTTGCAGGCATACATAATGTACTCCTTTATTAAATTTTGCCATTTAACGAATCCGCGTAGCTGCAAAATTTAAAAACGGGGAGAACACCCTTGTTCTCCCCGTATGGCTTCCTCCCGGGAATTAAAAAGCTTTGATTGATTTCCTGCAGATAACGATTCGTTATGCGAGAATTATTTGCATTTTTTCTAACGGACATCCTACCTGACGAGATTGGCTTTGCGGATGGCGACAAAATTCTCCGATTGCATCCGGATCAAGTAGATGCCGGACGGCACCGGTTGTCCTGCATCCGTTCTTCCATCCCAGACCACCTGATGTGTTCCCGCCGATTTTGTGCCGTTGACCAGCGAACGGACTTCAGCACCCTGAATATTGTAAATCTCAATGGACAGATATGTTCTTTTCGGCATTTCGAAACGGACAGTTGTCCGTGGATTAAACGGATTGGGATAATTGGGCAACAGGCTGAATGTATTCGGCGCGGGAATCGGCGCAGCGGCAGCAGTCAATGCTGGCGGCGCCGGCGGTGTATCGCCAAACCGGGCGAAAAAATCACTTTTACGCAAAGCCGGCGCACACGCATTTTGTTGTCCCATCGATGGCGGCGCAGGAGGACCACCGACAGTCAATGTGCACGCATTGAACACCGCCACCCAAAAGCCGTTTCCTTGGGTCAAAGTCTTTGTTTCGTAATAAGGCCCATCCGGTACAGTCCAGCCAAACGCCGGCGTATGAACGGAACCATCGGGATCGTCATTCGGCGCAGAAAAATCAGCGTTATTCAGCACCGATCCGATCATGTGCCACCCTTGCTGCAAGGTTCGAGCATAAATATAGACGGGGTCGCCGGTAATGATTTGCGATTTCACCGATGGCATGGCAATCCAGTACCCGACGCCGACTTTGAGGGTTTTTACGGTTTTATAAGCAAACGCAACATTATCCCATTCGTAAGCCACACCGCCGAGCGCGTCCGGGAACAGTGTTGTAACGGATGCATCGGGCGGATCGAGCGGCAGTGAGATCAAATACCATCCTTCGCCCGAAAATCTGTAGGTGAATTCGGAATAGCGTTCATAGGTAATCTTGACTGTCTGGTCGCCGGTAATTTCTACCGATTGCTGCTGGCGCATATTCACTGTTTCCCCGGCGTGTAACTTGAACAGTCCTTTTTCCGGCAACTGTGAAACATCCCAGGTCAAAACGACAGTTTCACCGACCGTATTCAACAGAACGAGATTCCATTCGATAGTCTCCTTGTACGGATCCACCCAGCCTCGTATATCGGTGTTTAGGTAGGTTGGAAAAGTTGCGATTCGAAAATAGGCGTAAAAATTTTGTCCCGGCGGCGGCGTCAAAACATCCAGATTGGTATCATAAGCATCGGACGCATCCGGATGACCGCCGAATGTTCGAGTCACTTGTTCTTCACCCAGGGTAGCAGTTATCTCTGCTTTCCAGGAATCCGCCCAGACCGTGACAACAGCAAGACAGACAAATAAAAGAATGTAACTTTTCAGAGTGTGCCGCATAACGAGCCTCCTTTCCAGAATCAAGTTTTCGTACAACGCATGATCTTCATTCAAGCAATTATTTGATCAAATGTGCTTTCAACGTTTTAGAATAGTCATCCGATTTCATTTGAATGAAATAGAGTCCGGACGTCAACTCTTCTCCTGAATCTGCTTTACCCTCCCAGATGATGTTGTAAATACCCGGGGCTTTTTCCTCGTTCAAAAGTGACCGCACTTTTACCCCCTGGATATTATAGACGGCGATATCAACATGCGCCGCGTTCGGCACCTCAAACCTGATCGTTGTTTGTGGATTGAACGGATTCGGGTAATTTTGATGCAGCACAAACAGCTCAGGCAAAACTACCGGTCTCTCAACTGCCGATGTGACCGGCGGCAATGGCGGCGTCTGGCCAAACGCCGCATAAAAATCTGTTTCACGCATGCGGGATGTGCCCGGATGCGCTGCGGCCAATGGTGGCGCCGGTGGCCCGCCAATAGTCAATAGACAGGGATTAAACACCGCCACCCAGAAACCCTCCCCGGCATGGAGTGTGGATGTGGTATAATAAGGTCCTGCTGGTACGGTCCAGCCATACGCCGGTGTATAGACCGAACCATCTGGATCGTCCTGGGGATTGCTAAAACTCGCGCCACCGGCTACTGAACCAATGAGATGCCATCCTATTTGCAGCGATCTTTTGTATGTATAAAATGGCTGTCCGGAGATATCGACCGTCGTAAGACCGGGAATGGCGATCCAGTAGCCTTTGCCAATTTCCAGCGTCGATACGGTTTTATACGACAAGGTGGGCACATCCCACTCGTATGCAACACCGCCGAGTGCGGACGGGAACAAACTTGTCACGGATTTGTTTGCCGGATCAAGCGGCAGCGAGATCAGATACCAGCCGGCCTGATCAAATTCATAGGTATGTATGGGGCTGTTTCTGTACTTGATAAGAACCGTGACATCACCGGATACCCAGCAGCTCGATTGCGCCCGCATATCGATCGTCTCGTTTGCAATCAGGGTGAACGATCCCTCTTCGGGCAGATCGGCTGGATTCCAGGTCAATGAAGTATTGTTGCCACCGGTGTTTTTGAGCACTAACGACCAATCAATATCGGTCTCATACGGAGCACTCCAGGCGCGCATATCCTTTTCCAGATAATTGGGGAAATCATCGAGTGGAAAGTACGCATAAAAACCCTGCCCTGGCGGCGGTGCAGGCACATCGATGCCATCATCAAAGTTGTCGCTGGCACTCGGATGACCACCAAAGCTGCGGATGAATTGGCTGTTGTTATTCTTTACCGTAACAGGTACACTCCAGCCATTAACCTTTGGCTCGAACAGCAGGACATAATTACTTTTGGCGCCGTTATTCCCGTTTGCCCAGTTGCCACCGAGTTCATAGGTGCCGGAGGAATAATCTTTTTGCCAGACTTCCATGGGACTGGCGTCATCCGAGACAGTGATGCTGTATGACGTTTTGCTAAACTGGGAGTTGAGCCAGGCGGGTTTATAGTTAGCGCGATGATCATAGACAACATAAACGCGTGTTGGATTGTCGAGGCGGAATTGAACCAAAGAAGAAGCGGTGCTGTATTGGTCATCATTGGCGGTTTTCATCCACAACAAATTTTCGAGGTTTTCCGGAATGCCGGTGATGACAAAATCGCGATCAATATAATATTGATCGCCCTCTTCGAGACAGGCCAAAACATAATCCAGTGGTTTTTCCACGTGAACATCCGGCATATCCATGGTATAAAAACGACCGAGGTCGCTCCAGTCACTATAGTCCACACCGTTCGTGGCTCGCACACGCCAGTACCAGCCGGCGCTATAGGGAAGTGGTCCACCCTTGACCCGTGATTGTGTGACGCCGCTCACCTCAAAGTTTTCATCGACAAAATTGCTCACGTCATCAATTTGCACATCATAAGAGGTGGCACCTGGTACATCCTGCCAGTCCAGCCACACGAAATTACCAAGACCATGTTTGTTAAATTTGGGATCAACCAGGATCGGCTTGGGGAGTTTATCGTCTGACAGATCAATGAGCGCTTTTGTCGCATTGCTCCCCTCATAATCATTCGGATTGCCATCGATGACATAGTCGGTATGGCCGTAGCCAAACGACGCTTCCAGGGCGATGACATTATCGGCCGTGTGGGGAGTGACAAACCTGGTTTTTCGATAGCCGGCCAAGAGGTGATTGCTGCCATCCCACGGCAATTCATTGGAGGGACCGCGAACATCGACCAAAAAGCGATATGCCGGCTTCCAGCCATCGGCGAGCGTTTTGACTTTGACATTATAAATCAAAACTTTGAATTTATCCGAATAGACGTCAGGTTTTCCGGCATTTGTCCATATAAAATTCAGCGTATTTTCACTGATGATTTTGTCCCCCTGCTCGGCATTCACATAAAAATCCATTGAGCAATCAATAGCCAGAGAAACCTCTTTAAACGTCACCCGCCAGCGTCTGTACAGAATGTTGCTCTGTTGATTTGGCGTGCATTCAGCACTGCCTGCGAGATCGGGATCTGAAAAGTAATTCTGGCTTTGCGACAAATAGGTCTGTTCAAATCGCTCCAGGATCACTCTAACCTCTCGTCCCTCCAATGTTCCTTTGATATTGGGCTGGTATTCCATCTCGATCCTGTCAGCGGCTGTGGGATCAGTATCATGCCAATTGACAAAACGACGCGGAAACAACGACGGACTATTTGTCCACCCACCGATATCATTGTCTTGATAAGAGCCATCTTCAAAGTCACTGATGGAAAATTCCATTGTAAAATTTTTCCATATACTCGTCACCGGTGGAAAACCTTTCGAACAGATATCATTGTCGTGTACAAGCGCTTCGAATGCTTTGATGGACAGGTCGATAAAATGCGCCTGATACTCGCCATCTTTGGTCAGACCATTGCCGCCATACAATTTGACAAGGCCTGTGCTGGATAGCTCGTCCTCGGCCAAAAAAGCGGTGTACTCGACGCCAACGTAATTTTCTCCGGTTGGCTGCAATTGACAATCAATCGCAATACCGTAAATTGTGGCCGGAAAAATCAGGAGTGTGAGACACATAAAAAAAATGATAGAAAACTGAAGATTTGCTGAAAAAGAGTCACGAATTTTCACGTTGCCCTCCATGTTTTGGCCAAATTTTTCGACACATCATCTTGCAGGACATCTTGATTCTCTCCCTCTCAAGAAAGAATGAATTTGATCGGCAGCTCGGAGAGAAGAGGACGATTAGGTACTTGTTTTGGCGCAGATAACAGGTTGTCTCAAAAACTGTGAATGCAATTAAAGTACCATAACATGGCGTACAAAAGTGAGCGCTGAAAACAGTAGATACTGTATTTATTGAGCTTGCCTTTAGCTTGGCAAGGGGCGTTAAGGGAGGAAAGACTGTTTTTCAAGAAATGCAAACGCAGCTTTGCGGTGAACGGCGCGCAAGCCACATAAAAACAACCTTTTTTTACATGTAACCCCGGTTACGCAAAGAAACGAGAGTTTGCAGCTAATCGGAATCCATGCCCAGATTTTTGAGCATTTTTTGTAATCCCTGCCGAGTGATCCCCATCTGTTCTGCGGCTTTTGAAATGTTGCCATCTGCCAATTTGATCATTCGCGGAATAAAATCGCGCTGAAAGTTTTCCTCGGCCTGTTTTTTAGCGATATGGTAATCGATCGGATCGCTCATTTTAGGACACTTTAGCTCGGTAAAATAGACCGGCAGCAACTGTTCACCTTTTGCAAGAATGACTGCTCGTTCGACCATATTTTCCAGCTCACGTACGTTGCCAGGCCAGTCATAATTCAGCAGACCAGCCAGCGCTTCCTGCGAGATGGATGTGATATTTTTTTTCAGCTCTTCACCTTTTTGTTTGATGAATAGCTCGACAAGCAAGGGGATATCCTCGCGGCGCTCGCGCAACGGCGGGATGGAGATCGGAAAAACATTGAGGCGATAATAGAAATCCTCGCGAAACTGTTTTCCATCCACCATGACTTTTAAATCATGATTGGTCGCAGCGATGATGCGCACATTCACGTTCTTGAAATCGTCGCCGCCGACGCGCTGAATATTTTTGTCCTGGATGACGCGCAACAGTTTGGCTTGCATGGACGGATCGAGCTCGGCAATCTCATCCAAAAAGATTGTGCCCCGGTCGGCCAATTCAAATTTGCCAAGGCGACGTTTGTAGGCGTGCGTAAACGCGCCTCTTTCATGGCCAAACAACTCGCTTTCAAAAAGCTCTTTGGGAATCGCGGCGCAATTGAGCGGAATGAACGGTTTATCGCGTCTCTGACTCGAGTAGTGGATTTGTTTGGCGACAATCTCCTTGCCGGTGCCGCTTTCGCCGGTGATGAGCACATTTGTTGGCGTGTCGGCGATGTGCGCGATCTGCTCGCGAATTGTTTGAATGGCCGGACTCATACCGATCAGATCACCCGACTGCCTTCGTAATTCGTCGCGGTAGAACTCCGAATCGCGCTTGAAGCCAAATTCTTGCATGGCACGATCGAGGATCACCCGCACTTCGGCCAGATCCGGTTTTTTGCCGATATAATCGTAGGCGCCTTTTTTAAGGGCGCGCACCACTGTGGGGATAGAGTGATCGTGCGACACTATGATGATCGGCAGCTTGATCTCCTGTTCCGCCAAAAAATCCATGACGTCAAAGCCATCCATGCCATCGCCGAGGTCGATGTCAAGCAGTAAAAGATCATAATTTTTTTTGGCCAAATTCGCCAATCCCTCCTCGCCGGTACAAGCGGAAAAGCATTCATAGCTGCTACCCAGGAGCAGCGAGAGGTCATCGATAAATTTTACATTGTCATCCACAATGAGAATTTTCGGCCTGGACATCGTTTATACCTCTTTCAAAATCAGCCGCATGGTAGTGCCGCCACCGGATTCGGTTTTTTGGACGCGCAGTTTGCCGCCATATTTTTGCAAAATGTTTTTGGCATGATAGAGACCATAGCCGCCCTCTTTTTTGCTCGTGACATCGCGATCAAAGATTTTGCTCTTTATATCGTCATTCATGCCGCAGCCGGTATCTGCGATGTCAATGACAATAGCGTCCTTGGAAGAAATATGGACAGTTAATTCTTTTTTCTCCGACTGTTGCATGGCGTGAATCGCATTGCGTACGAGCTCTTCCAGGATGCTCTGCAATTCCATTGCATGAATAAAGCCTTTTACGGTCATAGATCCGTCAATTTTGACCTGTTTTAACTCCACACCCTGCTTTTGCATGTCCGGCGTTGTGGCGGTGATGACGGTTTTTATCGCTGTGACAATATCGCTTGTATAATCGGCTTTGAGCTCACCTTGAATATTTTTTAATTCCTTTTGCACGGCTTCGACATATTTGGGAATGCTGTCGGCGAGGGCGTGCGCGATTGATGATTGGCTCTGATACGATTTAACATGTTCCAGCAAGCGGGATGAGGCCGTTGAGAAGGAATGGACGATTCTGTCGTTGATTTGGGCGGCAACGGCTTTTTTGACAATCTGTTCCAGTTGGGGTGCGGTGAACTGCCGAAAAGCCTCGGTTGTTTCATTGAGTCGTTGCGTATATTCCGGCGGCACATCACCCGGCGCATTTCTGAACAGTAACCCAAGTCGGTCGAGGTTTGCCAGCGCGGTTTGGCCATGCCCGAATGCGGCTAAAATCTGCAACAAGGAATCGCGTTGTTCTGTTAATTGAGATTTTGATCGATGCTGATATGTTCTTTTTATTGTTTTTCTGAATGGCAGAAAAAGCAGTGGCAATGTAAGCAGAGCCGCGACAATATATGTCGCAGGCGGCTGGTTTGTGAAAAAAGCGAACAAGTCGGGAGCCGGGTGAAGCAAATAGGCGCCACGAAATGTGCCGGCATCCATCTGCCCGACATTGATCAGCGGATCATATTTGTGGTTGCGAACAAGATGGAGGTTATGAATAGCGTATGGCATTTTTTTCGAGGCGATCCGGCGAAACCTGTTGTCCAGAATAAACAATTTGTTTAAATCACAGGCAATAATTTCAGGACGGTCATCAAAATCAAAGTCACTCATTTCACCAAAGACAAATCGGTTATGCTGATTCATTTTTTTGTGTTGCAGGAGTTGCAGGCTGTTTGAAAAAAGCAGCAATGAGAATTTTTCCGGGTTGAAACAGCTGGTCAAAATTTCCGGCTCACCGTCCTGATTGATATCCGCGATAAAAATTGCCCCCGGCTTTCCATTCAAAGCATATTGCCGTTGAACCTTTCCGGTCTCGATCTTCCTGATTTGAAGGTTGTATGTTGTATATTCAGTATTGGTATGCCCCGAGGCAAAGACATTGACAATTTCATTTTTCTGATCATGGTCCAAATCGCCCATATTAAAATGAGGCGTAAAAAATCTCCCGCCGGCCATATGCTTCCATTCAAGATTACCATTTGAATTCAGGCATATTAAATAGGCATGCGTATCATCCATAAAATTGGCTGAATGGCCGTTATCCGGCGAATAGGTGACAAAGACTATTTCATTCTCTCCATCCTGATCGTGGTCATTCACATATAGATTCTGGGGCTGTCCAGCCGTATCAAACTGCCATAATTTTTCACCGCAGGTTCCATCGTAGGTATAGATACCTCGTGGTTCGAGATCGATACCCGTATCGATACCGATGATCAAATCGCCCACGTCATCGCCGTTCAGGTCTGCAGCACAGCCATATCGAACTGTTATGTCGAAATTTTTATCCTCGTTCACATCTCTTTGGCAGTGAACGGGCTCTGTTGAGAATTGTTTGACACATGCAAACGAGCCATATAGTCTTTCAACCGCGTAAACGTCGAGCCACACCATATCGACTTCTTTTCGAACAACGATGATTTCAGGGGCGTCATCCCCGATAAAGTCAAAAAGTAAAACATTCTCGATGAAAAACCTGCCGGCGAGATGCGACATGGTGACAGGAATGCCCTTGTCAATGTCGATAACAAGAGCGCCGGTTTGCTGAAGATCGAGATTGATATATTCATCCACACCATCACCATCCAGATCGGCATAAAACCGACGTGACACATTTTCATTATAGTTGATTTCGTGGAATGTATAGTACTTTTTTGCACAGGCGTGCATGCTCAAAAAGCTAACGTGAATAAAAAAAAGCATAAATATCTGAACAGGTGAAAAATATCGCATGGGTACAATCTTTCTGCACAATGTCGCAGCGGCCGGTTGCCAAAATACGTGCTGCACTTTTGCAAAACTTAGGAAAAAGTTGAATTCTTTTCAAGCAAACAATGGGTTTTACGCACATTTTGACGTTTCACTTGCATTTTCAATCCAATCTTGCTAATATTGCCCATTCACATAAAGGAGATGATGCATGGCCACGATCCTGCCCTTTCGAGCCTTGTGCCCGAATCCCACACTTGTTGATAAAATTGCCGCCCTCCCTTATGATGTACTGAGCACAAAAGAGGCGCGCGACATCGCGGCGAATAATCCCCATTGTTTCTTGTTTATTACAAAACCGGAAATTGATTTTACAGATGATGTAAATCACTACTCGGAAACTGTCTATGCCAGAGGCGCTAAAAATCTGCAACGCTTTATACGCGAATACAAGCTTTTGCAGGAAAAAGAACCATACTATTATCTGTACCAGCAAATTATGGGCGATCACGTCCAGACCGGCTTTGTCGGTATTGCCTCTGTCGATGAATACGATCGCGGTATCATCAAAAAGCATGAGTATACCCGACCGGAAAAGGTCAATGATCGCGTGCATTTGATGAGCAGACTCAAAGCGCAGACCGGCCCGGTTTTTTTAGCCTATCGGCAAAACGACAAAATGGCGGCTCTCGTGAGCATGTTGCTCAGTAAAAGCCGAAAAATATATGATTTTATCAGTTTCTATGATGTTCGGCACATTTTTTACAAGGTGGATCACCCGCCGTTCAATGAGATCATCCGTTCATCATTTGCCGAACTGCCAACCCTTTATATCGCTGACGGGCATCATCGCTCCGAGAGCGCAGCGGTTTTGTGTCGACAAAAAAGGCAAGAGCAGCCGAACTTTACCGGCGAGGAGAGCTACAACTTTTTTTTGACAGTCACTTTTCCGCATACTGACTTGCTGGTTCTTCCCTATAACCGCGTGGTTCGCGATTTGAACGGATATACTGCACAAACCTTGCTGGAAAAATTAAAGGAGAAATTTGTTTTGACGCCCATCACAGAACATTTTGAAAGCCTCATATCCAGCAAAACTTTTGCGATGTACATGAACAAACAGTGGTTCAAACTCGCCATAAAGAAAGAATATGTTCATACAACGGATGCGGTCAAGAGTCTTGACGTCAGTATTTTGCAGGATAACATACTGCACCCTCTTTTGGGCATTGAAAACCCGCGCATGGATGAGCGTATCGATTTTATCGGTGGTATTCGCGGAGTGCGCGAGCTGGAGCGCCTGGTCGGTTCCGGAGTTTATGCTGTTGCTTTTGCACTGTTTCCCACCAGCATGCAACAAGTCATGGATGTCGCGGATGCGGGCACAGTGATGCCGCCAAAATCAACCTGGTTCGAGCCCAAACTTTTGAGCGGCCTGGCGACACATCTTTTGGATTAATTTCACACGACAAGCCAGCTCGCCTTTCTTGAAATGCTAAAAAACATTCATATCTTTCCGATAAAAATGCGCATGCCGGATGAAGGCAATCCGGCGGCGGCACATGTCCCTCTCATGGCGGCGGCGATTCAAACGAGAACCGACCTCATCATGATTGATACCGGTTTTCCGGGGGAGAGTGATCTGCTCGAAAACCTGAATGCGCTACATTTTCATCCCGCAGATTTTACCGCCGTGATCAATACGCACGTTCATATCGACCATGTTGGTCACAATCATGCTTTTGTCAATGCGCGTATTCTTGTCAGTCGCGTGGATTTTGACTATGCGCGTACATTTTCGCACGCTTTTTTGGAATCATCGGACATCATCGCGATAATGACCGAGTTTTTTCCGCATGCACACTCGCGTCGAATTGAAGCTGGCGCGCACTATCTCAAGCGTTTGGTCGAGACATATTGGCGGGATGATATATTGGGGAATCCGGCACACATCGAGTGGATCGAAGACGCGCCCGCACTACCGGATTGTTTGAGCTTTTTGCACACACCTGGACACACGCCCGGCCACTGTGCTGTCATTGTTCGGGGGGCATCCACCTCATTCATCGCCGCCGGCGATGCGATGGGAAGTCGACTGTTTTGGAAAAGACGCCTGCAGGAATTGACCCCGCGCTTTAGTACTGAATTATTTTTGGCGAGCAAACAAAAAATTGAGAGCCTGCACGGGATTGTTATGGGCGGTCACGATCTGCCTTTTCGAACAGAGGACCTTTCCTACATACAGACAAAAGTGATAAAGATATAAAGCAATAACTGTCGCACCGGGCTGTCGATAAGGTCGGAAGAAATATTTTCTATTTTATTTTTATCTCGATTTAACTATGTTATGAAAACGATTCATTGATTGCTAAACTGTGGAAACGACATGTCCTTCGATTACGACTATATTGTCATCGGCTCCGGCTTTGGCGGTAGCGTGGCAGCGTTGCGCCTGGCAGAAAAAGGCTATTCTGTCTGTGTGATAGAACGTGGCAAACGCTGGCTGGAAAACGACTATGCCAGGACAAACTGGCAGTTCTGGAAGTGGCTCTGGGCACCCAATTTATTCTGTACCGGCATTCAGACGTTGGTTTTTCTGAAAAACGTGCTCGTTTTAGGTGGCGCCGGCGTTGGCGGTGGAAGTCTTGTATACGCCGCGGTTTTACTCGAACCACCACGTCCATTCTTTGACGATCCACAATGGAAGGATTTGCAAGAGGACTGGCAAAAAGTATTAGCGCCGTTTTATCAGACCGCACGGCGTATGCTGGGTGTGACGACCAATCCCAAACTGTTGAAAAGTGATGAACTGCTTTATGAATATGCGAGAGAGATCGGCCGCGAGCATCATTTTCAGCCAACCGAGGTCGGTATCTTTTTTGGCGATCCAGATACGCTCAATTCTGATCCCTACTTTGGCGGCGACGGTCCGGCGCGGAAAGGATGTGATTTTAGCGGTCGATGTATGGTCGGTTGTCGCCAGGGCGGAAAAAACTCGCTTGACCGAAACTATCTCTACCTGGCGGAAAAGCTGGGGGCGCAGATTATCCCGGAAACCGAGGCAATTGACATTATCCCGCTGGATGACGGTGGCTATCGTATCGACTCACAAAAATCAACCGGCATTTTGCGAACAAGACGGCCATCGCTCACCGCCCGCGGCGTTGTTGTTGCCGCCGGAGCGCTGGGGACAAACAAACTGTTGTTGCAATGCAAACAAAAAGGCTCCTTGCCAAAGCTTTCCGATCAATTGGGCAAGAACGTGCGCACCAACAGTGAAGTGCTCGTTGGCGCGACAACACACGACAAAAATGCCGATTTTTCCAAGGGCATTGCCATTACGTCCAGCTTGTTTGTAACCGACAACACGCACATTGAACCGGTGCGATATCCGGAAAAATCGGATCTCATGTCGTTTATCGCCACCTTGATGACGGACGGTTATGGACGATTCACTCGCCCCGTGCAGCATTTCTGGAATTGCCTGCGCCATCCGATTTTATTTTTAAAAACATTAAATCCAGTCAACTGGGCGAAAAAATCGATCATTTTTTTGGTGATGCAAAATTACGATAATCGTCTCAATTTAACCTTTGAGCGGAAATGGTACAGTCCCTTTAAAAGGCGACTGGTATCTCATTGGCCGAGCAGCACCATTCCGACGTTCATCCCGGAGGCCAATCAAACCGCACGCGCTATCGCCAAAAAAATAAACGGATACCCGAGCAGCTCCATCACTGAAGTTTTGCTGAATATGCCGCTTTCAGCCCATATTTTAGGCGGCTGTATCATTGGCAAGGATAAAGATCACGGGGTGGTGGATTCGACCGGCAAAATTTTCAACTATGACAACATGTATATTGTCGATGGTGCCGTTGTACCCGCCAATCTCGGGGTGAATCCGAGCCTGACAATCACGGCCATTGCCGAGTACGCGATGAGCCACATTCCAGCGAAAGAGCCAAAACATGAGCAGTGAGCCGCAATCCAGTTATATCGTTTCGATAAATCCGACCACCGAAGAAGAGCTCGGTCGGGTTGACACTGTAGGACGCGCCGGGATCGATAGCGCGCTGAACAAGGCGCGCGCCGCTTTTTCTGGCTGGTCGCAAAAATCGGTCAAAGAGAGACAGAAATTCCTGGTGGCGGTCAGTGATCTCATTTTGCAGCAACAAGAGGAAATCGCTACGCTCATTGCCCGGGAGCAGGGCAAGCCAATCGCCGAGGCGATGGCATCCGAAATTATTGCGGTGCTCGCTATTCTCAAGGACACAAGTCGACACGCGCACAAAATCCTCAGACCGCACAGGATGCGGCATGAGCAGCTGCTGTTTGTGCACAAAAAAAGCGCCTATCGCCTGGAGCCACACGGTGTTGTCGCGATTATTTCGCCCTGGAACTATTCATTTTCAGTTCCGGTTCCGGAAATCGCTGCGGCCCTGGTTGCCGGCAATACCGTGTTGTTCAAGCCGGCGCCAGATACGGTTCTTGTTGGCCGCAAAATTGACAATATCTTTCAGCGTGCCGGCTTGCCGCCCGGCGTTTTGAATACCGTTTTTGTCCATGACACGGATGCGCCCTATATCACGCACCATCCGCAAGTCGACAAAATTATCTTCACCGGCAGTACACCGGTGGGACGGGATGTGATGACCGCTGCGTCGCACCAGATGACGCCGGTGGTTCTCGAGCTGGGCGGCAAGGATGCGGCGATCGTTGCCAAGGATGCCGATCTGCCGCGTGCCGCCAAAGGTATTGTGTGGGGGTCCATGTTCAATTCCGGCCAGGTCTGCGCGGCTGTCGAGCGCGTCTATGTGGAGCGTGCGGTCGCGGAAAAATTTATTCAGCTATGCCATGCGGAAATCAAACAGATCACTGTTGGCGATCCACTTGATGCCAATACGCAGATCGGCCCGCTCACCAATCTGCAGCAATTGATCAAAGTCCGTGACCAGGTGGAAGACGCCATCCGTCGCGGCGCTCGATTGCTGCACGGGGGCAATCAACTTGATTGCCCCGGCTATTTTTATGAGCCGACGCTCTTGACCAACGTCGATCACAGCATGCGGATTATGACGGAAGAGACGTTTGGGCCGGTCCTGCCCATCATGGCGGTGGATTCTGTAGACCAGGCCATAAATCTGGCCAATGACAGCATTTACGGTCTTTCAGCATACGCCTGGACGAGTAATGCAAAATTGGCCGCGCGCTTTATGGACGAGTTGCAAGCCGGCACGGTGATGATCAATGACGCCACCTCCAGTTGGGGCGAACCCAACGCTCCGTGGGGTGGCTATAAAATGAGTGGTATCGGGCGCACGCGTGCGCGCTTTGGCCTCGAAGAAATGGTGCAGGTGAAATATGTCAGCTACGACAAGGGCGGAAATTGCAGCAATATCTGGTGGTTTCCGTATGATATAAAATTGCGACAATTTTTCGGTGACGCCATGCATTTGCTCTATTCGCGCAATATTTTGGTAAAATTGACTAAGCTTGTCAAAGTTCTGATGCACAAACGATTCCTGACAACGACGCATTGGGTCGCTGTACTAAGAAACATTCACAAGCTGTTCTGATGCAGGTTTCCGTCATTATTCCAACATATAACCGAGCCGATTTGGTCTGCCAGGCAGTTGATTCCGTGCTGCGGCAAAAAACACCAGCCGACGAAATCATTGTTGTCGATGACGGTTCGACCGATAATACCCGGGCACAGCTCGGCCTGTATGGTGATGCCATCAAAATTGTCGCCAAAACGAATGGTGGCATCTCATCCGCCCGCAATGTCGGCATCCGAGCCGCGAGGTTCGAATGGATCGCTTTTCTCGATTCTGATGATTTGTGGAAACGGAGTAAACTGGCGCGACAAAAAGAAGAATTGGCCGCGCACCCAGGCTATAAAATCTGCTACACTGACGAGGAGTGGCGAAAAAATGGCCAATGGATGAACCAAAAAAAAATTCATACAAAATATGGCGGCTTGATTTATGAGCAGTGCCTTCCCCTGTGCATCATTAGCCCTTCTTCAGTGATTATCCATCGAGAATTATTTGAGCAAATCGGCGATTTTGACGAATCCTTGCCGGCCTGCGAAGATTATGACCTGTGGCTTCGTTTGTCATATCATACCCCGATTTTATATATCCCGGAGAAACTGATCATCAAACGTCACGGCGACTGGGAGCAGTTGTCCCAACAACACAGCCTTGACAAATACAGGATTTTGGCATTGGCTAAAATGATAGAAACGGGCATGGCATCCGGTCAGCTCGAAAACGCAACGCGACGGATGTTGGCACAAAAATGTTCCATTTATTTGCAAGGCTGCGAAAAACACCATCGACTCGATGACATAGAGTGGGTGAGGAGTATTCAGCAGCGATTTCAACTGAATGAGCTTAAAAAAGCGGATCGGAGTCGCTGATGTATCGTGGCAAATATTCTCGCGTTCAAGCGCCAGTGCTGCCGCATTGGGCGGAGAATGCCGTCATTTATGAGGTCAACGTTCGACAGTTCACGCCGCAGGGAACATTCGCCGCTTTGGCAGCGCATCTTCCGCGTTTAAAGGAGCTCGGGGTAACGGTGCTCTGGTTCATGCCGATCCATCCGATAGGCCGTAAACGACGCAAAGGATCGCTGGGAAGCTACTATGCGATTCGAGATTATTACGATATTAATCCTGAATTTGGCACCCTCGACGATTTTAAAAAGCTGGTTAAAAAAATCCATGATTTGGGCATGTTTGTCATCATCGATCTGGTCGCCAATCATACGGCGTGGGATCATCCGCTGATAGAGGAGCACCCGGAATGGTATCGTCGCGATGAGGACGGCACGATAGTCTCGCCACTGCCGGGCTGGCAGGATGTGGCGGCTCTGAATTATGAAAATCCCGATGTGCGACAGTACATGAGCGACATGATGGTGTACTGGGTCCAGGAAATCGGCATCGACGGCTATCGTTGTGATGTCGCCGAGCTCGTACCGCCAGAATTTTGGCAAACGGCGATCGCCCGTTTGCAAAAAAAGTCAGTGCTGATGTTGGCTGAGGGCCAGCATCCCTCCCTGCATGCGCACGGTTTTCACCTGAGCTATGCTTTCAACATGTACTGGCTGTTCAACGGTATCGTCGATGGCACGCGTAGAATACGTGAAATTGACGAATTATTAGCTATTGACATTTCACGTTTCCCCACGGGTGCTCGGCGATTGCGTTTCACCAGCAATCATGATCAAAACAGTTGGCTTGGCTCGGCGGTAGAGCGCCTGGGACAAGCGGCCCGTGTTTTTGCTGTGCTCACTTTTACTTTGCCCGGCACACCCCTCATTTACAGCGGCCAGGAAACCGGCAACAGCAAAAGACTTGAGTTTTATGAAAAAGATGTGATCGAGTGGCAGGAGAGTCCCTTTACACCTTTTTATCAACGTTTATGTGATTTGTACAAGAACCATCCCGCGCTCTACAAAGGTGAGATGACACCGCTCACGATACATGATCCCGATGCTCTTTACGCATTTGAACGCACCTGTGCGAATGATCGAGTTGTGGTTGTTGCCAACTTGTCATCCAAAACAATGACGGGACATCTTGTGCTTGAAAACATACCTTACAAACTGGTTGATGCCTTTACGGGAGATAAATTTATCCTTGAAAAAATATCTGTTACTCTCGCACCGTGGGATTTTCGAATTTACACGGTTGAAAATTCTAGTGAATAAAAAAGGTGGAAGATGAAAAAGTCTTTTCAGATTGAACAATTGCGCGTGCACGTCTATGCAACAAAAGAGCAAATGAGCCAAAAAGCCGCAGAATTTGTCACAAAAAAACTGAACGAGGCAATTGAACATAAGGGGTGCGCCACACTCATCCTTGCAACTGGCGCTTCGCAGTTTGAGTTTTTAGATTTCTTAAAGCGCACACAAATCGATTGGTCTAAAATCACTGTTTTCCATCTGGACGAGTATAAAGACATGACCATCGAGCATCCGGCCAGTTTTCGCAAATATCTTCAAGAGCGTATTTTGGATGATGTCAAGCCGGCTAATGTCCATTTTCTGCAGGGTGACGCAGACAATAGTGAAAAGGAAGTGCAACGATACGAAGCGTTGCTCAAACAGCATGAGATTGACATTGCCTGCATTGGCATAGGCGAGAACGGTCATCTCGCTTTTAATGATCCGCCGGTGGCAGATTTTAACGATCCCAGGCTCGTCAAAGTTGTGGAATTGGATGAAACGTGCCGCCGCCAGCAGTTAGGGGAAGGCTGGTTTCCGAGACTGGCGGATGTGCCGACACATGCGCTCAGCCTGACAATTCCGGCCATAATGCGCTGCAAAGCCATCTCGTGCGTGGTACCGGATGAACGAAAAGCGCCCGCAGTGCGCGCAGCTTTATTGGGGGATATTTCAACAAAATGTCCCGCCTCTGTTTTGCGGAGACATGCTGATGCTGTGATGTGGCTGGATGAGAAAGCCGCCTCGCAACTAAACGTAGAAAAATAACGAAATCGTAATAATTTCGTTTGTGTTTTGCGCGCGAATTCTGTTTATTACTGCTCAAAAAAAACCTGCCTTTTCAAACTATGGATGTGCTCATGAAACTCTTTGGCTATCTCGCCATTGCTTTGGCTTTTATGACGGCACTGTTGGCTCTCGCTGGTCTGTTCTCCCTTATTGCTGTTTCACTCATTGCCACCCTGACGTGTGCTGCCCTGTTCACTTCAACACATCGTGTGCTCAAAAGTTTTGCATTTACTGTCTGGGTCATTGTCTTCGTCACGGCATCCCTTTTTTACCCGCGCGCCTTTGGCAGCTGGTTTGGCTTTGACCTCGGCATCCTGATCGTGCCGCTCATCCAGATCATCATGTTCGGCATGGGAACCACGCTCAATGTGGGAGATTTCACCCGTGTCGCCAAAATGCCCTGGCCGGTGTTCATCGGTCTTGTCCTGCAATTCAGCGTGATGCCATTTGCCGGCCTGGGAATCGCAATGCTCTTTGGATTCGAACCCGAGGTAGCGGCGGGCGTCATTCTCATCGGTTCTTGTCCCGGCGGTGTCGCATCAAACTTGATGACATTCATCGCCGGAGGCAACGTGGCGCTATCGGTCACCATGACCTCCTGTTCCACGCTCGCCTCTCCGGTGATGACCCCGCTTCTCATGAAAACGCTTGCCGACAAACTCGTGGATATCGACTTTGTCGACATGATGCTTTCAATCTTGAATATGATCATCGTGCCCATCATTGCCGGTCTTTTAGCGAACAAAATACTTTACAGCAAACACAAAGTATATCATTCGTCCATTCCCCTGACTACCATTGCGATTTTTGGCATCGGATTAGCCGTTGTCTTTGGCTTTATTCCAGGCCACTTGTATACCGCATTTGCTAAAATAAAAAGCGGCCTGGTCCTGGGTTTTGCACTCATTGGCGTTGTGGCTTTGGTCAAATGGATCATCAATATTTTGTTAAAAGGGCCGGAAAACTGGATGGACAAAGCGCTGCCGCTGGTGTCGATGGCCGGCATCTGTTTTATCATCGCCATCATCACGGCGCGCTCGAGCGAAAAACTGTTGTCCGTCGGCCTTTTGCTCATTCTGGCTGCCATCATGCATAATTTTATCGGTTATATTCTTGGCTATTGGTTTGCCCGTTTGCTAAAGCTGGAGGAGCGCAATTGCCGAACGATTGCCTTTGAGGTCGGCATGCAAAATGGCGGTATGGCCTCGGGCCTCGCCATGACTGTTCTGAAATCGGCGAGCGCCGCACTGGCACCGGCCATCTTTGGACCATGGATGAATATTTCGGGGTCAGTGCTGGCCAATTATTGGCAAAAGAATAAACCTGTTGAAAATAAATGGGAGAAGCAACATGAACAGACGTAATTGGTTTAAAAGCGCGGGTGCAGCGGTTGCTGCCGGTTCTATGGGCAGTCTTTTGAGCAGCCGCGATCTCGCGGCCATTGAAAACAATGTCAAACGCGCTTCCGAGCCATCCAAACTTGAAATCACAGATTTGCGTGTGGTGCGCATAGGGGCCACCTGGCGTAAATACGTCATTCGCCTCGACACCAACCAGGGCATTTCCGGCTATGGCGAGGTGCGCGACGGCGCGAGCCCTACCTACGCGCTTTTTCTCAAAAGCCGCATCCTCGGAGAAAATCCATGCAATGTGGACAAAATTTTCCGCAAGATCAAACAATTTGGCGGTCACGCGCGTCAGGCGGGTGGTGTGGTTTCCATCGAGATGGCGTGCTGGGATTTGGCCGGCAAGGCTTGGGGGGTGCCGTGCTGGCAAATGCTCGGCGGTAAATTTCGCGATAAAATACGCATGTATGCAGATACCCCGACGTCCAAAGATCCGGTGGAGATGGGAAATCGCCTGAAAAAGCGCGTCGAACGCGGTTTTACTTTCCTCAAAATGGATATCGGCATCGGCCTGCTCAGAGATGTCGAAGGTGCCCTCACCTATCCCTCCGGCATGACCGATACGAGCCAGATTATGCACCCATTTACCGGTATTCGGATCACGGATAAGGGACTCAAAATTTTTAAGGATTACGCAGCCACTGTACGCGAGATTGTCGGGTGGGAGACGCCAATAGCTCTCGATCACTTTGGCCATTTTCCGGTTGAAGACTGCATTAAAATCGCCCAGGCTCTGGATCCCTACAATTTTGCCTGGTATGAGGATATGATCCCGTGGCAGCTCACAGATCAATATGTCATGCTGCGCCAATCCTGTAACACGCCCATTTTGACTGGCGAAGATATCTACCTCAAAGAAGGCTTTATGGAGCTGTTTGAGAAAAAAGCGATTGCCATTTGCCATCCTGACCCGGCATCGGCAGGTGGTTTGCTTGAAACCAAAAAAATTGGCGATTTGGCGATGGAGCACGGTATTTCCATGGCCTTGCATATGGCGGGCAGTCCGATTACCTTGTTTGCCACTATACATGCGGCAGCAGCGACGGAGAATTTTCTAGTCTGCGAACATCACAATGTGGACGATGAATGGTATGATGATCTGGTGGATGGTGTTGAAAAACCGCTCTTCAATAATGGCTATGTGACCGTACCGGCTGGTCCGGGGCTCGGCATTGAGCTGAATGAAGAAGAAGTGAAACGACACTTGCGCGAGGGCGAGCACTATTTTGCGCCCACTGATGAATGGAATGAGGAGCGCTCGTGGGATCGATTGTGGAGCCGACGTGCCGGCAAGAGACAGGTAGGTGTCGGCTAAACGCCGAATGTTACCGGCGCCAAGAGCGATTGACACACTAACGCAAAAGCAAAGACACTTTGCACAACCGGACTTTTTTAGCGGCTGCAGATTTATTTGGCGCAGCCTTTGGCCGCAGCCAAATTACAAGCCACGGATGAACACGGATTTTTCGGCTTTGCTTCGAGAAAGTTTTGGGACTGGAGGTTAAAAAAATTAAGATGAATAATATTATCTGTGTTTCATCCGTGAAAATCCGTGGCTTTTAAACTTTGTTAAAAAAACACAATGTTGCAGATTGGTAGTACGGATTTTTCAGCTTTGCTTCGATAATGTTCTAGTCCCGATCGTTCGGCATATCCGTGACGGACGGGAAATGGATACGGACATCTGTCCGAGTGGGATAAATATCCCGCTCTATTGCCCGCCAAGGATGGATATCCCGGGCGATCGTGGCCGGCGGTACGAGATTATATAAAACCAATTCAAAGATGAGGAAAAACAATGAAAAAATCACTGACCATTTTAGTCTTTTTACTTATTGCCGCAGCCTGTTTTTCCCAGGTCGGCGTTTTTTCAAAAGAAGAGTTGATCAAATATACGCCAAGATGGAAAGGCGAACGCTTTGACAATGGCCGGCCCAAAGTCGCAGACGACGTGCTGGAACGCTTGCAAAATGTCTCTATCGAAGAAGCGTGGGCTGTCTGCAATCGCCATGGCTACGTCAATCAATTTGAGGGCAACTGGGTGATGACTGAAGACGAACCAGTGCTCGTCGGTCGTGCTGTCACGGCGTATTTTCAACCCAAACGCCCGGATGTGGATTCGGTCATTAATGCACAGGGCAAAATCGATGGTCGTATTGGCGGCCAAAATTCATGGATCATCGATACGATCCTCAAAAAAGACGTCATCGTTGTAGATTTGTTCGGCAAGGTTATTGACGGTACTTTTCTTGGTGATAATCTCGCCAACTCGATTTGGATCAAATCCGGCGGCACCGGTGTGGTGATAGACGGCGGCGCCCGCGATATCGAGGGGGTGATGGAAATTGAGAATTTCCCGATTTTCAATCGCGGCTGGGACCCGTCCTATATCAAAGATACGATGCTCATGGGTATCAATACGCCGATCCGCATTGGCCGCGCCACCGTTATGCCCGGAGATGTCGTGTTGGGCAAAAAAGAGGGCATCATTTTTATCCCGGCGCATCTCGTACAGGAAGTTGTTGAAACATCGGAAATCGTCAGATTGCGAGATCAATTCGGCCATCAACGTTTGCGCGAAGGCAAATATACGCCGGGAGAAATTGACCGAAGATGGACCGAGAATATCGAAAAAGATTTCCAGCAATGGCTTTTAGACAAGGGCGATGAGTTGACCGACTATCAAAAGGAAAAACTGCTTAAAGGACGAACCTGGTGAGCATCTGATGGATAATTTTGAATTCTGGTATACGACTATTCTCATACTTTTTATGACAGTGGCGCTTATTAAGGAACTGCTTCAGCCAGAACTTGTTGTTTTTTCCGTTCTTGTTTTGTTACTCCTAGGAGGTGTCATTGATGAAAAAGAAGCGTTCGCCGGTTTTGCCAACTCGGGGATGTTGACGGTCTTGTTTTTGTTCATCGTTGCCGGTGCGCTGCAAAAAACCGGCATCCTGAATCAAATTGGCAGCATATTATTGGGTCGTGCGGGCCGCACCAGCGTAAAACTGCTACGCTTTATGTTGCCGGTTGCGGGGATGTCAGCCTTTTTTAATAACACGCCCATTGTGGCGATGCTGATTCCGTCAATAAAATATTGGACGAAAAAAAATGACCGTTCGCCGTCCAAATTTATGATTCCGCTCTCCTATGCGGCTATCCTGGGTGGTACGATGACACTCATTGGCACGAGCACTACACTGGTAGTACACGGACTTTTGCTGCAAAACGGTTTGCCTGGATTTCGCTTTTTTGAAATCACGCCAATCGGACTGCCAGTGGCGCTCTTTGGATTGCTGTTCATCGCGCTTTTCGGTCACCACCTGCTGCCAGCACGCAAAGAACCCATGGTGAAGCTCGGTGAACACACCCGTGAATTTGTCATAGAGATGAAAGTATTGCCATCCTACAGATTCCTGGGCTATACGATTGAACAAGCTGGTCTGCGTCACTTGAGTGGCCTTTACTTGTTTCAAATTGAACGCAAGGGCAAAATAATCGCCCCGGTTACACCGCAGGAAAAACTATTTATCAATGACCGTCTGTTTTTCACTGGTCTGCCGGACACTATCATTGAGCTGCAAAAAACGCAGGGATTGTCATTGCTTGAAGACAGCACGTTCGATCTGAAGCATTATGATTCCGATACACTCAATACATTTGAGGTGGTGATTTCGGAAAACTCACCGCTCATAGGCAAAAACGTGCGCGACAGTCAGTTTCGACAGCAATATAACGCCATCATCTTGGCCATTCATCGATCCGGTGAACGCATTCAGAAAAAGATTGGCGATGTTGTGCTGCATGCCGGGGACACCCTGCTGCTTCTCGCGCAACACGGATTCATCAAAGAGTGGTATCACTCGCGGGATTTTTATCTCGTTTCAGAGACGACATCAATTCCCTCCAAACCGAGATGGTATTCCATTTTTTCTATGACCGTGCTGATATTGATGATTTTGTTCATGGCAACCGGTCTCCTGCCTATTCTAGCAGTTGTTGCCACGGCTGCGATCATTCTCGTTGTGACAAGATGCATTTCGCCGGAAGACGCGCAACGCAGCATTGAATGGCCGACGCTGCTCATCATCGCTTCGGCATTTGGCATATCCAGAGCGCTCGACAATTCCGGCGTCGCCACTTTTCTCGCAACAAAGCTTATCACAGCCATCGGCTCGCTGGGCGTCATCGGTCTCCTCGCTGGAGTTTATTTCTTGACCAGCCTTTATACGGAATTTATCACCAATAATGCGGCTGCAGCGCTCATGTTCCCGATTGTCCTGGCTATTGCCGGACAAGCCGATATTGATGCGCGTCCGTTTCTGCTGGCATTGGCCATGGCTGCTTCAGCCAGCTTTGCAACGCCGATTGGCTACCAAACCAACATGATGGTTTATGGACCAGGAGGTTACAAGTTTATCGATTTTCTCAGAGTTGGCATTGCGATGAACATCTTTTCCGGTATCATCACAATCACTGTGATCTATTTTTTATTCTTTTAAACTTTTATATATTGACAAAACAAGAGGCGATCATGAAATCAAGCCTGGTCTTACTTTTTTTAAGCGGAGCCACTCTCATTCACTTTTTAGCCTGCTCAACGTCACACCACTCTACATTCACAGATTTTGTAAATCCCTTGGTGGGCACGGATTCCGAATTTACATTTTCCAATGGCAATACCTACCCCGCCGCAGCGATGCCGTTTGGCATGACGGCTTGGACGCCATCGACAAATGAGCTCGGCAACGGCTGGATTTATCAATACAAAGCGGACAAAATCAATGGCATCAAAGCCACGCACCAGCCAAGCCCCTGGATCGGCGATTATGGCGATTTTTCCATTATGCCCATGACCGGTGAGATCAAGACCGATTTTACACAGCGTGCTTCGCGCTTTTCACATGATAGGGAACGGGCCCAATGCTATTATTATACCGTCGATCTGTTAGACTATAACACTACGGTTGAAGTTGCTCCCACAACGCGTTGTGCGCATTTCCGCATCACTTATCCGGAAACCGAAAAGGCGATTCTGATCATTGATGCGCACAGGAAGAATTCGGAGATACACCTATTTCCGAATGAGAACAAGATCACTGGTATCACCCGATCCAATCGCGGCGGCGTGCCAAATAATTTTGCCTGTTATTTTGTCGTTGAATTTAATACTCCTTTTACAAACTACGGTGTCTGGACCGACGATGAAATGATGAACGAAAGCCGCACGCTAAAAGGCGAGCACGTTGGTGCCTTTCTACATTTCCCGTCAAATACAACAGTGACCTTTCAAGTTGGCACTTCGTTTATCAGTCATGCACAAGCCTGGCTCAATCTGAAAAACGAGATCGGTGGCGACTCGTTCGAGCATACAAAAACAAAGGGACGTTCAACCTGGGAAAACGAGCTGAAAAAGATAAAAATAGAGGGGGCGACGGATGATCAAAAAATCACTTTTTACACTGCCTTTTATAGAGTCTTGCTGTTCCCGCGTATTTTTTACGAGTTTGATCAACAGGGTCTTCAGGTTCATTACAGCCCTTATGACGGTGCTGTGCATGCCGGGCCAATGTACGCGGATAATGGTTTTTGGGATACCTTTCGCGCTGTCTATCCGTTCTTCACTATTCTGTTTCCGGAGCGAGACGCGGAGATCATTCGCGGCTGGATCAACGCCTATCGCGAAGGAGGCTGGTTTCCCAAATGGACGAGTCCCGGCTACCGCAACTGTATGATCGGCACGCATGTCGAATCGCTCGTCGCGGATGCCTATTTCAAAGGTATTCGCGATTTTGATATTGACGACGCCTACGCTGCGATGAAAAAAGATGGCACAGTGCCAAGTCCGGATGGTGCCTATGGTCGTGTCGGTATTGCGGATTATATCAAGCTCGGATATGTTCCGAGCGACAAATATGGCGAAGCCACCGCCCGAACATTGGAGTTTGCCTATGATGATTTTTGCATCACCAAAATGGCGCGTGATTTGGGTTACGATACGGATGCGGGATTTTTTGGCAAACAAATGATGAATTATAAAAATGTGTGGCACGCGGATGTGGATTTTATGTGGGGACGATTTGCCGACGGCTCCCGGGAGCCGAACTTTTCCAAAATTCGCTGGGGCAATCCCTTCACCGAAGGCAGCACCTGGCACTATTCATGGTCTGTTTTGCATGACATCAATGGACTGATCCATCTGATGGGCGGGCGCGATTCTTTTTGTGCCAAACTGGACGAGATGCTCACGACCGCCCCGGAGTTTGATTTCGGTCATTATGGCTTTGAAATCCATGAAATGACCGAAATGGTCGCCTGCAAAATGGGACAGTATGCGCATGGCAATCAGCCGGTACACCACGTGCTCTATTTGTGGAACTATGCCGGGCAACCCTGGAAGACGCAAAATTGGGTGCGTCATGCTGTTAACACCCTCTATGGACCGGGGCCAGACGGTTTATGCGGTGATGAGGATAACGGACAAATGTCAGCCTGGTATATTTTTAGCACCCTGGGATTTTATCCGGTGTGTCCCGGGGAGCCCATGTATGTCATCGGCAGCCCGCTGTTTGAAAAAGCGACATTGTTCCTGCCGAACGGAGAAAAGTTTGAGATTGTCGCGCGTGGAAATGCTGCGGATAACGTCTATATTGAATCTGCGACGCTCAATGAAACACCCTGGAATAAAACGTGGATTGCGCATGAAGAAATTGCCAGGGGTGGGCGAATTGAATTTCTTATGGCAGCAGAACCTAACGAGGCGTGGGCGAGTGAAGAAGAGGCAGCGCCGTTTTCGGTGTCAAAGTGAGCATCAACTAAAAATAAAACCGCATACCCGCATTGATGTCAAATCGATTCAGTTTTTGCGAACCATCAATAAGGACTGCACTTCCCCGGATGTTGGGTTCTTTTACGGTGCCAAAAAGATAAGACAATTCAAAGCCAAAGCCTATCGCCCGAGTGGCCATAAAGTCAACACCGCCACTGAGAATCGTACAGAAAGACGTTCCGGCAATTTCCACACCTCCGGTGGAAGATTGCCGGCTATTCTTATAGAATAGCGCGCCGATCGCAACGTCCGTGGTAAAGATGATCATGCGCGATATCGATCGGTAAAAACCGACATCGAACAGATAATTTTGAATTGTGATATCATCGGTAATAAAACTGTTTGATGCAGTCGTTAGACTATAGATATCAGCTTTGGTGTTGTGATGAATATACTTTACACCAATGCCAAAATGTGGCGATACAAAATAGGTGAGCTGAGTTGACAAGGTGCCGCCGCTATGAAGAGTCTGTATATAGTTTTCCATATTTGCGATAAGCGGCGAAAATGTACAGGAATACGTATTCTGTCCCATACCGTATTGCACAGCCCATTTTAAATGATAATTACGAATCTTTAAAAAATCATATTTTTTTGTCGGCGGGATTGTGCCCCACAACGGTCTGCCATTTTCGTCAATAAATGCCTGAATGTGATGCATGGGTATATATTCCGGCTTGGGCGTGTACAGCGGTCCCTCCTTTAACCGGCGGAAAATGATTCCATTTTTTCGAAACGCCACAATCTGACCGGACAGCTTTTGGTTCTTCTGCAGAATGATCCCCTTGACTTTGCTCTTGTAATAGCTGGAAACACTCGACGCTTTATTGGATACACCAGCTTGAACCGGTCGTTCTGTTGCTAATAAAATCCCGACTGCCAGCACCAACACCACAACACTGAAAAAACCTGTAAATCGCAATAATACCTCCTTAATCGAGACAAACAATCTCATTTACATCGATATAACCGTAAACGGGATTGATAAAAGGCGTATCATTTTTCATGCCAACCGTGCCAAAGCCGGTTGCGGTGCTCAAAAAACTCGTGAAATCTGTGCCTTTTTGTCTCCGAATAAAGAGTATTTTATCGACTGCGTCATAGCGTGCTCCGGAAAATGCCTGAATCAGTCCGTAACTCGCCAAAGCTCTGGCGTACCAATGACCGCATTCGTATTCGTTGAATGGATTACGAATTTGTCCGTCATAGCGCTTGCGACAGGTGCGAACGATATCCAGCCCTTCCTCCACAAATCCCTCGAGGATCAGATGTGATGCGACCTGATATTCGATGCCTGTCCACACTTCATTGCTATAAACAAAAGGCAAAGACGGCTGATCACCGTGTGGCCAGGTGCATAAAAGCAATCCACCTTCCGCTCCAGTGGCAAAGGCCGGTCGTTGTGGATTGACATGGTCGGATAAATCGTGTTTAAGGTTATATTTGTACACAGATAACAAATGATGTTGTACCTTTTGCGGGTCAATGATGTCACCGAGCCCGCACATGTGCGCGATCCAGAAACCGAGCACGCCGTCAGAAATGCAGCCATTACCGTATTGATATTTTGGGCCTTCGAGTTTCAATAATTCCAGGGCTTCCGGCGAATAATCGACTGTCCAGGAATTCTTTGCCAACTCAATCGGATCTTTGGCGACCAATCCTTCTGTGGTTATTTTTTGAATAAAATAGTCGCCATTAAAAAGCTCAGCTTGTAAGAACTTTATCCCTTTCGCCAACAGTTTTTCGTACTCTTGCACATCATCTCCCAGCGCAGCACCCATTTTGCTGATGGCCGTGAGCGCTCCAAGATAAAAACTCGTGCACATGCCATCTGGTCCCCAAAACTCGATGTCATAGGTGTTGTGGTGTGGCTCTTCGATAATACCTTTGTGTTGTGGATCCCAGGTATTGACACAATAATTCATACTTGATTTTATTTTAGGATAGAGCTGAGACAGCCAATCCTTATCACCGAAAATCCGCCATTCGCGATAAGCCTTCATAATACCACCGAGCTGACCGTCGACAGCGGCGTGGAAATTATGCTCCGGCGGGCTGATGGGTAAATTGGCGCGAAAGGTTTGGTGACCGATCTCATTTTGACTCACTGTAAACTCGGTTTCGCGGAGCGTTCGCTCCAGCGACGGAAACAAGTGCGGAATAGCCTGGGCATAATTCCAGACATGCGTGCACGAGCCGTAGCAGCAGCCGCCGAGATCGTGGCATCCCTCCCACGCCCACAAGCGGCCGTCGTGCTGCCGCATGACAGTGGGTGATTTCAAAATAGTCAGGTTGGCAGCAACGGCTTCCAGAACTTCCGGCGGGGCAGTCATGGCATAAAAAGCATCGCGAAAAAGCTCACTCTTTTTCTTCAAATCATCGCAATTCATGCGCCAGTATGTGGCGACGTCTTTGACATCTTTGAATCTTCGAGCATACCATGGCATATAGGTTTGCGGACAGCAGGCAGCGTCAGACTGGCAAGATTTCTCATCGACTTGTGGTGGACTACCGGCCCGGATCGACGATTGCGGCACATACCAGGCGAAAAAAAGCCGAATCGTTTTCGTCGCGTGCGATGTGAGCTGGAATGGCACATAAATGGACGCACCTGGACTCGCTCCTTCACACGGCGGCCTTTCTCTGGTTCCGCCGTTTTCAATCGCCTTCCATGTCATGGTAACAGAATCAAACCAGCCGCCACGAAACCAGCAGTGGTCGATGATGGCATTGACATCGTCGACAAATACAGCGCAATCGCCGGCATAGTGCGGCTTGTCCTCCGGCGCATTCTGATGCAAAATATAGCCATTGTCAAAAGACTTGATTTCATCACCGGATTCAAAGCGCCCGCCCCACTCGCTTGGCAGCTCGATACGCATAAAATTTTTAGCGCTAAAAGAGAATGTCGCTGCAATGGCAGCGTTTGTTTTGTTCGTAAAGGTATACTCCAGGACGGCAACGGGTAAACTCGAATTGTCGGCATCGGTTGGTATGAATGGGCTCCAACCGGTGACCTCCATGTCCAGCGGAATATCGGCATCAGCAAGTTTAATGGTCGCAAAGGGGAATCGGGGGTAAAAAGAGGCGCGCTCGCAGCGCGGCAAACCGTATGAAGTACCACCGGCGCCATTGCCCGTATTCGGAGCTCCGAAAATCTTCCAGGCGGGTACCGGGCCTTCAAGCACTCTGGCAGTGCCGCCTTTTATCGAAATCGCTGCAAAGGTAAAGGGCTCGTTAAAAATATCCGGTTCATGACGCATAGAGAAATGGGATAGCGCACCGGTGCCTTCAAGGCAGATCATACCGGCCCCCAAACCACCGAGAGGGAAAGCAATGCGGCTGAGGTGAGTTTCTTCATAGGGTCCGTTGAATTCATGCCCGTCAGCAGATATCATCAGGCAAGGACAAAAAAGAATAGCGAAAATAGAAGCGAAAAAAGATCGGCGTTTACACATGATTATGCTCCTTCGTACGGATGAACATGATGAAAGGTAATAAGAAGGTCAATATGACGCAAGATGATTATTCACTGGGTAGGATCCGACCCAGTCTAAATAATAAAAATTCGCATTATTCAAAATTTAGATTGAAAGAATGTGATTGCCTTCTTAAATTTGCTGAAAATGCATACATATAGTGAAATGGATGAAAAATGGACTCTTTAAAAAAGACAGTCTTGCCGATTTTATTCGCCACCATCTGGATCAGTCTATCTGAATTTTTTCGAAACGAGTTTTTACTCAAATCCTATTGGACGAACCACTATGAAAAGCTGGGTCTCATTTTTCCTGCAGAACCCATCAATGGCGCCATGTGGGGCGTGTGGTCGCTTTTATTTGCCATCGCTATCTTTATTATCGCACAGAAATTCACTTTGATACAAACAACTTTTTTATCCTGGCTTGTTGGTTTCGTTCTCATGTGGATTGTCATTGGAAATTTGCATGTCTTGCCCAATGGCCTGCTCACCATCGCTGTTCCGCTCAGTTTGTTAGAGGCATTCTTAGCTGCATTTATTGTAAAAAAATCAGGAGGCCGAGCCTCGCAACGAGGTTAGACGATGTTATCAGTTTTTCGACAGTCTCTTGATGTTTTACCCACCCATTTTTTGTACTTGCTTTTCCACGCTATATTCTCTATGTTTTTTTTGCAAGTTGACTATTAATTCACCATGCGGATGTGTTAGACCATGCCCAGGGCACAGCAAATCTGTCACCTTTTGCTTTTATCGATTTGGTCATCTTTGGCCAATGCGGTGGTGATCAACGAGGTGATGGCAGTGAATCAATCGACCGTGGCGGATGAAGACTCGGACTATCCCGACTGGATTGAATTGTATAACAGCTCCGGCAAAAGTGTGAATTTGTCCGGTTATGGCTTGTCAGATGACGTGAGTGATCCCTTTAAATGGATGATAGCGGAGCTGACGCTTGCGCCATCGGATTTTCTGCTAATTTTTGCTTCAGATAAAGATCGAAGCGATGTCGTTTACTGGAATACTATCATCCAGCATGGGGATGACTGGGCTTATTGGCCCGGTACGAGAGAGCCCCCTTCAGATTGGGCGCAGCCCGTATTTGACGATTCGGAGTGGGCGGTTGGCGCCAGCGGTTTTGGCTATGGCGATGCTGATGATGCAACCGTCATTGCGAACCTGATGTCGATTTATGTGAGAAAACGATTCGTGCTCGATAATCCGCATGATATCATCCAACTTTTATTGCATGTCGATTATGATGATGCGTTTATCGCCTATCTCAACGGTTTCGAAGTTGCTCGCGCCAACATAGGTCGGCCCGGAGAATCGACGCCGTATGATCGAGCCGCTGATAGCAACCATGAGGCACTATTGATACAGGGATATTCGCCGGAGCGCTTTGTTATAAACGATCTGTCGCATGTGCGCCGCGGCGAGAATATATTAGCCCTGCAGGTTCACAATGTCAGCTCCGGCTCCTCGGATATGACGCTCATTCCCTTTCTCACACTCGGGAGTTCAATGCCTCAAGAACCTGCCACTGTTCCGGATGTTTTGCACATTCCGAAAAGCCATTTGCACACAAATTTTAAAATCAAGGGCGATGGAGAGATTTTGCAAATTGTTGATGTCGCCGGAAATGTTGTTGATACCGTGCGAACACCAGCGTTAGCCCCTGATGTCTCGTTCGGGCGCTTGCCGGACGGGCAGGATTCCTGGCGTATTCTCGCACTACCAACACCCGGGGGCACGAATATCGATTCCGGTTTTACGATGCCGGCTGCTGCGCCGATTTTTTCACTCCAGGGCGGACTGTACAATTCATCGTTGTCTGTGGAGCTCTCGGATACATCGGGAGGTGACATTTATTATACATTGGATGGTTCAGATCCCGATGAAAACGATAATTCTTACACCACCCCAATCTTCCTGAAGAACAACACGTGTCTTCGCGCTCGAACCTTTCATTCGAATCGCCCCCCAAGTCGAATTGTCACCAATACATTTATATTTAACGAGGATACAGAATTTGCCATTGTGGCGTTGGCCTCAGATCCGTATAATCTTTACGATGACGAGTATGGCATTTTTGCCTTTGGACCCAATGCGAGCAGCGAATATCCCTATTTTGGCGCCAATTTTTGGCAGGATTGGGAACGTCCGGTGCATGTCGAATTTTTTGAACCCAATGGTACGCTCGGTTTCAAGCTGGATGCGGGAATGAAGGTTTTTGGCGGCTGGAGCCGGGGGCGCGATCAAAAAGCGCTGGCTATTTTTCAGCGTGGCATCTATGATACCCGACAAATCAATTATCAGATTTTCCCGGACAAACCAATCACCTCTTTCGAAAGTTTTCTTTTACGCAATGGCGGCAATGCGTGGGATGGCACTATCTTTCGCGATGCCTACATGCAGGCGCTGTGCGAAGACTTTATGGATCTGGAGACCATGGCCTATCGGCCCGCTCAGGTTTATTTGAATGGTGACTATTGGGGCATCTTGATCGTGCGCGAAAAAATCAACGAGCATTTTGTGGCAGCGAATCGCGGACTCGACCCGGATCGCCTCGACATTTTGGACGGCAGCGGCAGATCGAGCAGCCAGGTGATGGCGGGTTCAAATCACGATTACCTTGACTTTTGGCATTTTATTGAAACACACGACCTCGCACTTTTCGAGAATTATGCGCAAGTCGATTCGATGATGGATATCAGCAATTTTATCGATTATCAAATTGCAGAAATTTATATCGCCAACACCGACTGGCCGGGCAACAATATCAAATATTACAAGCCCCAGACACCGGGCGGCACATGGCGATGGCTGATTTACGACACCGATTTTGGATTTCACCTGTATGATACCGCGCCTCAACACAACACCCTGGCATTTGCCACAGAACCCTTCGGCCCGGATTGGCCCAATCCGCCGTGGTCCACTTTGCTCCTGCGTTCCTTGCTACAAAACCAGGATTTCACCCGTCAGTTCATTAACCGGTTCGCTGATCATTTGAATACAACTTTTGATGTTGATCGTGTTGTCGCACTTTTGGACGAATTTGATGCCCTGTTCTATCCGGAGATGTTTCGTCAGCGCGAGCGCTGGCCCGGTTCAGCGAATCAATACAACTCGCGTTTGCAGCGAATGTATAACTTTGCCAATCGGCGTGAGCTTTACGTGCGCTCGCATATCAGACAGATGTTCAATATCGCTGGTGATATAAAGCTCAATCTGTCCACCACTGGCGTCGGGCGGATAAAAGTCAATTCCAAAATCATCAGCCGATTCCCCTGGCAAGGCACTTTTTTTCAGGATGTTCCTGTTACTTTGACCGCTATCCCCGCACCCGGCTATCGTTTCACACGATGGAATGGCCTAAATGATGAGGCTTTGACAACAATATACGACTCCCGGAAAAATCTCAACGTCACAGCGCTTTTTGAGTCCGCCGATGGTGCGGTAGAGCATGTTGTCATTAATGAGATCAATTATAATAGCGGACGTGATTTCCCGGCAAAAGACTGGCTGGAGCTGTACAATCCCACCAATGCGTCGACAGCTCTGGCTGGCTGGCAGATAAACGATGGTGTCGGGCAGGATGTTTTTACGCTGCCCAGTTACGCCTATATCCCGGCATTCGGCTATGCCGTATTGTGCAGAGATTCGACCCACTTAAACTTTGTCTATTCGGATATTGACTATGTTTTTGGCGATTTTCCTTTTAATCTCAATAATGCAGGGGATTCACTCTATTTGTATAATGCGACCGGCCAGTTGGTGGACTCGCTTGTTTACAATGACGAATTGCCCTGGCCTGTGGAGGCGGACGGTACCGGCTATACGCTGGAACTGCGGAGCCCGGAGCTGGACAATGCGCATCCCGCTAACTGGGCAGCAAGCAGCGCTATCGGCGGGACACCGGGGCGCCGCAATTCGATTGTGTCCAGGATTGCCAATCCAGTAAAAGAAATCCCAACAGACTATTTTTTAGCCCAGAATTATCCCAATCCGTTTAATGCATCGACGACAATCGAATATGTTTTGCAAGATGCCGGCTTTGTTCAGCTCGTCATCTACGACCTTGTTGGCCGGGAGGTCGAAACCGTACTGCAGAAAAATCAGGGGGCGGGACGCCATACGATCACCTGGCAAACGAACATGCCCAGTGGGGTCTATTTTTATCGACTTTATGTGAGACAAAAGGAGAAGAGAATATCTTTGATCAAAAAGATGGTTTTATTGCGATGATTTATTGCTCTTCTTTTTTCTCCTCTTTCTCTTCCGGCATGTCATGACGATGTTTCTCCGGCAGATAATAGTGGTAGCGTTTCGGCAGCATCTTTATTGTCCCCTCCTTCTCTAGCAAAAGTCTTTGCCGCGTTCTGTAAGGATAGATCATGCCCACATCAACGGTTGGATCCACTTCAATCATGCCACCCGGATTGAGTTCAATTGAATGCGGATCTGGTACCAGAATGATCCCCATGTCTTGCTGAAAGTGCGGGCGCAATTCCGGATAGATCAATACGCTCATGCTGTCCTGGTTCAGCGAGTCGGGAAATATCGGTACAAAGGGGACAATGGAACTGTCCGAAGGGACCTCTAAGCGTGGCTCTGCTTTTTGCTTCACCTCTTCCTTGCTTGAGAGTGGCATCGATAAAAAACCGACACTCAGAAAAAATATAACAATTTTCATGGTTCTCTCCAGGTTTTCATGAAAATATATTTTTTGTCTCACTATGTCAAGTCATTTCATTTCATTTTATTACGGACGGTAATCCAGGGGCAATTCATCCGCAAATCGTTTTTCGCCCCAATAACCGGATCGAATAATTTGAAAATCAGACAGGGCGTTACCGGACAAATCGACTTCCATGGTATCAAAAGGCAGTCTCAGGAACGAGGTTTGTGCCCAATTCTCTTTATAACGAATTCGCAGATAGTCAGGAAAAAATAGCCGCTTGATCAAACCATAATCCGTGTGCAAAAAGATACGCCCCTCTGCGGATTGAGAGTCATATTGTTCGGTTGATGCGCGAAACCGTTTCTCTTCTTGCACGCGCTCTACAGAGAAACCGGCCTGGCGAAATTGCTGTCTGAATAATGTATTAAAAAAATGTCGAAACGAGCCGTAAAAGGCTTGTTCGCGATTTTTTTCCCATAACGCTGCTTGTGCTTCCGAGGCTGATGGCATTTCTTCAAAAACCGGCAACACCGTATAAGTGATTTTGTCCTCGGTAATTCGAAAAGAGCGAACGATGAGCTTTATACGATAGCCAAAATTTGCATGGACAAGCTCAAGGGGTTGTATTGTTTTTCCATACAACGTCTCCGGATTTTCCCCTTGTACGAGATGCAGTACCTCCGGATTGATAAACTGACATGCCTGAGCATTATCCGAGTAGCCGAGGAATTCTTTTTCAAATATTTTAAAATATTTTCGCCATGTACGATCTCGTTCTTCATCGATATATAATGGACTCATCTCAATGACCGTTGGAGAGATCGCAAAATTCAGAATCGATTTACTCGAACTGTTCAGCATCACCTTTTGCGTGACAGTTTCGTAGCTGATATGAGAGATGACCAACGTATAATTTCCCGGCGGAACATTGCTAATCTGATAGCGCCCCTCGGTGTTGCTGGTGGTGCCAATTGTGGTGTTTGCTAAAAAAATATTGACATAATAAACAGGCGCACCGGTCTCAGCATCAATGATTTGGCCGGAGATACAATTCTTGAATCGTTCGGCCCGGGTTGTCGAAACGAAAAGAGCTAAAAAGATAATATTGTATAAAATTTTTTTTGTCACAAGCCATACTCTCATAAGAAAATGGTGACATATTATTTCAACATAGTCATCGTTTGTTCGCTCCCTATTGAGACCAAACGATCTGCCAAAGGTTCCGAACTTTTTGACAATAAAATTGCGCTGAATTCCGGAAACTCTTTACAAATTTCGGTTATCTCTTCGAGCGACAATATCATAAATGTGGTCGAAAGTCCGTCGGCAAAAGCAGCAGAAGGGGCGAAAGCCCAGGTAGCTCGCGTATTCTCCGTTGGCGTAGCGGTACGAGGATCGATGATATGGCGTCCCTTGATCAGGCCGGAACTCCCGATGGCGATATTCTTGAGCATCAGTTCTTTTAAAACACGATAGTCCTCAAACGGATCGCTTATCGTGATTGGCCAGCCAAGCTCACCCTGGGGTGGCTGGCCGAATAGCATTGAACTTTGACCACCGTTGAGGACATAAGCGTCAATATCCCATTCCGCGAACAATTCCGCCATTTTATCCAGTGCATAGCCCTTGCCAAACCCACCAAGATCAAGCTGAACCGGACCACCGTTCATGCCGACGCGAAAAGAGGTCTCGTCAAAAGTGAGGTGATACAAGCCGACGCGGCTTTTGGCGATCTTTATGTCCTTCTGGCTCGGTGACTTGAGCGATTTGTCATCATTCAACCAGCAGTGATACAAGGCACCGATGGTCACATCAAAAACACCTTTTGACAGACTATAAAGTTCGATGCACTGCAAGAGACATTCAAAAGTTACGTAGCTGATTTGCGTACTGCCACCAATTGGCAGGTTGCTAATACGCGATATGTCGCTGTTGGCGATATAGTGGCTGAGATATTGTTCGAGTTGATCGAGCAGCCGGAATGCTTCAATAGAGGCGGCTCTGGCATATTTGAAATCGTCGTGGCTTATCTTGATTTCAAAAATAGTACCCATAGCGCCATGGGTGAAGCTGTGTATAGGTTTTTGTATCATCTTTGGCTTTCAATTGCACATTTTCAATATAGGGCAAATGCCTGATAGATACAACGATGGAATATTTTCTATTGTATTTTGCTTGAAAATTTTTATATTTCCGATCAAGATTTGTTATAAATGAAAGTGTGTTCCGGGATGAAAAGACCGCCTTACAACCTCATTGCAGACAAGAACGTGGGGATTCTTGCGGCCCTTCATCCTGTCCTATCGATTATTCGACTGTCCAGTCACTCTTCACTCGGCGTACTATTCGCTCTGATCAGCTAACACTCCGGCACCTCACAATTTCAACCGTTTTTATCAGATTGAGGTAAAGGATCTGAAGGAGTTCTTTTAATAATGAGTGCTGTGTGGAATTTAAAAACAAAGAGAGGGTCATAAGATGAGATCAGATAGTATCAAAAAGGGAGTTGAACGAGCGCCGCATCGCAGCTTGTTGCGCGCCACTGGCTTGAAAGATGAGGATTTTGCCAAGCCGTTTATTGGCATCGCCAATTCGTATATTGACCTTATTCCCGGCCATGTGCATTTACAAGAGTTTGGCCGTAAAGTAAAGGAAGCAGTGCGCGCTGCCGGTGGTGTGCCATTTGAGTTCAACACCATCGGGGTAGACGACGGTATTGCCATGGGCCACATCGGCATGCGTTACAGTCTGCCATCACGCGAGCTCATCGCTGATTCGGTTGAGACAGTGGTTGCGGCGCATCAACTCGATGGCCTGGTTTGTATTCCCAACTGCGATAAAATCGTGCCCGGTATGCTTATGGCAGCGCTTCGTCTTGACATCCCGACGATCTTTATCTCCGGTGGTCCTATGGCCTCGGGACGCACGTCAAAAGGAGAAAAAGTGGACCTGATTTCTGTTTTTGAAGGCGTGGGCAAAATAAAAACCGGTGCCATCACTGAGGCAGAGCTGCTTGAACTGGAAATGGCCGGTTGCCCGACGTGTGGCAGTTGTTCGGGTATGTTCACCGCCAACAGCATGAACTGTCTTTGCGAAGCGCTTGGTATGGCATTGCCGGGCAACGGCACTATTCTCGCTGTGAACCCCCAGCGCGACGAGCTTATCGCTCAGATCGGCGAACGGATTCTCGATTTGGTGGCCAAGGATAGCAAACCGTCCGATCTTTTGAACGCCGAATCGTTTCGTAACGCTTTTGCTCTCGATCTTGCCATGGGCGGCTCCACCAACACGATTTTGCATACATTTGCCATTGCCCATGAAGCGGGCATTGATTTATCTCTTGCAGATTTGAACGATCTGGCCGACACGGTGCCATACCTCTGCAAGGTCTCGCCCGCAACTCCTGATGTCCACATTGAGGATGTCGATCGTGCCGGCGGCATCTCGGCCATATTGAAGGAACTGTCAAAAAAGCCGGGTGTTCTGAGCCTCGATCGTCCGACCGTCACCGGCAAAACCCTGGGTGAAAACATTGAATCGTCTCATATTCGGGACGAGAGCGTTATCCGTCCCCTGGAAAATCCATACTCAGCCAAAGGTGGATTGTCTGTGTTATTCGGAAATCTGGCGCCGGATGGCGGTGTCATCAAAACCGGTGCGGTGCATCCGGATATGTGGGATTTTCGCGGTCCGGCGCGGATTTTCGAAAATGAACGGGACGCTATTGATGCGATCTATGCGGGCAAAATTCGTGCAGGAGATTGTATTGTGATCAGATATGAGGGTCCAAAAGGTGGCCCCGGCATGCCGGAGATGTTATCGCCAACCAGCGCCGTGATGGGACGTGGTCTCGGCAGTTCGGTGGCGCTCATCACCGACGGCCGCTTTTCCGGCGGCACCCGCGGAGCCTGTATCGGCCATGTCAGTCCTGAAGCAGCCGCCGGCGGCCCCATCGCGGCACTCAAGGATGGCGATATCATTCGTATTAATCTGCACGAGCGCACCCTCAATGTTGACTTGACAGATGAGCACATTCAGGCCCGACTCAGCAAACTGCCTCCTTTTACGCCAAAGATCAAAAAAGGCTGGCTTGCACGCTATATACAGCATGTGACCTCGGCGAACACCGGGGCAATACTGGAGTGAGCGATGAGCAACGACAAAAGACGCATGTCCGGCGCCGAGCGGTGCCACGCTCAGCGAGCAAAACCTCAGCAGATTGAATCCGCGAAAATTCGATATCTAATTCGACGACAGCAGCTTTTCATGTAAAAATTAACGAGGCACAGAATGTCCACACCAAAAACACTCTTTGAAAAAATCTGGGACAATCACGTGGTCATCCAGGAACCCAATTCACCGGCAGTGCTTTACATCGATCTGCAGTTGGTACATGAAGTGACATCGCCGCAAGCCTTTGCCGGATTGCGCGAGAAAGGATTGCCCGTTCGCTCTCCATCACAAACGGTCGCGACGATGGATCACTCGATTCCCACTACCGATCCATCGATTCCGATTCAGGATAAAATTGCCCTGGCGCAACTGCAGCAGTTGGAGCAAAATTGCCGTGAATTTGGCATCCCGCTTTACAGCTGGACAAGTGAAAATCGCGGCGTGGTGCATGTCATTGGTCCGGAGATGGGCTTGACACAGCCCGGTATGACCATTGTCTGCGGCGACAGTCACACAGCGACGCATGGGGCGTTTGGTGCATTGGCGTTTGGTATCGGTACGAGCGAAGTGGAACATGTGTTGGCCACACAAACGCTTTTGCAGCGCAAGCCAAAAACCATGCAGGTTGACATCAACGGCGTGCTCAGTCGCGGTGTGACCGCAAAAGACGTCATTCTCGCGTTGATCGCGAAAATTGGCGTTGGCGGCGGCACCGGACATGTCATTGAATACACCGGTTCGACGATTCGGGCACTTTCCATGGAAGGGCGCATGACCATCAGCAACATGAGCATCGAGTGCGGGGCTCGCGCCGGCTTGATGGCGCCGGATGCTGTGACCTACGAATACCTCGATGGTCGTCCTTTTGCACCAAAAGGAGCGGAGTGGGACGCGGCCGTGAAATCCTGGCAAAAATTGCCGACAGATGATGGTGCGACCTACGATAAAAAGGTCTCGTTAAACGCCGACGAGATCAAGCCGATGATCACATTTGGCACTACGCCAGCGCAGGGGATTCCGATTGACGGTCTGATTCCAGACCCGCAATCCTTGACGGATATCAATCAACAAAAAGCGATGCGCAAGGCGCTCGATTATATGGGATTGTCGCCAGGTAAACCTTTGGTCGGCCAGCCGATTGACGTTGTTTTTATCGGCAGTTGCACGAACGGGCGACTCGGTGACTTGCGCGCCGCTGCGGAAATTTTCAAAGGCCGCAAAGTTGCGGATGCTGTACGAACCCTGATTGTACCCGGATCGCTTTTAGTGAAGCGACAAGCCGAAGCCGAAGGCCTGGACGATATTTTTCGGCAGGCCGGTGCCGAATGGCGTGAACCGGGTTGCTCGATGTGCATTGCCATGAACGGCGACGAGATCAGAGCCGGAGAATATGCTGTCTCAACCAGCAATCGTAACTTTGAAGGTCGACAAGGAAAAGGTGGACGCACGTTTTTGGCAAGCCCTTATACGGCGGCTGCGGCGGCGGTGACGGGAAAGGTGACGGATGTGCGCACAATGCTTTGAAAGTAATCGTCAATCAGATCGATAAATCCTTTGGCAAAAACCAGGAGTCCAAAATGAAGCCGTTCACAACCTTAAAAAGTAAATATATAACAATTCGAATGAATGATATAGATACTGATCAGATCATTCCGGCGCGATTTCTCAAAGTGACGGATAAACAAGGGCTGGGCGATAATTTGTTCAACGACTGGCGGTATAACGAAGATGGATCACCCAGGGCGGATTTTATCCTCAACAAACCGGAAGCGAAAGGCGTGCGCATTCTCGTCGCGGGTGACAATTTTGGCTGCGGATCGAGCCGGGAGCACGCCCCGTGGGCCCTCACCGCATTCGGCTTTCGCGCCATCATCAGCACCAGTTTTGCGGATATTTTTCGCAACAACGCCCTGAAAAACAGTCTGCTGCCCGTTATAGTTGATGCTGAAACGCTGAACTATCTTTTTGATCTCGATGAACAGGATAGTAATGCCGAACTTTACATTGACCTGGCCGCTCAAAGAGTCACTTTGCCAAATGGTACAAAAATAAAATTCCCAATAGACGATTTTAGTAAAACATGTTTGCTTGAGGGGATAAATCAGCTCGGATATTTGCAGAAATACAACGGAGCAGTAGCCGACTATGAAAAGTCGCATCCGGCACGCGTAAATACGATCGTGGCCAAAAAATAATTAAACATTTAAACCAGAGCTCGCCGATTACCACCGAGATAAAAAGGTAAACTTGTGCATCATCCCGGTGGTACTCGGTGTTCCGGTTGCTTTCTGATTTAGAAGATTTGCTAAAAAAACACAATGCTGCACATACACTTGTTCATGCAGCAAATTTTACGAGATTTCTTGGCATCTGCTCTTGAGACATATGGTAAAAATCGCAAAATTCGTCAGCCGTCAAACGATCGTAAGGCTTTTTGAATCGATCCATACTCATTTCATCAAGCTTCCTCAATGCCCTGAATGCAATGGGGGCTTCTCGAATGAGCTGTATTTCCGAACAGCCTGGACATAATGTATCAATTAATTTTTCAATTTCTCCGGCTGTAGCATAATCGCAACCTGTCACTTTGACGATGATCGATTTCCAGTAAAGTCCCATGATTTTTCTCCTCAGCTTGTTTCACAATTCAACATTTGCTTTAGATTTTGGCTTGCAGTTTGTGACAAGCCTATTTTAACACAGAAGGAGAATTTATTATGCTGTTCAATGTTGAGTGGTGCTTTCCCGGGCCGACTCTATCGCTTTGCCTAACATCCGCTGCCACACACACTTTTCCACACATCAACCACCCGCCTCTGTGTGTTTGTTTCAGAATACAAACAAAAGTTAGGATTAGCGTGAAAACTATTCGCAGAAATCATGATAACAATGGACTTTTTCTTGCATAACATCCTATTTTATACTACATTAAATCAAAATAAGCAAAAGTAAAGTACTATTCGCATGCAGCACTCTACTCAACCCAGATTTTTTCTTATCGACGGCATGGCGTTAGCCTATCGCGTTTATTTTGCGTTCGCGCGCAATCCGCTCATCAACTCAAAAGGCGAAAATGTCAGCGCGGTATATGGCTTCACCAATACCTTGCTCAATATTCTGGATAATGAAAATCCCGACTATTTTGCCGTGGTTTTTGATACGCCCGAACCAACGTTTCGACACAAGTTATACGCCGAGTACAAAGCGCAGCGAGCAGAGATGCCGCACGATATGATCGATCAATTGCCCCGTCTGCGAGAAATGCTGGATGTTTTAAAAATACCGGTGGTTGAAAAGCCGGGCTTTGAAGCAGATGATATCATCGGCACCTATGCTCGTCTGGCGAGCGAGCAAAATATCGAGACCATCATCGTCTCGGGCGACAAGGACATGATGCAACTCGTCAACGAACACGTGAAAATGCTCAATCCAAAAGGGGGCGGGCAAGATCCGGAATGGCTGGATGCACAGGCCGTCGAGGAGAAGACTGGATTACCACCGAGCAAAATCATCGATTACCTCGCCCTCATGGGAGATTCTTCAGACAATATCCCGGGCGTTCCCGGCATTGGACCCAAGTCCGCATTAAAACTGCTGCAGGAATATGGCTCGATAGAAGCGGTGCTGGGCAATATTGAAAACATCTCAGACAAGCGTGCGCGTACCGCCCTGGAAAAAAGCCCGGAATCAGCCGAAATGTCAAAAAAACTCACGGCCATCCAGTGCGACGTCCCGGTCGACCTTCCACCCGCCGAGCTGAAAATCGGCGATGTCGACAGGGAAGCCGCTTTTACATTTTTTCAGCGGATGCAATTCCGGTCGTTAGCGGATCGTTTTGCCCCTGAACAACCGGAAATGAAACGAGAGTATCATCTCATTCAAACGGAGACGGAATTGCATGAGATGATCGAGAAATTGACTGCTGCGAAAAAATGTGCTTTTGATACGGAAACGACCCACCAGGAACCCATGCGGGCTGAGCTGGTTGGATTGTCATTTTCGTGTCAGGACGGTATCGCATATTATATTCCGGTGCGCGGGTCGCAAGAAATCACCACCGAAACGAAGCCGCTTGATCTCAAATTCGTTTTATCCCGCTTAAAGCCCATCTTTGAGGATGAATCCATTTTAAAATGCGGGCACAATGCCAAATATGACATCATCATTTTATCCCATTACGATATTGCCGTAAAGGGTTTGAGTTTTGACAGCATGGTCGCGAGCTATCTGCTTGATCCATCCCTTCGACAACACAATCTGGATGCTCTGGCACTGGCGCATTTTAATGTAAAGAAAATCCCGACATCGCGTCTCATCGGCAGTGGCAGCAAACAAATTACCATGGATATGGCGCCCATTGAACAGGTTGCCGAATACGCCTGTGAGGATGCGGACATCACCTGGCGATTATGGAGACTCCTGGAGCCTCAACTTGAAGAAAAAAATCTCAAAAAGCTGATGGACAAAGTCGAAGTGCCTCTCATTCATGTCCTTGCTGCCATGGAAAAAGCCGGTGTTGCGATTGATGAGCCGTATATGAATCGCATGTCAAAAGAGCTGGAAACCGAGCTTGTGAGCCTCGAGAAAAAAATCTATGAACTGGCCGGAGTGAAATTCAACATCAACTCGCCCAAGCAGCTTGGCAAGGTCATGTTTGAAGATTTAGGCTTGCCGGTCATTCGCAAAACCAAAACCGGTTATTCGACAGATGTCTCTGTGCTCGAGGAATTAGCCAAAGAGCATGAGCTACCGAAGCAGATACTCGAATTTCGACAATTCGCCAAATTGAAATCAACCTATGTGGATGCCTTGCCAAAACTGATACATCCGAAAACCGGGCGACTGCACACGTCGTACAACCAAACCGTAGCCGCAACAGGCCGACTATCATCCAGTGATCCCAATTTGCAGAATATCCCCATCCGCACCGAAATTGGCCGCTCCATTCGCGCCGGCTTTGTCGCGGCGGACGACGATCACCTTTTGCTCGATGCGGACTATTCCCAAATCGAGCTACGCATTATGGCACATCTGTCCGGCGATCAGACATTGCGCGATTCGTTTCAAAATGATGAAGATGTGCACCGACGTACAGCCGCATTGGTCTTTAATGTCGAACCACAAGATGTCACAGATGAACAACGCCGTAAAGCCAAGGAAGTAAATTTTGGCATCATGTACGGCATGGGCGCATTCGGCTTGTCGCAACGCCTCGGTATCACGCCGGAGGAAGGCGGTCAATTTATTGAGGCATATTTCGCCAACTATCCTGGGGTGCAAAAATTTATGGTCGATATCGTGCACCAGGTGCAGGAAAAGGGTTATGTCACAACTCTTTTAAATCGCCGCCGATATATTCCGGAAATAAAGAGCGATAACCGGCGTATTCGGGATTTTGCCGAACGAACAGCGATCAACACGCCAATTCAAGGTAGCGCTGCCGATTTGATCAAAGTGGCAATGATTCATGTACAAAAACGCATGGCGAAAGAGGGATTAGCGTCAAAAATGATCATGCAAGTGCACGATGAACTGGTTTTTGATGTGGTAAAAGAAGAACTGCCACAAATGCAACATCTGGTGCGCCAGGAGATGGAAAACGCCATCAAGCTTGACGTACCCATTAAAGTGGACCTGGGAACGGGTGTGAATTGGTTGAAAGCTCATTGAGGGATTATGGGAATTCAAGACACAACAAGCAAGCTTCAGGAATTACAGGCGCGCGTTGAAGATTTATCCAGTCTTATACATGTGACCAACATTATAAGCTCAACGCTCGACCTTGACGTTCTGCTTGGGCTGGTCATGGAAAAGGCACAGGAAGTGATGCGCGCCGAGGCCAGCTCGGTTTTTCTGGTCAACGAGGCCCTGAATGTCCTGGAATGCGAAGTGGCTTTGGGCAGTCATGGCGATAAAATCACAAAAATTATCCGCCTGGCAAAAGGGCAGGGTGTTGCCGGATGGATTTGGCAGCATGGGACTTCTCTCATTGTGCCCGACGTCAGCACCGACGATCGTTTTTATTCAGATGTGGATCAAAAATCCGGATTCCAAACCAAATCAATTTTGGCTGTTCCATTACAAAGTAAAGAAAAGATTATTGGTGTGGCGGAAGTCATTAATCGCAGCGACGGCAATGAATTCACCGATTATGATCTTGATCTTTTCAAGACATTTTGCCAGCAAGTAGCCATGGCCATTGAAAATGCGCGTGTGCATCAAATTGAGCTGGAACAGGAGCGACTGCGGCAACAACTGGAATCTGCCAAGGAAATCCAGCAAAGCTTTATGCCACAAAAACTGCCGCAGGGCGAAAATGGTATCTTTGATATTGCGGCGCGGAATTTGCCGGCAATTTCCGTCGGTGGCGATCTGTTTGATGTGCTTATGCTGGATGATCGTCACGTCGGTATGCTCATCGGAGATGTGTCGGGGAAAGGTATCCCGGCTGCGCTCTATATGGCGCGACTCATGAGCGATTTTCGTTTTTATGTACAAAAACATCAAGAACCGAGCCTGTTGCTGGATAAACTCAATGAGCTCCTCGTTGATCGAAGTCGACACGGTATGTTCGTCACGTTACAGTTTGCCATTGTTGATATCTGGACGGGCAAGGTCGTACATGCGAACGCCGGTCACCTGCCGCTCATCCATTTGCGACATGGTACGGCGGTGACGAAACATCGGGCATCCGGCCCACCTTTGGGTGTGATGAAAAATATGCCCTTTGAGGATAATACCATGCAATTGGCACACGGTGATTTTTTATTGTTTTACACGGATGGTATTATTGAAGCAAAGAATAGCAAAGGCGAAGAATATTCTCTCGATCGATTGTTAGCCTGCCTGGAGCGTCATTGGGCGTCTGCCGGCCAGGTTGTTGAGGAATGCTTACGCCAGGTTCATACATTTACGAAATCCAGTCCTCAAAACGATGATATCACACTCGTTGCTTTTCAATGGAACAAAGCCCAATCAATGTCTTGAATCCCTGGACATAGAGCCAAAAATAAACAATAAAATTGATCGCTGAAAATGACAAAAACCATTATATTAAACCTGACGAGCGACCCGCCCCTGCTGAGCGTTATGCGCGCCGCGGTGAGCAAGGTGTGCGAAATCGCCGGCTTTGACCAGATGGATACCAGCAAAATTATTTTAGCCATAGATGAAGCCTGCTCAAATATCATTCGTCACGCCTATAAAGGCAAAGGTGGCCAAAGCATAAAAATTACCTGCAAGATAAAGCCAACCAAGCTAGAATTTATTCTCGAAGACGAAGGCGAGCCGGCTGATTTAAAAAAAATAAAATCCCGCCCGCTCGATGAAATCCGTCCGGGTGGTTTGGGCGTTTATATCATCACCAGCGTAATGGATAAAGTCAAATTTGCTGACGGCATGGAAGCCGGCAATCGATTAATTATGCAAAAATCAATACCAAAGGATAAAAAGTGAGCCTGAAAATAACAAATAGTGTTGAAGACAAAGTTGCGGTTCTGAAAATCGCCGGTGAAGTGGACATGTTTTCATCCCCCCAGGCGCGAAATGCGATTATGGAATTGGTCAAACAACGTGTGCCAAGAGTGGTGGTGGAGTTGAGTGGCGTGAGCTATATGGACAGTTCCGGAGTGGCGACACTCATTGAGGGGCTGCAGCTTTGTCAAAAATACAATGGGACATTGGTTGTTGCTGGCCTGCGCGACAATGTGCGCGAGGTTTTTGAACTCACGCGCCTGGACAAAATTTTCCAGATATATAAAGACGTTGATACGGCAAAAGTTAATGAGTAATTTAAAAACAACGTTTGGCCGCTCGGGCCGCAACCTGGCTTTCTTTTTTGTACATGTTGCCCGCATAGCGCATCTTACAGGCCAGTCACTGGTATGGACGTTTATCGCGCCATTTCGGGGTAAAAAATTGCGCTGGGGTTCAACCTTTGTGCAAATGGTGCGGATTGGCGTTGAGTCTGTGCCCATCGTCAGCGTGATTTCTTTTTGCGTTGGTTTGATCATTGCGATGCAGGCGGCCTATCAGTTGGAGCAATTCGGCGCGACGATTTACGTCGCCGATCTGGTGAGTGTGACCTTGTGTCGCGAGTTGGGACCGCTGATCACTGCAATCATCGTCACTGGTCGCAGTGGATCGGCCATTGCGGCTGAAATTGGTACCATGAAAGTATCCGAAGAGATTGATGCGCTGGAAACAATGGCGCTCAATCCGATTGGCTTTCTCGTTGTGCCGCGTTTGTTAGCCATGATGGTAGTTGTCCCATGTTTGACCGTGCTCTCCGATTTTGTCGGCATCGCTGGCGGCTTTGTCCTGGCGATCACCAATCTCAAACTGGCATTTGTGGCGTATTTTAATCAAACGGCAGACGCGCTGGCTGCCAAGGATTTTATCACTGGTCTCATCAAAAGCTTTTTCTTTGCCATTATTATCGCCCAGGTTGGCGCCTATCAAGGCTTTAACGTGCGCGGCGGCGCTGAAGGCGTCGGAAAATCGACGACAACATCGGTCGTCGTCTCGATTTTTTTGGTGATTTTTGCTGATCTGCTCTTTACCATGCTGTTTTTCTCAACATTATAGCGATGACAGAACCGATTATCAAAATACGCGACTTGCACACCAGCTATGGCAAACGTCATATTCTCAAAGGAATAAATCTTGATATTTATCCATACGAGACGCTGGTGATACTTGGACGTTCCGGCTGCGGCAAGAGTACATTATTGCGACACATCATTGGTCTTAATTCACCGGATAAGGGAGAAATTTTCATTAAAGGTGTTGATATCACAAAAGCCTCTGAGAGGCAACGAGACGTGATTCTCAGGCGGATGGGAATGTTGTTCCAGAGCGGTGCGTTATTTAACTCCATGACGGTGGGCGAGAATGTCGCGCTGCCATTGATGGAGCATACGCCGCAAAACAAATCGATCATCAAAATTATGATGCGCATGAAGCTTAACCTGGTGGGTTTGTCCGGATTTGAGGATTTTATGCCATCACAGCTTTCGGGTGGGATGAAAAAGCGCGCCGCCCTTGCTCGGGCGCTCTCGATGGATCCGGATATTCTTTTTTGTGATGAGCCGTCCGCCGGCCTCGATCCGATTGTCGCGGTCGGGATCGATCATCTCATCCTCAAATTAAAAACCGCCCTCAGAATGACCATCGTCGTGGTGACTCATGAAATGGCTTCGGTTTTTACAATTGCTGATCGAATTTGTCTATTGCATGATGGAGAAATCAAATTCCTCGGCACCCAGGATAATATAAAAGAAAGCACTGATCCGTTTGTCGTGCAGTTTCTCGAACGGCGTCCGGACGAAGAGAAACTCGATGCACAAAATTATCTGGATGAATTAGTGGCAGACTAAAACAAATATTGATTAACATCAAGGTTCACTTATGGATTATAAGGCGAGCGAAATAAAAGCGGGGATTTTTATCACGACAAGTGTTCTTTTGTTTGTCGTTTTTTTAGCGATCATTGTTGGCATGAATTCTTTTTCGGAAAAAGAAATATATCTAACACGTTTTCGCTACGTCGGCGGCATTGAAAAAGGCTCGGCAGTGCGATATGCGGGTTTGCAGGTGGGAAGTGTCATCGATGTTCGCCTGGCTGATGATGGCTACCCGGGCGCAGAAGTGGTTTTGCAGGTCGAAAAAAACACTCCCATCCGCACCAATAGTCGCGCTTTTATGACAACTATTGGCATAATGGGATCAACCTATATTGAAATCACCTCCGGCACACCGGAGGCGTCGCTTCTTGAATCTGGCGCTCTCATACCTTCCGAGGAAGTCACTGGCTTTGCGCAAATGTCCGGCGTTGCATCAACAGCTATCGACGAGCTGACAGCACTTTTGCACGGTATGAACGATCTGCTCAACGAGAACAATAAAAAACGGATCTCCGAAATGATCGCCTCATTAAACCAGATCGCACAAGTGACAGAAAAAAATCTGCAGGTGACACTGGAAAATATGAATTCCGTAATCGCCGAGGTGAACACGCTGACTTTGGCGGCCAAGGAGATTGTTGTCAGCAATGATGCCTCGCTGACCAATAGTATACATCATTTGGAAAAACTGCTCAGCCAAAGTATCACGACCCTTAACAGTCTGGATATTGTCCTGTCCGAGGTTGATCGCTCGCTGTTCGAAAACCAACAACAATACAATCAGATTATGACAAATTTGAACTCGATGACGGAAAATCTAAACGATTTTAGTCAAACCATTAAGGAACGACCCTGGAATGTCGTTCGAAAAACTTACCCGCCGCAACGCGAATTGGAATGATCAAGTCAAAGAGAAGGAGTACATATTGATCGCTAAATATCTGTTCGTGGCAATTGGATGTTTCTGTTTGGCCTCGTGCACAAAGATGCCGGAGACCCACTATTACACTTTGGAGTGGCAACATCTGTCGCAACCGGTTTCTTCGTCCGGGCGTGTGCTGCATATCCAGGATTTTGACGCTGCTCCCATGCTCAAGTATGATAAAATGATGTATAGAACATCACTATATGAGGTCAAATATGATAACTTTCGTCGCTGGGTGATGACCCCCGGCAGTCTTCTCACCCATAAAGCTGCGCATTATTTTGAGAGGAGCGGTTTGTTTGATGCGGTGGTTTTGGACGTCCCGCGCGGCATGGACAGCTTTTCACTTTTTGGACGCGTCAACCACTTTGAAGAGATGAGCTACGAGAATGAACATAAAGCCTTCATTTCTGTCACTTTTGAACTGACAAACTTTGACGCACGCAAACCGCTGCTCACGATAACCATCGATAAAGAAATGCCGATCGCCGGAGGAACAGTCGAGGATATTGTTGCAGCAATGAGTGAAACCACCAGACTCGTTTTTGACGACCTCACTCAAGCTATGCTGCCACTCCTGAAATAGACCTCGAATCATGCGCGAACTATAAGTTAATATAAAATCTCCTTGCTAACTTTATTAAAAAGAAAGGGGCGCCACCTAATGAAAATAATGTGTTCTATTCTGCTGTTCTCTATTTTAGTTATTTCCTGTGGAGAGCGACGAGTGCCGGAGGGGCAAACTGTTGGTGCCGGTCTGCAAAAAATTTCGAATCTGACTGACTCTCAAATCCAGGAGCTGCGCGATTCCGGCGCCGAAATCATTGTGCAAGAAACGGACTATGTTGTGGTTCGAACGACCAAAATGACAAAACCAATGGCGTTCAGCGCTACTCCCATTGAGGAACAGGATTTGGTACAGCGCCTGATACATGTTTACGTGCCGGATTCGACGGCGCTACAAACCGTCATCAACTCTGGTGTTGATTTTTGGCAGGTGGATGGCGACACGGCCATTGCACGTGCCTTTGATCTCTATATTCGTGATCTGCAAAATACCGGTTTGACCGTGCGAATTGTCGCGCAGGATGCCTCTCAATGGCTAAAGGGGAGAAAATGAAAATTCTAAAAAAAATACTTGTAGGCTTTGTACTTTTGTTCTCAAGCCTGACACTGATGAACAGCATTTGTGACGGCGATGATGAGCCCGGTGATCCTGATGCCGGTCTTTATCATACATACGATGAGGTGCAGTCGGAACTGGATTCTCTTGCCGCAGCCCATGAAAGTATTGCTGATTTTACATCCATTGGAAAATCGCTGCAAGGGCGTGATCTGTGGGCGATAAAAATCAGTGATAACGTTCAATCAGATGAAGACGAAAAGGTCGGTGTTCTGTTGGGCGCTCATCATGCGCGTGAATGGATTTCCGTCGAAGTGCCGCTAAAAATTGCATGTTATCTGCTGGACAATTATGACGCCCAGGCACAAATAAAAAATTTGATTGATCAGACGGAAATCTGGATTGTCCCTATGGTGAATCCGGACGGACATCACTATTCCGTAACCTCGGATCGACTCTGGCGCAAGAACCGACGCAACAATGGCGATGGCAGCTATGGTGTTGACCTGAATCGCAATTACAGTTATCAATGGGGCGGCCCAGGATCTTCTGGCGATACGTTCTCGGAGACCTACCGTGGACCAGAACCATTTTCCGAACCGGAAACCCGGGCATGCCGGGATTTTCTGACGAACATCGAACCAAGTGCCTTGATCAGTTATCACAGCTATTCGCAGCTTGTTTTGTTTCCCTGGGGTTATACCAATAGCCCGGCACCTGATAAGACGTTGATGGAAAGCCTGGCGAAAACCATGGCCGACAAAATTAAAGCTGTGCATGGTGTCACCTACACGCCGGATCAGGCCTCGGGTCTCTATCTGGCAAGTGGAGATACCAATGACTGGCTTTATGCGCTCTTGCGTGTTCCATCCTATACCATTGAATTGCGCCCGCGCAGCAGCTATCCAGGATTTGTCCTGCCCGAAAGTGAGATTCAACCAACCTTTGAGGAAAATCTGCCGGCGGCGCTATTTCTTTTGGAATGGATGATAAGCCTGGATACAAGTTCCCAATAAAATGAGTGCCTTCGCCAATTCTCAAGCCGTGCTCATTGACGATAATCATATTGGAGAATGTAATGAGAACAAAACGTTATCATACGCTAGCTTTGGTCTCTGTGCTTTTGATCTCCTTTTCCGAATCTTTTGCCTTACCATCAAAAGACCTGGCTCGAGCCCGTGCCAAATGGATTAAATATGTTAATAAAAAGCCGCAAAAATTGGAGAAGCTCTATCTCAAACAAGCGTTGATGGTGCTCCCCGAGGAAAATATTTTCGGCCAGTTGCCCATTAGTCAATTTGTCGAGGAAAAACAGAACTTTTTTGTTTCCATGGCTACAACACAATCTGACAAGCTGTATGAACACAGTGAACGAAAAGTATTGGATACTGGAAAGATTTATCGCGCGGATATTGTAGAAAATGTGACCGATAGCCTGTTTTACGCTATTGCCTGGAGAAAAGTTGGCGGCGACTGGCTGAGGGAACTGGATATTATCCTGCCGTTCACCTCGGAAAAAGTCTCCGCTACATACGAGCTTGACTCACTGCGTACACTATGGATCAATTACGCCAATAGCCGCGATCCCGACATGATGATCAAAACACTTTATTATCGGGATGCGGTCTATTTAAACGGCTCGGAAATGAGCAAAGGTCATGCAGCAATGACAAAAAGATTCGATTTTATGCGGAATCCCGCATTTTCAATAAACCTTGAGGTGCAAGACATCTGCAGCGTAGACGAGCAGATGGTTGTCGATATCGGCCACTGGATCACTGGCGAATATGTCGGATATTATCTTATCGTTTGGAAAAAGGAGCTGGACGACTGGAAAATTTTCCTCTACTTTAATTTTTAACAATATAAGATAAAAAAGTCTGGAGAAAAAATTAATTCGTATTACCGTCTTGTAGGCAGAAGAAATATGGAGCTGTTATGCGTCTATTGATGATCTTTTCACTGGCATTTCTCACCCTATCGCACCTTTTTGCAGCGGATGTCAAACCATTGGCCATTGGTACAAAGGCACCAAATTTCAAGCTGTTGAGCACCGATGGAGAAACAATAACCCTGCAAAGTTTCAAAAAAGCCGAGCTTTTTGTTTTTATTTTCACGGCGAATCATTGCCCGACAGCGCAGGCTTATGAGGATAAAATGATAAATATGGTGAAAGAGTACAAGCAACGAGGCGTGGCATTTGTGGCCATCTCCTCCAACCATCCAGGAGCCGTGCGCCTGGATGAATTGGGCTATTCCGATCTGGGAGATAGCTACGAGGAGATGCAGATTCGGGCAAAACAGAAACAATACAATTTTCCCTATTTATATGATGGCGATACACAGGAGGTCGCCCTGAAATATGGGCCGATGGCAACGCCGCATGTTTTTATCTTTGACAAGGATCGCCGCCTGCGCTATCAGGGACGAATTGACGACACAGAAAATCCCTATATCGAGCCAAAAAGCCGCGACGCTATCAACGCGATCGAGGCGCTTTTGGCGGATGAAGAGGTGCCGGTCGAGACAACAAAAGTCTTTGGCTGTTCGATGAAATGGATCGACAAGGTTTCCTGGGTAGAAAAAAGTGATGCGGAGTGGGCGGCCCTGCCGGTGTCGGTGGAAGAAATCGATTCTCTTGGCATCACCAGGCTGATAAAAAATGAAACAGAAAATTACCGACTGATCAACGTGTGGGCAACCTGGTGCGGGCCCTGTATCGTCGAGTTCCCCGAGTTGGTGAAAATTAATCGCATGTATCGCGGACGCCAGTTTGAGTTCATCACAATCAGCGCGGACAAACCAGATCAGCGTGATCAGGTTGTAAAATTTTTACGGGAGAATCTGGCGGCGAATCGTAATTATCATTTTAATTCAACTGACGTGTATGCTCTGATAGAAGCAGTCGATCCGGAATGGGCGGGCGCTTTGCCGCACACCATCCTCGTCGCGCCGAACGGGGAGATCATTTATCGCCACACCGGGCTCATCGATCCACTGGTGGTGAAGCAAAAAATTGTCCGGCAGCTCGGTCGATATTATGCGGATAATGATTGAGCCATTGCCCGGCCACTCTTCGGAAAATAACGATGTCGCTATCAGCGGAATGTGAATGTAAAAAGCAACAAAAGCGGGAATAGTGTTTTTCGTGATATCCCCGAATAGTCAATTTTTACTTTATCAAAAGCATTCGAATCGTCTTCTGGATGTTTTCGCTTTGCAGACGCGCGAGGTAGACGCCGGAGCTCATCAATTCTCCGGTTTCATTCTGTCCATCCCAGGCTATTTCGTAATGCCCGGGCTGAAGCTTTTGATTCACCAATTCACGGATCGGCTCACCAAGAGAGTTATAGATTGTCAGCGTGACGTTTGTATGACTCGGAATCGTAAATGTTATATTGGTCAATGGATTAAATGGATTCGGATAATTTTGCAAGGTGAACGAACTCGGCACTCCATACGCCGCAAAAGCGACGCCTACGGTACTGTTCGGATCACCCGGATTCGACACGAGATCTGCCTGGCCGGGATTTGCCTGACCCTGCACCCATTCTCCAGTCGGATCACCTAATTCTTCGCCATTGGAAGCCGTATCCTGGTCAGAGTCCAGCGCAGCCAACGCTTGTCCCCAAATAACATCGCCATTGGCATCCAAAAAACTCGTCTCAACCTCTTTGCCAAAATCGTTGCGTGCGCCGCCAAAGCTGGATGTGTGGCATGTCATGCAATTGAATTTGTTGCCATTTGGCACCTGGGCAACTCGTTTTTGTCGGGCAAATGTATCAGCGGCTAAAAGTACGAGAATCATTAAAAAAACAGTAACAGACTTTGACATAATTTCTCCTTGTTCGGTTGCTATTCTTTTTTTGCTGTATTGATTTTAAAGGGTAGATAGAGTGGACAAAAGCTCGTCAATGCTGTGATAACCAGAACAACACCAATCAATCCCCACCAGCTTTTGAAGACGAGACCTGCCGCAATAACGACAAGGCCGATAATCAATCGAATAATTCTATCCGTACTTCCCATATTTTTTTTCATATTTACCTCCACAAATTAAAAAGTTCGTGTGATCATAAAACCGATGCGGAAATCTCCTTGGGCAAAATCTTTATCCGCTCCGGCACTATATTGACTTGTATTCACTTTATCATTATTGGATAAAAATATTTTGAAAAAGTGACCGCCGGTTTCCAGCTCCACACCCAGAGTCAGCGAGTCGTATTTTTGCCGCCAGCCGCTGACAGTTGGATTCCATTCTGCCAACAGACTCCAGTGTGGCGACACATAATATTGCAGATAGTTTCCCAAAGTGAATGAATATTGTGGATCGACACAAAAAATGTGGGCATTGTACAAATAGGTCGGCACCACACCAAATCCAAGTTTATCCTGAATCATCGTATTGACGATGACCTGCCCATAATATTGAAATCGTCTCGCGTCACTTTTTATTGGATCATATATCTCGCCATTATATGCCACACCACCGCGAAATCCGATCAGTACAGGAAAGTTCTTTTGCCTGATCTGAATCGCTTTGTATTTTAGTTGCAGCTCGAGATTATCCTGCAAATTTGTGCGCCCGACATGGATCATCATCTTGTCGCTCACCGCGTAGCCGAGCGCCAGTCGAATCAGAGCCGGCCCATCCATACCCCAGAACGTTTGCTCTCCCTCGGAAATGGGCGTGCTGAACCGGTGTGAAACTTCAAATTCCCAATCTCCTCTTTGCAATGTCTCTGCCGTCGGTAGCATCGCGACATATGGGGAATGAAAAAGATATAAATCCGTTTGAACGGGCTCTGCGCGTTGCCAGCGAGAACTCTGGGCAAACGACAAACTTGACAGAAGGACTGTAAAGATATAAACCTGTTTCAAGAATCACTCCCGATCTCTTTAAATTCTTGTGCATGAAAACGGATGTCCAATTGGATCACCTCACCAATTTTCAACAGCATGAACTGCGGTCGCTCAATATTATAGTCTTCCAGTTTGATTTCGAATTGACTTTCCGCTTTGTAGCCGTTTTCTGTTTTGCTTATTTTCCCATCGATTTCTACTTTACGCTCCACACCGTGCAAGACAAATGTACCCAAAGCCGTAAAGGTAAAAGTATCATCCCGGTTATCCGTTGCTTTTACAATCTTCCCTTTATAAGAGGCGAAAGGATATTTATCCGTCTCGAGATAGTTGTCACGCATATGCCGATTTCGCAGCCCAATCCCTGTATCAATGGACGTCAGATCAACTTCAAAATAAAATTCACTGTTGGCGGTGTAATCGTCGCCTTCCCATACAACATAGCCATCTATTTCCGATGTCGTGCCGACAATTTTTTCGACGGGTGCATCGGAAAAGAATTGAACCCGGTTATCCTGATCCTTGTCAACGTGAAATTCGGCAGATGTACCGATTGCTACAAACAATAATACAAAAATAAAAAATGACTTCATTCTCTCTCCTAATCGTTTGCTGCGCCGCGGTTTATCCATGATTTCACCGAGTCGATCCTGGCTTGACTCAAACGGGCTCCGGGTGGCATCAGTGGCGCGTCGGTGCCATCCAAAACCTTGAACAGATAGCTGGCTGAACTGTTGAATGGTACAACCCTTTGTAAATTGGAGCCAGTGCTTGCGACGTTGACCAGATTGTCGTAAGCGGCTCCTTCCGATAAATCAAGTCCGCCAGAAGGCGATGAGCCGCTGTGACAGGAGACACAACTATTATTAAAAATATTCTGTTGAATATCGCTAAACGAGGTAAAGGTTCCGGTTTGCTGCTCGTCCGTACACACCTCACACTCGGAAACAATGTTGTCGCTGCAGGTGAAAATGAATGGGAGGATCAGCAATAACGCAATAAAATAGATTTTCGTACTCAATGTCGATTTTCCTTTCATCAGCGTCACTTTAAATCACAGGCTAAAACCAGGTTTTTGATGGCAATTATTCCGAAAGTTTATTAACTTTTGTTACTTTTTTCTTTACTGTTTGATGCAATAATATACTCTTGGTTTCAGGTGATGGCCACTCTTTTTGTTTTGCTTTCGGGTCCCTCTTGTGTTGGGATAATGACACCAAAGCTTGTCTCCAGAACCCGGCAACACGGCAAAGAATTGACACCGGACGTAATGCGCGATATTCAAATACGCGCCGGTCGTGCCTGGGAAGAGATTTTACTTGGCCAGGATTACGATCATATCCTCATCAATCACGATGGCGAAGAGTCGCCACACTGGCGTCAATCGCCACCGGGCGGTGAAGCGGGTCAAACCTTGGCCAGGTTTTCCGAGATCATTCAGCAATACGGCGGAAAGAATACTCTGTTCAGAAAGGAGTAGCGATGAATTCGACAAAAAAATTCAATTTTATGTTTGTTTTGTCGATGCTTGTGTTGGGTGCGGCATTCATCTTGATCGGGTGCTCATCGTCGCAGCAGAAACCCAACATTGTTTTTATTCTCATTGATGATCTGGGTTGGGCGGATATTGGCTGCTATGGCAACGAGCGGCACCAGACGCCGCACATTGATCAGCTCGCCAGCCAGGGGATGCGCTTCACAGACGCCTATGCCGCGGCGCCGGTGTGTTCACCAACGCGCGCCAGCATTCATTCCGGTCAATATCCTGCTCGCGTCGGTATCATTGATTTTATCCCTGGCCATTGGCGGCCCTATGAGGAATTGACCGTCCCGACCAATCGGACGCAGTATCTCCCGCTCGATGTCCCCACGATTGCAGCCAGGCTCAAAACAGCCGGGTATACGACCGCCCATTTTGGCAAATGGCATCTGGGCTGGGGCCAGTACGGTCCAGAGCATCGGGGATTCGATGTGACCACACCGCCCGACACCGTGACAAAAAAGAAATCCAGACCGCAAAATGCTGTGGAATGGTTGCAATCTGTTGATATCACCGATGATAATCCCAAAGATGTAGACCGGTTGACGCAACTCTCTCTGGATTTTATTCAGCAAAACAGAGCGAATCCCTTTTTCCTGTATCTGTCGCATCGTACGGTACACATTCCACTGGCTGCCAAACCGCAGACAGTCGAAAAATATCAACCAAAACCGGGCGACAAAAAGAAAAATATTCATCCCGTTTACTCAGCCATGGTAGAAGAAATGGATGTCAGCGTCGGCAAAGTCCTGCAAAAGTTGGACGAGTTGCATCTCGCCGACAATACGGTGGTTATATTTTTCTCTGATAATGGTGGTTTGGTGCAAGACTATTTAAGAGTCGGTCCCATCTGCACCTCGAATGCACCCCTGCGTGGCGAAAAAGGGACGCTTTATGAAGGCGGTATCCGCGAACCCCTCATTGTTCGATGGCCGGGAAGCGTGAAAGCCAACACAATATGTGACACACCGGTTTCCAGCATCGATTTTTATCCAACGCTGCTCGACATCGCCGGCATAATGCCTCCTGAAAATTTTACATTGGATGGCGAATCTCTTGTGCCGGTTTTGCAGCAGAAACAGGCACTGGAGAATCGTGCCCTTTACTGGCATTACCCGGTGTATCATCACGCGGCGCCAGCCGGCGCCATTCGGCAAGGTAACTGGAAACTGATTGAAACGTTTGCAGATGGCACACTTGAGCTTTACAACTTGCGCGCGGACATTAGCGAAACGAACAATATGGTTGATATCGAGCCGGAGATCGTCAAGGCGCTGCATGCGGAGTTGGACGCCTGGCGAGAAGCGGTTGGCGCACGGCTGCCGGAAACAAATCCCGAATTCAATCCAGCAAAGCGCACCGAATGGGGACAACATCCGGATCAATCGCGCTAAGAAATATAACAGTATACAAGGAGGAAAAACATGCACAAATTAGTTTCTCAATGCGTGCTTTTAGTTGTTGTCGCTTTTTTATTGACAGCGTGTGCGGAACAAGGGGAACCAAAAGAAATCACTGTCAGGCACATCTTGATCATGTATCAAGGTTCCATGCGGGCGCCGGAGAGCGTGACGCGCACCAGAGAGGAAGCCAAAGCTTTGGCTGAGGAAATCCTGCAGATGATCAAGGAAGGTGGTGATTTTGCCGAGTTTGCAGCGCAGTATTCCGACGGCCCGACCAAAGTTCGCGGCGGTTTATTGAGCCCCTTTGGCCGCGGGGTGATGTCGCAACCTTTTGAAGATGCGGCATTTGCTCTAAAAAGGGACGAGGTCAGTGATGTGGTGGAAACAGAGTTTGGATTTCACATCATAAAAAGAGAATAACGGCCTGCTCGCCTTGGCCGCAAAAACTATTCGAGCAGCTCAACTTGCCGAGTGCGAATGATGTTCATCTCCACGAGCTCCCCACGTGCCGATGGTAGATCGTATTTGATCGGGCCGACAAGCGGCGCATACCACCAATATTGCTCGCCAATAAAAAAAGGCTTTTCTGCCGTTCGAGGGTAAATAATATTGATTTTCATCTTGATGCAATCCAGAAACTTGCCCGCCGGCACTCTGACATCCTCGACGGTCTCGATAACATATTCAGCTTCGACCGTTGTGGTACTGTGCGTAGAATCGCTCATGCAGGTTTCAATGCATGGAAAGTTGAGCTTGTTTCCGAGCTTGCGTGAGAACGGTGCAAAAGGGCGAGGTGGATCAAAAGAGACGCTCGGCAACAAGCTGGTCATCGGCTCAAAAGATTGCACATAAATTTGATCTTTCAAAAGGCCGGCTTTTTCCTGCCAGAGCAACACATTTAATGTATCATAAAAGCTAAATGTTATTAGCCTGTCGCCCTCGTTTTTTGTGATATCACTTATTTGCATTTTGTGAATTTCGCCGTTGTAAACCCATGTATTTCCGACATTGAGCGGGAAATAATAGAGCGGCTGAAACCGGTTTTGCCGTCCTGTACAATCGACGAAAAAAAAGGCCAACGCCGCTAAAATCCCCGCAGCCAATGGAGACATAAAATGACGTTGTTTCAACGCTTTGATAAATCGCAAAATCATAAAAAATAAATCGCGCACTTTGTTTCAACGCCATAGCTGGCGATAAAATCATTGATTGCTTGATCCAGTGTCTCCAACTGGCCGGCAGTTTTGTAAATTCTCGGATCAGAGGTGAACGTTTTTACTTTGGGCATACTATTCTCCTTCTTTTTCCAGTTCTCGTTCAATACCCTCTCTTAAAGCATTCCACGCTAACATGGCACATTTGACGCGCGTCGGATAAGCGGATACGCCCTGGAAAGCGGTTAATTCGTCCATGTTGTTTATGTGTTTGTGCGAGTGGCTTTCACCGCGCACCAGGTGGCCAAATTCCTGGAACAGCTCTTTCACTTCAGCCACGGTTTTACCCTTGATGTGCTCGGTCATCACCGAAGCTGAGGATTGGCTGATCGCACAGCCGCTGCCGGTAAATTTGACATCCTGAATCAAGCCATTCTTGACCAGCATGGTCAGCTTTATCTCATCGCCACAAAAGGGATTTCGGCCCTCCACTTCCACATTCGCAGCATCGACACGGCCTTGATTTTTCGGTTCTTTATAATGTTCGAGAATAATTTCCTGATAGAGATCATCTAAATCCATTTGCCAAAATATCCTCTCGCTTTATTGACGGCATCGATGAATATATCGATTTCCTCTTTGGTGTTGTAGAGATAAAAGCTGGCGCGTGCGGTTGCTGGTACATCAAGTTTTTTCATAATCAATTTGGCGCAGTGATGTCCGGATCGAATGGCAATATTCATGCTGTCAAAAAACGTGGCAACGTCATGTGGGTGGATGCCATCGATGGCGAAGGAGATCACCGGATTACGTTGTGTTTTCGATCCAAAGACTGTGATAAAATCCAGTTGTTCCAGTTGCTGCAACGCGTGGTTGGTGAGAAATTTGTCATGACGTTGTATCTTGTCCAGGCCTAATTCTTCCAAAAAATCAATTGCGGCACCAAGGCCAATCACAGCAGGGATGTTTTGTGTACCAGCTTCAAATTTCCACGGCAGGTCCGCCCAGGTGGAATTGTAGTGCTGCACATCATCGATCATGGAGCCGCCAAAAAGAACAGGATCCATTTCGTCTAACAGCGATTCTTTGCCATAAAGAATGCCTATGCCCATAGGGCCAAGCATTTTATGGCCGGAAAAGACGTAAAAGTCGACATCAAGCTCGCTCACATCGACCGGCGAATGCGGCACGTGTTGCGCACCATCCACCAGCACAACAGCGTTCATCTCATGCGCCGCTGAAATAACCCGACGAATATCCACTTTGGTGCCCAGCACATTCGAGGCATGCGTAAGCGCAACAAGCCTGGTTTTGTCCGTCAAAAGATCGTCGAGTTTTTCAAGCTCCAACTCACCCTGTTCATTAAAAGGAATGAACTTTAGTGTGGCGCCGGTTTTGCGCGCCGCCATTTGCCACGGTACCAGGTTGCTGTGGTGTTCCATTTCAGTGACCAAAATCTCATCGCCCGGCGCAAGAAATTTGTGCGCCCAACCATAAGCGACAAAATTGATCGCTTCGGTGGCGCCGCGGGTAAAAATGATCTCGTGCGAATGTTGGGCACCGATAAACTGGGCGATCTGCAAGCGAGCGCATTCGTAGCCGGCAGTGGCTTTTTCCGCTAACTTGTAGGCACTTCGATGAATATTTGAGTTGTATTCCTCATTAAAATGACGAATCGTTTCCAGCACTTTGATCGGACGTTGGGTGGTCGCTGCACTGTCAAGATAAACGAGGCCCGCGTTTTCCGGATAAGAAAAAATGGGAAAGTGTCTACGAATCTCGCTCACATTGAGTATATCGTGAATTTGTTCTGCAATGGCCATTGTTTACTCGACTTTTATCTCAATCATACCATCATTGATACGCACCGGATAGGTGACAATGTTTTCGTAAGCAGGCAATGACAAAGCCTCGCCCGTTTTCAGGTCAAACTTTGCGCCATGAAATGCACAATGGATGCAGCCATCTTCGATCCACCCTTCAGACAGGGGGAATTCTTCATGCGTGCATTCGTTTGCAAGTGCGTAGATATTGTCACCTTCGCGAACGACAACTATGTTCCCATGTTTGGTCGAAACGGTTCGCATGCTGCCATCAGCTAATTTTTTATATTCGCAGACTTTAATGAATGTGCTCATCTAAAAATGATCCTCTCCAAAATATACTAAAAAATAATTGTAGATGCTCCTTAAATCACATCATGTTTAACTCCAGACGAGCCTCCTCGGACATCATATCCGGTGTCCAGGGGGGATCCCAGACGACCTCTACCGCACATTTTTGTACCTCCTCGATCTCTTCGACACGGTACTGTACTTCGAGCGGCAGGGATTCTGCCACCGGGCACATCGGCGATGTCAGGGTCATGACTACCTTGACCTCGCCATGCTCGTTCACGTCAATTTCGTAAACAAGGCCGAGATCGTAAATATTCACCGGTATTTCCGGATCGTAACACATACGAATGGTTTCGATCACTTCTTGATGCAAATCTTCTAAAGATAATTCCTTGTCCATAAAAGTCCTCACGAGACTATCGAAAAAGTCCAAAAACCACGTTTTCCAAGTCACTCCCGCGGAGCAGGCTGTTGCAGGATAGTGGTTTCACCGCACAATCAAGTCACCCCGGAACCGCGCTTCCCAGCGGTGTCCGGGGTCTATTTAGGGTAAGTGCATTATTTTCAGATGGCCATCCGCCAGTTGAGACAGGACGAAGGTCACAATGTGCTCCTTGAGAGATTCACCTTTTAACCGGTCCGTCACTTCGCCGGCAAAAGCCTGGATCATCAGATTTTTTGCCATGTCCGCGCTGATGCCGCGCGCACGCAGATAAAAAATACCGTCCTTGTTGATTTGCCCTACCGTGCCGCCGTGCGTGCACTTGACATCATCGGCGTAAATCTCCAATTGTGGCTTGGTGTCGACGGTCGCCTCTTCGGATAAAATGAGATTCTGATTGGACTGAATCGCATCGGTCTTTTGCGCATCCGGAAACACTTGTATTTTGCCACTAAAGACTGCTCGCGCCTGATTATCGAGAATACCTTTGTATAACTCGCGGCTGTTGCAGTGTGGTTTGGCGTGCTCAATGACCGAATGATTATCAATAAGCTGTGTGCCGCGCGCTAAATACAAGCCATTTAACGTACATTCGATACCCTCGCCATCAAGCATTGTTTTGATATCATTTCGGACAATCGAACCGCCAAAGGCATAATTGTGTGAGGTATAATTGCTGCTGCGTTCCTGGTAAACCTGCATCAAAGATGTGTGAAAGGCGTTTAAACTGTCCTGCTGAATCTTGTAGTGATGGACGACCGCATTCTCCCCGGCCACAACTTCAGTGACCGGATTCATGAAATAGAGCGTATCGCTCAGCGAGATATAGTTTTCGATGAACGATATCTGCGAATTCTGTTCAGCGACAATCAAATTTCGCGGAAAAACGACGCTCTCTTTCGATTTCTCGGTCATCAAATAGATCAGGTGGATCGGTTGCTCGTACAGACTATTTTTCGAAACATGAATAAAAGCGCCATCCTTGAAAAACGCGGTGTTCAACGCGACAAAACCGTTTTCATCAATTTTGGCATGCTTTGTCAGATTTTTTTGAATGACTTCCTGGTCGGTTAACATTGCTTCCTGCAGACTTTTGACAGTTACACCATCGGGCAGGTTTTCTGTACGAGAAAGTCCGGCAAAAAAACAGCCATCGACAAAAACCAGTCGGTTATAATCATTGTTGATCACATAGGGAGAAAGATCAGTTGGCGCAATGTCCTCGACTTTAGGAATGCCGGTTTTGAAATCAATCTCACCAATGGCGCTGACATTGGTGAAACGCCACTCTTCCTGACGCATCGTCGGAAAACCATGATCTGAGAACCAGTCTATCGCTTCTTTTCGAATGGCGTGCAGCGGTGTTTTGGATTCACCGTTCAAGCTGCGCTCGAATTCGGTGAATAGCTGACTGTACCATTCCCGTTCTGTGCTGAGTTGTCTCTTCATTTCACCACCTTTCAGACCGACTATTTTCTTCTTTGATCCAGTCGTAACCATAGTCTTCCAGATGCAGCGCCAACTCTTTATCGCCGGATTTGACAATTTTGCCCTGATATAGCACGTGCACAAAATCGGGTATGATATAGTTCAGCAAGCGCTGATAGTGCGTCACAACAATGAATGCATTGTCTTTGCTGCGCAGTTTGTTCACGCCGTTGGCGACAATTTTGAGTGCGTCGATATCGAGACCGGAATCGGTTTCATCCAACACGGCCAGCCTGGGCTCCAGCGTCGCCATCTGCAAAATTTCATTACGTTTTTTCTCTCCGCCGGAAAAGCCTTCATTGACCGAGCGTTTGAGAAATTTTTCATCCATCTCCACAAGTTGTAATTTTTCCCGAATGATTTTGAGAAACTCCATGGCACTTACTTTTTCCAGGCCTCGATGTTGACGAATCTCGTTGAGAGCAGTCCGCAAAAAGTAACTCGAGTTGACACCCGGAATCTCCACCGGATACTGAAAAGCTAAAAACAGACCCTCGCGCGCGCGCTCCTCGGGCGCCAGGCCCAGCAAATCTTTGCCGGCAAAACTAACAGTGCCGCGCGTGACCTCAAATTCCTCTCTTCCCGCCAAAACAGCGGCCAAAGTGCTTTTTCCCGAACCATTCGGCCCCATGATCGCATGCACTTGACCTGCTTTGACCTCGAGGTCGATTCCTTTCAGGATTTCATTGCCGGCGACTGCGGCGTGTAAATTTTTTATTGACAGCATTCTTTTATATCTCCACATTTCATTTTCATCATCAGAGGTAATCGTTTATCCGACACTGCCCTCCAGGCTCACGCCTAACAGCTTTTGTGCTTCAACAGCAAATTCCATGGGCAGCTCGGCCAATACTTCCTTGCAAAAACCATTGACGATCATGGACACAGCGTCTTCTGTCGATATGCCGCGTTGGTTCAGATAAAAAATCTGATCCTCGCCGATCTTGGATGTCGTGGCCTCATGCTCGACCTGCCCGGTGCTGTTTTTCACTTCAATATAAGGAAACGTATGCGCCCCACATTTGTCGCCAATGAGCAGTGAATCACATTGCGAAAAGTTTCGCGCATTTGTCGCGTTCTTGAGAATCTTGACCTGACCGCGATAGCTGTTCTGGCCAAATCCGGCCGAGATGCCTTTGGACACGATGGTGCTGCTGGTGTTTTTACCAATATGGATCATCTTTGTTCCGGTATCAGCCTGCTGGTAATTGTTGGTCAGTGCCACAGAATAAAATTCGCCGACCGAGTGATCGCCTTGTAACACACAGCCCGGGTATTTCCAGGTGATGGCCGATCCCGTTTCCACCTGTGTCCAGGAAATTTTGGCGCCGACGCCTTTGCACAGACCACGTTTGGTGACAAAATTATAGATGCCACCTTTGCCCTCCTTGTCGCCGGGATACCAGTTTTGCACAGTAGAATATTTGATCGTCGCATTGTCATGCGCGACCAGCTCAACGACCGCAGCATGCAACTGATTTTCATCGCGCATGGGGGCAGTACAGCCTTCGAGATAGCTGACATAGCTGCCTTCCTCGGCAATGATCAACGTGCGCTCAAACTGGCCGGTGAACTGCGCATTGATGCGGAAATAGGTCGATAGCTCCATGGGACAGCGTACACCTTTTGGGACATAGACAAACGATCCATCGCTGAAAACAGCCGAATTGAGGGCAGCAAAAAAATTATCTCCCGGTGGCACGACACTGCCGAGATATTTTTTCACCAATTCAGGGTGCTCTCGCACCGCTTCGGAGAAAGAACAAAAAATGATGCCCAAATCCGACAATTTTTCTTTAAAAGTTGTCGCGACCGAAACGCTGTCTAACACCGCGTCCACCGCCACACCAGCCAACACCTCCTGCTCGTGCAAAGGAATGCCAAGTTTATTGTACATTTCCAGGATCGCGGGATCAACCTCATCCAGGCTTTTGGGACCGTCACTTTTTTTAGGCGCAGCATAATAAACAATATCCTGATAATCAATTGGATTAAATTTGACATTCGCCCAGGTTGGCTCCTCCATTTTGCTCCAGTTCCGAAAGGCGGTCAAGCGCCATTGCAGCATCCAGTCTGGTTCCGCCTTTTTTGCCGAAATGGCGCGAATAATATCTTCGTTTAATCCCTTGGGCAAAGTGTCGCTCTCTATATCGGTCACAAAGCCGTATTTGTATTCCTGATTTGTGAACTCGTGTAAAGTTTCCATTTCTTCTGTCATAAAACTTCTCCCTGTGGACTCGTCGCAAAGCTTGCGAGCGTCACACTCTTTAAAAATATCGACAACTGCTGCTCTATCGGATCCAGGCTCATTTTGAGCGAGCAGTTATCGTCACGCTTGCAGCTATGATGGGCCAAAGTGCAATCGACAATATGGATCGGACCTTCGATAGCTTCCAGAACCGCCGCCAATGAAATATCAGATGGTTGCTTATTGAGCGTGTAGCCACCGCGCGAGCCTTGCACGGACTGAATAATCTTGCTTTTTGCCAATTGTTGACATATCTTGGCAAGGAGAGATTGTGGTATATCATGCTGTTCGGCGATCTCTTTCACAGTTGCCACGCAATTTTCGTCTAAACGCATCATGTGCTGCAATGCCAGGATGCCGTATTCGGTTTTTTTGCTGAGCTTGAACATTTTTTCGCTCAATATTAAATAGGACTAATTCGGTCTTATATTAGAGAGAATAACTGATTTTTGCAAGCAGATATTCCAGCAAAGAAAAGCAAATTTATGGACCCAAATCAAATTGATCATAAAGCCGTTTTTCGATTTTACGAGGAGTTGAATTTTTTTCTCCCCCGGGAAAATCGCAAACGAGATTTCGAAATTCTCTTCAAAGGTCATCCGGCGATCAAAGACACGATCGAAGCGCTTGGCGTACCGCATACCGAGGTTGAGGTGATTCTGGTCAACGGTGTTTCCGTTAGCTTTGATTATCAGCTGCAGGAGGGTGATCGGGTATCGGTTTATCCGATGTTCGAAAGCCTGAATGTCTCGCCAATCCTTAGGCTGAGACAGAAACCGTTGCGCGATCCGAAATTTATTTGCGATGTACATCTCGGCAAGTTGGCGACAATTTTGCGATTGTTGGGATTTGACACCCTCTATCGCAATGATCTGGAAGATAAAGAGATCATCGAGACGGCCCGGCGGGAGTTTCGCATCATTTTGACGTGTGATCGAGGTATTTTAAAGCATCGTATCGTCACGCACGGATATTGCCTTCGTTCGCGGGTGGCGATGGAGCAGGTGGCGGAAGTCATCAACAGATTCGATCTCTCGGATCTGGCGAAACCGTTTTCACGATGTACGGTATGTAATGCACTGATTGAACCGGTTGCAAAAAGTGAAATCAAACACATGCTTTTGCCAAAAGTTGAAAAGCATTACAATAAATTTTGGCGCTGTACCGGTTGCGGACGAATCTATTGGCAAGGGAGCCATTACGCAAAAATTTGGGACAAAATCAATCAACTTGTTTGCTGATAAAAAAGTTTATGAGCCACGGATTTTCACGGATGAAACACAGATCATATCGTTCATTTTAATCTTTTTAACCTCCAATCCCAAAGCGTTCTCGAAGCAAAAGCGAAAAATCCGTGCTCGTCCGTGTGCATCCGTGGCTTGTAATTTGGCTGTGGCCACAGGTCGCGCTGGGTGCATCAGCGGCTCAAAATTTGGCTACGTCCGAGGCCGCGCCAGGTGCATCAGTGGCTTATAGACTTTGTAAAAAAGTATTTTCGCCTTGTAGTATAAATCATCAGAGGTTTTCGTGAGACTACACGTTTTGCAACATGCCCCGTTTGAAAATCCCGGCGCCATTTTGGACTGGGCATATAACGCTAAGATTCATGCGCAAAGCACGCATCTCTACAAGAATGAATCGTTACCAGCGCTGCACGATTTTGACCTGCTGATTGTGATGGGCGGCCCCATGAGCGTACATGACGATGAACGTATCCCCTGGCTGCGACCGGAGAAAAAATTCATCGAACAAGCAATAAAAGCCGGTGTCAAGGTGGTCGGTATTTGTCTTGGCGCGCAGCTATTGGCGGACGTTCTGGGCGCGCGCGTCTATCCCCATACTTTTAAAGAAATCGGCTGGTTTCCGATCGAATGGAGCGCTGAAACATTAACACAGCCCTTGTTCGATTACATGCCCCGTCGCCTGGATGTTTTTCACTGGCACGGTGATACCTTTGATCTACCGCGCGGTGCCCTTCATTTAGCTAAAAGCGGAGTGTGCGAAAACCAGGCGTTTTTATATGGCGATACTGTTCTGGCGTTGCAGTTTCACTTGGAAGTCAAACAGGACAATGTCATTGCCATGTTAGACCATTGTGCGGATGACCTGGTCAACATGCCGTATATCCAAACAAGGGAAGAGATTTTGGCTGGTACGCGTCACTGTACTACGGTAAATGAAAAAATTTTCAAGTTATTGGACGCTTTTGCCCAACCTGCTTCGTTGAACGCTGCATGAGCCTAAAGCAAGGTAATCAACGCCTGCCGTGCACTCGTTTGTCCACTCTGCAAATCTTTTACCTGAATAATCAGCCTGTACTGCCCGCTTCGGCGATCCGGGAATTGCAGGTTCATATAGATATAATCGTCGGAGGTTCGACCTTCATTCTCAAATTTTGTAGTGACCTGTCGCTTGTCCATAAAAAGATTTTTCACAAAGCCTAACACGCTTCTGGGGCGCTCCGGCTCGTCCAGTTCTGCATGCTGCAGGGTAAAAGAGATCTCATATTGTGTTTTGCCGGCGATATCTTGTTGTAGATTATAAATCTCAAAATAGATGCCGATAAAGTCATCCCGACGAAAGGCATAGAACATATGCGGACTGAACGGTATGCCGTTGCGCTCAAAAGCGTATGTTCGGGATTCGTCGATCTCTCCGGCAACGATCACATCGCTCAACATCAATCGATTGATCTCATAGTTTGGAGCGGCTACGGTGTCTTTGTGAATCGCGCGTTTGATACCAACATTGTCCAGCAGTTGAAATTCGACAAAATAATCACCCGGTGGCAGCGGGAAAGCCTCGCGCATGACAAAACCTGAGCCGCCCCATTGCTCCGGTGACAGATTGAGTCTTTGTTCGATATGCCGGGTATGGCGCGTCACCTCATCCCATTTTTGATTGTGAATGCACAAAAACTCTTCCACATCCACTTTTTGCGTTTCATCGAGATCGACGGCGCCGCCATGGATGAGATAATAGAGCTCGACCTCATTTGCCGTTTCACCTTTAAAGATCACATATTGAAACGGGATGTCCATTGGTCTTTCCGGGATGTGATAATTGGTTGTTTCGGTCGTCATGCCGGTTTGCAGAGATAAAAGACTGATCGCTCGCGCCTGCTCCGCAAGCCCCCGTACTGCTGGAGCCAGGCGGCCGTTCATATAGAGGCTGTCTTGCAAATCGGCATAGCGACTGTCCAGTCGCTCCAGATTTTCCGTATTGCTCGGAATGGCTTCAAGCACCCAGCCCGTATGTTCGCCAATACGTTGAAAGTGAAAAATCATGCCCGGGCGATTTTTTTCTTTTTTGTAAATCCAGGTCGTATTGTAACCGGCACTGCTGAAATTGGGGCGAATTTCCTCACTCGGCGGGCCATGTCGAATATAGACAACTCCAAGATCATTGATGGTTCGATCGCGGGGCAAGGCTTTCGGAAAATGCGCTACGTCGATAAATTCATCGCCAACCAGATTCAAATTGCGAAACGGACTTTTTTCGTCGCCGCCAGCAACTGATCGTTCGTGAATGAGGATGCTATGTTCATAGCCGACGGGTGAACGCCGCCATTTTTTCTCCGCTTCGTTCAGACGACGATAGTGCTCCGGAATACGTTCATTCAGCTCGGTTTTTAAATTGGGATCGCGCGAACGCCAAAAACGTCGATAAAAAGTCGGCACACTATCAATGCGTGCGGCCGCGTGCAGATCATACTCGTGATCCTGCATAATAAAGCACAAATCATCGTAAAACTCTTTCCGCGACGCGCTGTCGTTTATGGCGGCAACGGCTCTCCAGTAGTCTTTGCACCCCGTTTCATCCTCACCAAGATCAAAGGATATTCGAGCTTTGACGAGATGTCCATGACACACCGGCCACGGAACAGTCGACTTTTCAAGTTCGGTGTAAATTTCATTCGCTTTTTTGGCATCGCCTTTGTGACGATGCGCTTCGGCCAAATCGACTCTGGTACGCCCGGGTGTATCGGTGACTTTGAGATAGTTATTGAGCGCTTTTATCGCAATATTTTCATACTGATACGCATAAGCGGTACGCAGCAAATTTTCGTAAAAAATAGCATGCTCCGGATTGGCCAATAATGCATCCGCAAAAGTGAGCACGGCCGGTTTTTCATTGGCATTTTGTTCATGCAAGAATCCTAAAAGCTCCCATGCGTCGACAAGACGAGGGGAAAAGTGTACTGCGAGCTTGAGCTGCTCAAGTGCTTCCTTGTGACGGTTCTGACGCTGCGTCCACAGCAGACCGAGCCAATAATAAGCTTCGCCATTTTTGCGATCGCGATTGACTGCCGCATTAAATGCTCGTTCCGCTTTTGCACTACCAGGTTCAAGCTGTAAAAAAGCTCGACCCAGGCCAACCCACGCCCCGGTGTTCTTTGGATCCTCATCCACTACCTCCTGAAACGTCTGTGCGGCTTTCGTATAGTTTCCGGCCGCAAGCTGCTCGTAACCCTCGTGATAAAGATCGGATATTGCCTGATTAGCCTGGCCAAATAAAGCAACTGCACTTGCGACGAAAAGAAGAATCCATATTCTTGTCAGGAGTATTTGATCCATCGCACCACTTCCGGCAAATTGGGTTTTTTACCATACATCAAAATGCCGACACGAAATATTCGTGCGGAGAGCCAGATCATGCCCCAGACTGACAATCCCATGGTGAGCACGCTGAGACCAACCTGCCACATTGGAGCGCCTTCGTTCAAAATTCGTGCAAACATGAGAATCGGGGTGAAAAAAGGAATAAATGACATGATGGTAGCGAACAGACCGTCCGGTGCATTATTGATTGCAAACATGAGGAAAAATGAAATAATGATGGGGAAAATCATGATCCACTGATAGCTTTGTGCGTCGCTGTCCGTATTGACCATACTTCCTATGGCCGCGCCGATCCCTGCGTAAAAAAAGTAGCCCAGCAGAAAGTAGATACAAAATGAAACGAGAACCAAAGGCGACACATCCGGGATAGGCAACCTGGAGATTTCCGGTGAAAACATTTGTGCCATGCTCAAACCATAACCGGCGATGAGCATAAAAGTGACGATCCAGATAAGGAACTGGGTCAATCCGGTCGCCCCAATACCTAATACTTTTCCGGCCATAAATTGTGATGGTTTGACCGAGGAGATAATGACCTCAATGACGCGCGAATTTTTATCCTCAATAATAGCGCGAACCACAAATTGGCCGTACAAGAGCAGCATCATATACAAAATCACCCCCATCAGCAGGGAATAGAGAAACGACACTTCGGCGCGCTGTTGTGTACTCCCTTCTTCTCCCACTTTGAAGGTTGTAACACTCACCCAGCTATTGAGGCGATGCACGAGCGCTGCATCCAATCCCGATTCCTCCAGGCGCATGTTTCGTACAATCCCGCTCACCGTACGTTCCACTCGTTCAACGAATTCGAAATTACCAACGTTTTTGGCGTGCATTTCGAATTTGTTGTTTTCAAAGATGTCTGGCAAAATAACAAGATAAGCGTCCAATTCGCCACTGCTCACTTTATTATTCAATTCATTTTTTGCAGCATCCAGTCCCTCATCAGAAGTGAAGAGTTGTACCTGGAATCGTTGTTCACCTTTATCGTTTTTGATCTCGGTAAAAGAAGCTACAAGTTTGTCCTGCAGACGTTCGGTTTGGTCAATGATTGCAATTTTATGTTGCGCACTTTTGCCGGCGCGCGACATAAAGAATGCCGGCATCATCATCATGGCAAACATCATCACCGGTAGCAGAAATGTGCCGATGAGAAAACCTTTTGTTTTGACGCGCGTCAGATACTCTCTTTTTATAATGGCGAACAGTTTCATGCCTCGTCTCCTTTCTTGACCATGGTTTTGAATATTTCGTTCAGCGATGGCTCGGAAATTTCGAAACGCTGCACAGTTGCAGTCTGGATAGCCCGTTCCAGGAGCTGGTTTGGTTTCACACCGGCAGCCGGCGTGAGTTCAACATACTGATTATATTCGTCATAAGAAGCGACCAATGCCGAATCGTTCAGGAAATCGGCTTTCCCCTCGAACTGCAACTTGACGCGGTTTTTGCCGAAGCGACTTTTCACTTCGGACAACGATCCCTGCAGCACAGCGATGCCCTTGTTGATGAGGCAGATTGCCTCACACATTTTTTCGACCTGATCCATGAGATGGGTTGAAAAAATGATGGTAGCACCGTTTTTCTTTTGATCAAGGATAACATCCTTCATGACGTCTGTGTTCACCGGATCCAGGCCGGTGAACGGCTCATCCAGGATGATCACTCTGGGCTCGTGCAGCAGCGTACAAATAAACTGCAATTTTTGTTGCATGCCGCGCGACAGCTCTTCAACTTTTTTCTCCTTCCACTCTATCAGATCGAGTCGTTCGAGCCAATCGTAAGCTTTATCCTGGACAACACTTTTTGTAACACCTTTGATTTCGGCAAAAAATTGAATGACCTCCCTGACCAACATCTTTTTATACAATCCGCGTTCTTCCGGCAAATAGCCAATCCGGTCGCGAATTTTTTTCGGGTTGTGCTCGCCCAGGATTTCGATACGACCGGCATCCGGTTTGATGATATCCATAATCATTCGGATGGTTGTGGTTTTTCCCGCGCCGTTTGGCCCAAGCAGCCCAAAGATTTGCCCTTCATTGACGCTCAGGCTCAGATCGTTGACCGCATGCAAATCGCCATACGACTTGTGCACATGTTCAAGTTTAAGAGTTGTCACATGTTCCTCCACATGATTTATGAGCATTTATGATTAAAGACGAAAATCTCAAACTGATTCGTCGTTCTTTTCCAAAACAGCGCCAACAGCAAGAGGATGCGCACTGATGCTTATTGATATGGATTCACTCATCGTCTTTGTGGGATTGGATTGACAAGCGAATTTACGTCATACATGAACAATAATTATATAAAAATTGATATCGTACAACTTTGCAATCATAATGCAAAATTGTACCGGCTTTAGGCGACTATCCAAGTCGGCGTGCGACTTTTTTTATCAGTCTTGATTTTAAAAGCGTCGCCTGTTCTCCTTCCGAGATAAAATCATCAATGTTGTCAAATTCATTCCAGCCAAAAATTTTGACATGCGGTTGAATCAAAACATCGGCCTCTTTGATCAATTCTTTATGATAAAAAAATCCGGTGATCGCACAATTTCGCACGATGATACTGAGGCTGTTATCCAGGGGTGGATGTGCGGAGAGCTGGGAAGAGACATCCACGGCGACGACATTTGTTTTTGGCCAAACCGAACGCGCTGCCCGCACGGGTACAGCGGATGTCGCCGCACCATCCGACAATAAATAGCCATCAATGGAAACCGGCGAAAGAATACCAGGCATGGCGGAGCTTGCCAGTACCGCCTGCGCGAGTGATCCTTTGGTGAGTCTGATTTCCGCCCCGTCGCGCAAATCAGTCGCCACAGCAGCAAATGGAATGGCACAATCCCGAATATCCGCCGTGCCAAAGAGCGATATCATTGCCTTGTGCATTTCAGCATCCATATGAGCAATCGTCTCGCGCATGTGTCTGGCATTTTTTAGCTGCTCGCACAAATCGACGGCGACCTGCTCAAGAAATGACCCAAAGGCTTTATGATTGGTGCGTGATCGCTCAAAAACAGGGGAGCGAAGAAACTCTTTGATTTTTTTTTCAACCGCAAAAGAATTTTGCGTTTGCGCAAACAAAGCACCGACAATCGCGCCCATACTTGTTCCGGCAATGCCTTTTATTGGAATATTCTCGCGCTCCAGAACGCGTAATACTCCAATGTGGGCGAAACCGCGCGCACCACCACCGCCCAGGGCAAGGACTAGGGGTCGTTTTAAAATAAAAGCTCTCCTGGTTTAAGCATTAATTCAGTATGGTAAATTTTCCAGTCTGCATATAAGATCCAATATGGATACGAAAAAAGTAAACACCGCTGGGCAGAGTTTTGTCTGAAACGGTTGCACTCCAGGGGACCGGGTGCTCTTTACTGCCGGCTATATCCGTGTTGATCACTGCGCCGTAATGATGACCGAGAATATTGTACAATTCAATTTTAACAGGACTGTACTCTTGCAAGTCGAGGAGAAAATACAGTTCATTATGCGCATGATAGCTGAATGGATTGGGATAGACGGAGACAAGTCTATTGAATTCCGCTGGATCGGTGACCACGCCATGATAATTGACAGCGTCCAGGGCATTGATGAGCCCGTGACCATAGTTATTGTCGGGGCGTGTCGCTTGTGCGGCTGTTCCAGTGAGCGCTTTTCGCACCTCGAGTGGCGTTAAGTGCGGATGCGCCGACAGGATCAATGCCGCCGTTCCAGCGACAAGCGGACAGGAAAAGGAGGTGCCATTACCGCGACCAAAACCTGTGTAAGGATAGGCATGGTAACAGCCAACGCCCATGGCAACAACTTCGGGTTTGACTCGGCCGTCATACGTTGGGCCACGCGAACTGAATCCGGCGAGGAGTCCGGCAGAATTGACCGCCCCAACTGCGATAACATCTATACCATCTGCCGGAGCCGTGATGTAATACCAGCTTTTGTCCCCTTCATTGCCGGCGGAGGTGATAACGACGATACCTTTTTGAACAGCCATATCAGCAGCAATGGTAATCGGCGCTGTTTTGCCATCCAGATCCTCATAGTCATACCAGTCCAAATATCCAAGGCTGGATGTGATAATGTCAGCAGCATGAACTTCCGCCCACTCCGCAGCGGCGATCCAGTTATCTTCTTCTACTTGCGTTTCACTGCGGATGTCTTCCGTCTTTGCTAATAAAAAACTGGCATCAAATGCTGCACCGATCAACTCTCCCGGGGCATAACCGCCAATAACGGACAACACCTGGGTGCCGTGACGATTCTGATCGAATTGATCGCCGTCTTCATTATCAACGTCTTCATCATTGTTGATAAAGTCGTAGGCTGCAACAATATCGATATGTGCAAAAGCGCTGTGTTCCAGATTAAAACCGGTATCAAAAACAGCAATGCGCACATTATGCCCCGTGATGCCGACACCATGTATATCCGGAATGCGGATTTGTTCATTCTGTATCAGAGATGGACCATAATCCAATACGTGTGGCGTGGTTTCGCCGAGCGGTTTTGTTAAAAAATCGGGCTCATTTATAATCGGCTTTTTCTTGCCGAGCAGCACCTTTTGAACATTCTTGACAAAAGGGAGTGCAACAAGGTCCTCTGCCTGCTCCGGTGTGGTATAGACACTGACAGCATTCAACCATTTGGAAACGACCGCTATTTGTAATCCACGAGCTGTGAGATTTTCAATATAGCCAGCATAAACTGGCAGATCAGTTTCATCCACCAGGGGATCACCGGGGTATACGACTTTGGAGCGTCGCCATTTGAGACGTTCGTCCAACTGTTCTTCCAGGCGTTGCAGAGCCGCTTTGTGCAAGCCGGGCCCCTTGTCCGTGAAAAATAACCAATATTTCTCCTTGTCCACGGCAGTTGCATGGCTGCTGGTTAAGAGCCACAGCCCTAACAGGCAGAGCAAAAATTTTTTCATGTTTCATCCTTAGCGTGTGACCATATAAGCACTTTTGATGACGACAGGCTCTACCGGTACAGAAAATTCACCGTAACGACTGGCTCGCACCTCGACTTTGCCAATAGCCTGGACAACATCCAGTCCGCCAATAACCTTGCCAAATGCAGTATATTGGCCATCGAGGGCGCTGGTGCGCTCGCGTGAAAGACAAATGAAAAACTGCGAGCCTGCGCTGTTGGGATCTTGCGAACGCGCCATGGATAAAATACCGAGATCATGCGGGATGTTGTTAAATTCCGCCGGCACATTGTAGCCGGGACCGCCTGAGCCGTCGTTATCCGGATTATCATCGCGAGTCAAAATATCACCACCTTGAATCATAAACGTATCAATGATTCGATGAAAGCGCGTGCCATTATAAAAGCCTGAAGTAACTAAACGCTTGAAACTCCTGGTATGTTCCGGGGCGATATCACTATAAAAGGCGATCGCGATTGTACCCATCGTTGTCTCCAGCAGCGCAACTTCATTGTCCGCAACCTGATCAACCTCGGTGTTCGCAACTTTGGCAAGGATCGCTTTTATTTCAGCTTGCGTTAATATTTGAGTATAGTCATTTATCTCTCCCGCCCGACTTTTTGCTTTGTTTAATAGTGTCTCGACTTGTTCAGTCGACAGAGGAGTGAATTTATCAGCAGTTGAAACTGCGGGTTGTTTATCCTGTTCCATTTGTTGTTCTTCCTTTTTGCCACACGAGATTAAGAGTATCGCCAGGAAAAGTACGAAAATTGGCAGTGCTTTGTGCATGAGCATCTCCTCAAACCTGTTAAAACCAGTTCAATTTTAGCTTGAAATTTAAGTATTCGCATAAAAGATACCAAGTGAAAAAATAGTGAATTATTGCTTGCATTCATATTCTGTTGTTAATATATTTCTATATTAAAATTTGCTTTATTGAATACTTTACCTTCCACAGCACAGCGCATCCCCTGACAAGTTACTGAGGGACATATATTTATGGTTATTAAAAGTGTTTACATTCGCGCCTTTAAATCGGTTTATGAGATGACATTGAACTTGAATCAAAAAATCAATGTTCTGATCGGCGCAAACGAGAGCGGAAAAACAAATGTTTTGAAAGCGATTGAATCTTTTCGGGCAGATGTTCCATTTGATAGCAGCCTCACCTGCCAGTACTCCAACAACTATTACATGGGGAAATGTCCCGAAATTTCGATTGAATTCGCTGGTATTACCAAAGAAAATCGACAAAAACTGGTTCATATCTCTGAAACGTTCAAGGATGTCGAGAATTTTCTGATTCGCCGAGATGCCCCGGAGTTAGCTGACTACCACGTGCTCATCGGGGATCGAGAAGTCGAAAATATCAATATGAACCAGTTGCTCAAAATTTTACCGAAAATCATTTATTTTAGCAACATTCCGTTGTTGAAAAACAAGGTTGATTATGACAGTCTGATTTCGAACAGTTCCGCTTTTTTAACCGAAAAAAATTTGCTCAAGATTGGCGGCATTGAAGATTATGAACTACTATTTGAGGACAGCTCCAGAGGACGGCGTGCCGCTGAAGAAGCAAGCCGGATTATCAGCGAACAGATACGTCGCGTGTGGTCCCAGGAAGATTCTATTGAAATAAAACTGAATGTGAACGGACGAGTGCTTTATATCGACTTTGCGGACTCGACAACGGTTCTGGACACGCCGGAATCGCGCAGCTTGGGCTTTCGATGGTACCTCTCTTTTTACGTTAATTTTATTTCGCAGACCTTCGAAGGTCGTTCGAATGAGTATATCTTCCTCATTGATGAACCTGGCATTCACCTGCATCCCGCTGGACAAAAGGACCTGATTCAGGTGCTTGAAGACTTGTCCATTAAAAACCAGTTGGTTTATACGACGCACTCGCCATTTCTCATCGATCGCAACCATCCCGATCGAGTGTTATTGATTGAAAAAGACAAAACCGGCACCAAAGCGGATAGCAAATCCTACCGCGAAAACTGGAAACCGCTGCGCAAGCAAATTGGCTTGACCATCAGTGATCTCTTTTTCTTCAATGAACAGAGCATAATTTTGGAATTACCCACAACTAAAAAGCTCAGTATCCTCAACCGTTTCAAGCCGGATAATGGAGAGAATTAATTGAAAACCTCAATTTGTGACGTGCCCGGCATCAAAGTCGGGCATTTTTGTTTACAGACAGCCCAAACCGGTTGTACGGTTATTTTGCCGGACAAGGAAGTTGTCGCCGGCGTCGATGTGCGCGGATCAGCACCGGGAACGCGTGAGCTTGAGCTCTTGAAACCAGTGCGCCTCGTTGAAAAAATACACGCCGTGCTACTCACCGGTGGCAGCGCTTTTGGGCTCGATGCGGCGGGTGGTGTGCAACAATTCCTGGAGGAACGCGGCATTGGCTTTGATGTGGACGTGGCTCGAGTTCCCATTGTTCCCGCTGCGGTCATTTTTGATTTGGCAGTCGGTGATGCGGCTGTACGACCGGACAAAAGCATGGGATACCAGGCATGCATAAACGCGACATCCCGTCCGCCGGCAGAAGGACGCGTCGGTGCGGGCTGCGGTGCAACGGTGGGCAAGCTTTTGGGAATGGCGTTTTGCTCGTCGGGTGGTATTGGCACGGCTTCTCTGACTCTGGAGAATGGCCTCGTCATTGGTGCTCTCTCTGTCGTCAATTCGCTGGGAGAGATTATCGATGAACAGTGCCGCATTTTAGCCGGCGTCCAGAATAAAGACAAAACCGGCTTTGTGCCGTCGCTGAACATATTAAAAAATATGGCAGCCGGATTTACCTTCAGCGCAAGCAATACGACGTTATCGGTCGTCGCCACCAATGCAATTCTTTCGAGGGAAACGGCAACCAAAGTCGCGCAAATGGCGCAAGACGGATTGGCGTCAAGTATTCGCCCGGCGCACACCATGCATGATGGTGATATTGTTTTCGCCCTCTCGTCCGAAGAACAGGACGCTGATGTCACACGGGTGGGGGCGTTTGCCGCCCGGGTCGTTGCCGAAAGTATACGGCGAGCCGTAAGCTAACTTTGGCAATAATCAAATGGCTTTACACATTTCCATAAAGTATCTCAGTCTTGGGTAGCAACAACCTTAAGAAATTGTTTAAACCGAGTAACATCATCATAGATTTATACTCACGCCAATATGAAAGTGAAATGATTTTTTTGATTAGCATAACATCCATGTGTCCAGTAAAAATGTGGGGAATGGTCAGCCCTATAGGGAGAGGGACAGGGTGAGGAGTCCAATGATTTTCTACTTACCCCCCCTCACTCTGTCTCTCTCCCCCCGCGGGGGGAGAGAGGACTAAAACTCTTGTCAGTCTTGCTATTCAGCAAAAGCTCTTTTCAGAGTGATAGCTTTGACAGTCTTTCAAGGTTTTAACTTGAGAACTCAAGACTGAGGTCTTTAACATTTCCCAAAATTTCACTTGCAACTCTTTTCAAAAAATGTAAATTAAAAACCTTTTAAGCTCATAAAAACCGGAGCACACATGACCTGGTGGCATACATTGCCGGAAAAAATGAGTCCGGTGATTTTTCGTCTTGGTTCTTTTCAATTGAGATGGTATGGCGTGATGTATATTCTCGCCTTTGCCACCGTCTATTTTTTAGTCATGTATCGATACCGTGTTGAGGGCATCACCATTAAAAAGGAAGCCGCGCAGAACTGGTTCGGCTATGCAGTGCTGGGTGTACTTGTTGGCGGACGAATCGGCTATGTGCTTTTCTACGATCCCGAAATGATCCTCACCAATCCCCTCAGTATTTTTTTGCCGTTTGATGTTAAAAATGGCTTTAAATTCATTGGGCTCGCCGGCATGTCTTTTCACGGTGGCGTCATCGGTGTGTTTCTTTTGACCGTGCTCCACTGTCACAGAAGCAAGGTTAACTTTTGGGAGTTGGCTGATCTGGTGGTTCCAGCGATTCCACTTGGTTACACTTTTGGCCGGCTGGGCAATTTTATCAACAATGAGCTCTATGGACGTATTACTGACGTACCATGGGGTATGTATTTTCCAAATGATCTTTCGGGTCAGCTCCGACACCCATCACAACTGTATGAAGCTTTTTTTGAGGGTTTATTCTTGTTTGTGATTTTATGGTCGATCCGACGTAAACCCAAATTTTCACGCCTCTTTTTACCCTTTTATCTGATTGGCTATGGTGCGGTGCGATTTTTCATCGAGTTTGTTCGCGAGCCTGATGCGCATCTCGGCACCGTGCTCGGGCCATTGACTATGGGCCAGGTGCTGTGTATGGTCATGATCGTTATTGGCCTGGTCCTCGTTCCCATTGCAAAAAAACAAAATCCCCGTTATCGTGCGTGACACCTACACCTCATCCTGCCGTGGCATATAGAGCGGCAAAGGGCACCAGGCATTGACAACAGGATGATTCACCAACCCGTTCAATGCCGGCGGATTGGGACCAAACAACAGTCGCATTGCTGTCTCCGCAGAACAGCTAAAATCGGGTCGTTTATGCGCTCTCATGCACGCCGCCTCCGCGTCGCGGATGATCATTTCAAAACTTCCATGTCTTTTAATCTCAAAGCAAAACTGGCCATCGACAAGCTGGAAAAACTGCCGTTTTAATTTAAGACAGGCGTCGAGCACTCGCTGCCAGTCAAAGATGTGCCAGTTGCCGCAACTATGGATTGTTGGCTGCTCACAGACACGACTCAATTCTGTGACAAAAGCTCCCGGTAATCCTGCCGTTACAAAATTCACACTCTCCTTTTCCTGGTAATTCACCCATGCGGGAATGAGCAATTGGTGCGCCCGGTCATCTCGAGCAGCTGTTTCCAGAACAACTCCCCCGGCCTGATCGACACAAAGATAGCCCAACAGATGACCCTGTTCATCCAGCGCGGCATAAAGTTTGTGATGCCAACTCTGAAAAATAGTCCACAAAACACACAGCGGACGAGAGACATGCATAGCCTTCTGATCGTGCCAGATTTTAAACTTTTGCAGTCCTGGATCATGTGGGCGATTGACCAATTCGAAATGAATGTCCGGGGTAGATGCGTAGCAGTGCCGACTGTTCTTTTTCGTTACCTTGAAAACATGTGTGCACCCGCACACCTCATAGCCAAAATAGTGATAGCGCTGGCGATTGCCGCCGAGCCAGGAAAGATGGATTCGATTCTCGTGCATCAGATCGAGACAAAAATTCATCAATCGCTGCATGTGGCCCTGGCCACGCTCATTCGGATGTGTTGACACACCACCGATGCCGGCTCCTGCAAGCGATACATCTCCGATATTCAGCTCAAACGGAAATAATCCAACTAGAGCCCGAATTTTGCCGTTGCGCTTGATGGCAAAATTATTCCGCATATGCTCGTCTGTCGGCTGATAAAGCTTGGGCAAAAGGGTGGCGAGATCAGTGGGACGATGCTCCGAGAACACCAGGTTGAGAAAATCAATGGTTTCCTCAAAATCGTCGGCTGTGAGTTGTACGATCGCCTCTGGCATGGTCCGTCCTTTTTTTTGTCAACTGTTTGCTGGATAGTGAATATTTGATATTTTCTGATTTGATTCTTTTTACGCCTGTTTTTCAGTGGAAAAAGATTCCCTCAAGTTAGTGCTGAAAGCTGCAATAAAATAGGAATCTTGCGCCACTTTTCCTTTTGTTTATTTTGAAAATTTCCGTTTTAAAATTGCGGTTGCCGGGTAAAATTGAGCTTTTGCTTTTTGATTTCTCCTTGTTTACCTCGCTTAAATTCATTATCATTAGCTACATGCAAAAATTGATCAATCTGGCGGGAGTTTTCATTAATGCTGATAAAGCGTATACAGTTTATTATATTTATTTTTGTCACAACGATTACCCCGATTTATCCTCAGCTCGTTTTGAACGACAATGCCACGTTTACCCAACGTGGCTTGTCCGTTCTTGTGTTCAACAACCATTATCCCGAGGGACATCAAGGCGGCGTTGAAATCATTCTTCACGATGAGCGCATTGCGACGAATGGTGATCTGCGTTTGGAGCCGACACCTGGACAGTGGGATCCGCTTCCAACGATTAAAGATCCCGTGACAGATCGAAAAAACAAGTCAATACAGGTGTCCGGCGAATACAGCGATCTCGATATTTCATATACCATCCGGGTCAAGGCAAAAGATGAACATATTCTCATCAGCGTTGATTTGGCACAGGCACTACCTCTTCAATGGGTGGGCAAGGTGGGATTTAACCTTGAGCTGTTTCCGGCTCTCTATTTTGGCAAAACCTGGCACATGGATGCGAGCAGCGGCATTTTCCCGCGGCAATTGAATAGCGCTGCCCAGCTTAATCGTAGTAAAAATATCACTATTGCGCCACTCGCTGTTGGTCAACGTCTCTCAATTGCGCCGGAATCGCCATTGCAGCATCTGCTGATTGAATCCAGGCAGAGCGAACTCGCCTTGTATGATGGACGCGAACCAGATAACAACGGCTGGTTTATCATTCGAAGTCTGGTGCCCGCCGGTGCCACCGAGAACGCCATTGAGTGGATCATCTCACCGCGGGTTAAAAAAGGGTGGCAGCGTGACCCGGTCATTCTGCTTTCGCAAGTCGGCTATCATCCGGATCAGGAAAAGGTCGCTATTATCGAACTTGACGTATATGCAGAAAAATTGGGCACTGCGGACATTATACAACTTTTACCGGACGGACGGACAAAAAAAGTGTTTTCCGGGGTACCGAAAAGGTGGGGGCGATATCTGCGCTATAATTACGCTACCCTGGATTTTTCATCGATTACTGAATCCGGCATATTTTACGTCAATTATGACGGCATCTGGTCATCACCCTTTCGAATAGATAAAAACATTTATTTAAAAGACGTCTGGCAGCCGACCCTTGAAACATTTTTCCCGGTACAGATGTGTCACATGGAGGTACGAGACCGATTTCGCGTCTGGCATGGACTCTGTCATATGGATGATGCCCTGCAAGCGCCAACGTCGCATGAGCATTTCGACGGCTATCGCCAGGGCGACAAAACCGAGTCGCGTTACAAAGCTTTTGAACACATTCCGGATTTGAATCAGGGTGGCTGGCACGATGCCGGCGACTATGATCTCGCCACTGGCGGACAGGCGCAAACTGTCTACACCCTTGCCCTGGCTTTTGAAGCTTTTAACGTGACGATTGATCAGACCACGGTCGTGCAAGAAGATAACTTTGTTGCCTTGCATCAACCTGATGGTCAACCTGATATGCTGCAACAAATTGAACACGGCGTCCGCTATTTATTGGCCGGCTATCGAAGCACAGGCCACGCTATCATCGGTATCATTTGTCCAACCCTTCAGCAGTACGTCCATCTCGGGGATGCCATGAGCATGACCGACAATCAAGTTTATGATGCCTCGGAGGACGTGCTACCTGCCCCGAACTATCGTCGCGGGCGTATGGACGATCGCTGGGCTTTCACCAATCGTGACAGTGGACTCGAATATCGAGTGGTGGCGGCTTTGGCCGCCGCAAGTCAGGTGCTCCGCAAGTATAATTCTGACCTGGCGTCCGAATGTCAAAAGACAGCAGAAACAATATGGTCATTTGAGAGCCGACAAAATCCGGTACGCCATCTGGCGGCATATGTCCCGCGCAATCTGTTTGCCGAGAAGGTGCTCGCCGCTGTCGAATTGTTCAAACTGACAAAAAACGCCAGGTATCGCACCGCGCTTGTGGAACTCTTGCCGGAAATTCGCGAATCAATCTCTGCAACCGGATGGGCCGTTGCCCAGGTTTTTGCCGAATTGCATGATGATACCTTTGATCACGATTTTTTCAAAGCAATCCGGAAATATAATGAGGAGATCAAGAAGCAAAATTCGGAAAATCCTTTTGGCGTTCCCTATCAGCCCAGGATCTGGGGAGCAGGGTGGTCCATGCAGAACTATGCGATGAAGCAATACTTTTTGCACAAGGCATTTCCAGAATTGTTCGATCGGGAAAATATATTTCGTGTCATCCATTTTGTCCTCGGTTGCCATCCCGGCTCGCACACATCATTTGTTTCGGGAGTTGGCAGTCGCTCTTTAACCACAGCATATGGGGCAAATCGGGCGGATTATTCCTATATCCCGGGCGGTGTTGCCTCCGGCACTGCCCTGATTCAGCCAGATTTCCCGGAACTAAAAGAACCCTGGCCTTTTTTATGGCAGCAATCCGAGTACGTCATGAACGGCGCTGCATCATATCTTTTTTGCATATTGGCGGCAAACAAACTTTTGTCAGAATAGTCCGTACGTGTGCGGTATTTGTGAAAAAATATCGCCATTTTTGAAACTTTTAAAGCCAGACGAATCTAACTAAAAAACGGTTGGACATGAAGGAAATTGAAAAGATGAGCACAGAAGATCAGAGAGCCATAGAAAATATAGAATTGCAGGAATGGCTCGAGTCGCTTGACTATGTCATCCAAAGTGGTGATGAGAATCGAGTACAAAAACTGCTGCTGGAATTGCAAAGCCACGCAGCGATGTCGGGTATCAAGATTCCTTTCACCGCGAATACACCGTACATCAATACCATTACAGCGGAGGAACAGCCAAACTATCCAGGAAATCGGGAGATCGAACGGCGCATAAAGAGCATTATTCGGTGGAACGCCATGGCCATGGTTGTGCGTGCCAACCGGGTGGAAAAGGGTGTTGGCGGCCATATCTCAACCTATGCATCGGCGGCGACGCTTTACGAAGTTGGATTCAACCATTTCTTTCGCGGGCCGTCCGAGAACTTTAGCGGTGATCTGGTCTATTTCCAGGGGCATGCTTCCCCGGGCATCTACTCGCGCGCTTTTTTGGAGGATCGTCTCGATGTGGAGGCGTTAAAAAACTTTCGGCACGAGTGTCACGAAGGCGAGGGTTTGCCGTCCTATCCGCACCCGCAATTAAAGCCGGAATTCTGGCAGTTCCCGACCGTGTCCATGGGACTCGGGCCGATCATGTCCATTTACCAGGCGCGCTTTAATCGCTACCTTGAAGATCGCGGCTTGAAACCACCGGATGATGCCAAAGTATGGGTTTTCCTGGGCGATGGCGAAACTGATGAACCCGAAACGTTGGGCGCTATCTCGCTGGCGGCGCGCGAGAAGCTGGACAATCTCATCTTTGTCATTAATTGCAACCTGCAACGTCTGGATGGTCCGGTTCGCGGCAATGGCCAGATCATTCAGGAGCTGGAACGAGTGTTTCGCGGCGCCGGCTGGAATACGATCAAAGTTATTTGGGGATCGGATTTTGATCCACTTTTGGCACAGGACAAATACGGCGTATTCAGCAAACGAGCGGCTGAAATCGTCGATGGTGAGTATCAGAACTATGCTGTCCGTGGTGGCGCTTATTTGCGCGAAAAATTTTACGGTGTCGATCCGCGTCTTTTACAGTTGGTCGAACATTTGTCCGACGAACAATTGGCGAAAATGCGCCTGGGCGGCCACGATCCGGAAAAAATCAATGCCGCCTATAAACGGGCGGTGGAGCACAAGGGGGCGCCAACGGTCATTTTGGCGCGCACTATCAAGGGTTATGGCCTCGGTGAAGCCGGCGAAGGGAAAAATATAACGCATTCGCAAAAAGCGTTGAACGAACAGGAATTACGCGAATTTCGCTCGCGCTTTGGCATTCCCATTTCCGATGATGATATTGATGATGTGCCCTTTTATCGTCCTGCTGACGATACCCCCGAGATACGCTATTTGCAGGAACGGCGAAAACAGCTTGGCGGTTATGTGCCGACTCGCCGCACTATCAGTAAACCCATCGATATGCCGGAGGCTTCCTTGTTTGAGGAATTCCAGCAGGGTACCCAGGAACGGGAAGTTTCGACGACCATGGTTTTTGTTCGAATTCTCAGCAAATTGCTCAAAGATAAAAACATTGGCAAGCTTGTTGTCCCCATTGTTCCGGACGAGGCGCGAACTTTTGGCATGGAAGCACTTTTTCGTCAGGTGGGCATTTACGCCCATACCGGACAGTTGTACGAGCCGGTCGATCGTGAGCAGCTACTTTATTATAAAGAAGCAAAAGACGGTCAAATCTTGGAAGAAGGTATCACTGAAGCCGGAGCCATGTCTTCATTTAATGCAGCGGGAACAGCCTATTCGACGCACGGCGTGAATACGATCCCGTTTTACATCTATTACTCGATGTTCGGCTTGCAGCGCGTCGGTGATCTCGTCTGGGCTGCCGGCGATATGCGCGCTCGCGGATTTCTGTTGGGCGGCACCTCGGGTCGCACCACCCTGGCCGGCGAGGGATTACAACACCAGGACGGCCACAGCCATTTATTAGCTTATCCTTTCCCGAATTTAAAGGCGTACGATCCGGCTTTTGCCTTTGAATTGGCGACGATCATTGAAGACGGCATCAAACGTATGTATGTCGATCAGGAAAATGTTTTTTACTATTTAACTGTCATGAACGAAAATTACGTCCAGCCGGCCATGCCCGATGAACAGGGCATAAAGGAACGTATCCTGAAGGGTTTATACAGATTCAAGTCCTCGGAGCTGAAAAATAACGCGTTATCAGTTCAATTATTCGGCAGTGGTACGATCCTCAATCGTGTCCTGGCGGCACAGGACCTGTTGACAGAGCAGTATAACGTGGCAGCAGATGTCTGGAGCGCCACCAGCTACAAAGAGCTGCACAATGATGCGATTCAGACGCAACGCTGGAATATGTTTCATCCGGATAAAAAACAGAAACAAGCCTACGTGACCCGTGTTCTCAATGAAACGAAAGGTCCGATCATCGCGGCATCCGACTATGTCCGCGCCTTGCCGGAATCCATCGCCAAGTGGTTGCCACTTCCGTTGTTTTCATTGGGTACCGACGGCTTTGGTCGCAGCGACGGCCGGCGTCACTTGCGCGATTTTTTCGAAGTGGATGAACGATATATCACCTATGCCGCGCTCTATATGCTGTTCAAGGATGGTAAAGTGGATGCAAAAGTGCTTAAAAAAGCGTTGAAGGATTTGCAGATCGATCCTGAAAAGGTCAATCCCTTGGCGGCTTAATCTTTATAACCAAAACCTTAGCGAAGGAACTAAAACATGTCCATAGAGCTCAAAATCCCGGAATTGGGTGAAAATGTCACTGGTGGCACTGTCGCGTCGGTGCTGGTGAAGCAAGGGGATACGTTGGAAAAAGATCAACCCGTTGTGGAGCTGGAAACCGAAAAGGCTGTCCTTGAGGTGCCGGCTGACCAGGGCGGTGTTGTGCAGGATATATTGATAAAGCCGGGTGATGAAGTTGTTGTGGGGCAGACTATTATCATTCTCAACAGCAGTGAAAAAATTAACGCTGAAGAAGTGGAAGAAAAAATCGTTCACGTTGAAGCACCCAAGGTTGAACCCGGCGTCGCGGAGAAAAAGGTGGAAACAAAACAACAACCTCCATCGGGTGGTGCCGGCATTTTTGATGTCAATGTGCCCGAGTTGGGCGAAAACGTTGCCGGCGGTACAGTCGCCAACGTGCTCGTCGCGGTTGGCGACTCGATTAGGGTGGACCAAAGCATTGTTGAGCTGGAGACGGAAAAGGCCGTTCTGGAGGTACCATCCACTGTGGCGGGTGTTGTGAAGGAAATTTTGGTCAAAAATGGCGATGAGATAAAAACAGGTCAAACTATCATTCGAGTCCAGGCGGGTGACGCGCACCAGCCACAAGCGGAACCAAAGGCGGAGCCGGAAGCACAACCGACTAAAGAAATACAAACTCCAAAGCCGGATACAACCGAAGCTGCTAAACCACGCCCGCACCCTCAGCCTTCGCCTCAGCCTCAACCTTCTCCCCAAGCTCCTTCGCCGCCATCCGCACCCCCGACAGCCAAACGTGCTGCCGCAGCTTCTCCCTCTACCCGGCGTTTTGCTCGGGAAATTGGTGTTGACATTAACGAGGTGGGCGGCACGGGTCCGGGGCAACGCATTACCATTGAGGACGTCAAGGCGTACTCGAAAAAATTGCACCAACAACGTCAGGCTGCACCCGCAGCAGCGCCTGGTGTTTTTGCGCAGCCGCTGCCGGACTTTTCCAGGTGGGGAGATGTTGTGCGCGAGCCGATGACCAAAGTGCGCGATAAAACCGCTGTACATCTCGGCACTGCCTGGGCGACCATACCGCATGTCACCCAGTTTGATAAAGCCGACATCACTGAACTGGAAAAACTGCGCAAGCAACATGGCGACAAAGTGCAGCAAGCCGGCGGCAAACTCACCATGACATCGATCTTGCTGAAAGTGGTGGCGTCCGCTCTCAAGGTTTTTCCGCAGTTTAATGCCAGCGTCGACATGCAGAACAAGGAGATTGTTTATAAAAAATACATCAATATCGGCGTTGCCGTGGATACGGATCGCGGGCTGCTGGTGCCGGTGCTTCGGAATGTCGAACAAAAAAATCTCATCGAGCTCTCGGTCGAATTGTCCGGGATCGCGGCAAAAGCACGCGACCGCAAGCTAACGCTGGAGGATATGCAGGGTGGCAATTTCACCATATCAAATCTCGGCGGTATTGGCGGCACCGCTTTTACGCCGATTCTCAATGCGCCGGAAGTGGCACTCCTCGGTGTCTCCCGAGGCGCCTACGAGCCGGTCTATATCGACGGAAAATTTGAACCGAGATTGATGTTGCCATTGTCGCTGTCCTACGATCACCGCCTCATCGACGGTGCGGACGGCGCGCGGTTTATCCGGTGGCTCATTGAGGCACTTGAACAACCGTTTACATTGATATTGGAAGGATAATATGTCAAACAAAATTTCACTCGTCGTTATTGGCGCCGGCCCCGGCGGATATGCAGCAGCATTTTATGCGGCCGACCTCGGCATGCAGGTCACGCTCGTCGATCCGGAGGAGAATCCGGGTGGCGTTTGTCTCTATCGCGGCTGCATTCCGTCAAAAGCGTTGCTGCACGTCGCCAAACTCATTTATGAATCGCGTGAGGCGAAAAACTGGGGATTAGAGTTTGCCGAGCCCAAAATTGACCTCGACACGCTGCGCGCTTTCAAAGGGAGCGTCGTTAAAAAATTAACCGGTGGAACCGGGCAGTTGGCCAAACAGCGGAAAATAAATCACATTCGTGGTAAAGCTGTTTTTAAAAACAATACGACACTCGAGATCACCTCTGTCGATGGTTCGAAAAGCGAACTCGAGTTTGACAGTGCGATTATCGCGACCGGTTCTCGACCGACGATTATTCCGAATTTGTGGATCGACAGTCCGCGGCTGATGGATTCGACCGGCGCTTTGGAGCTAACGGACATTCCCGAACGACTGTTAGTGATCGGCGGCGGATATATCGGGCTGGAGATGGGAACAGTCTATGCCGCGCTTGGTTCTGCGATCACTGTTGTCGAGATGATGCCGAATATTTTACCCGGCGCCGACAAAGACCTGGTGCGGGTGCTGCAAAAAAGCCTGGAAACGAAATTTAAGAGCATACAGACAGAAACCAGGGTGATCAAGCTGGAAGAGGTCAAAGAAGGCATCAAAGCGACGCTGGAAAACAAAAATGGTGAAAAATCACAAGAGCTTTTTGACAAGGTCTTGATGACAATCGGCCGTCGACCCAATTCTGAACATCTCGGTCTCGAGAACACGCAGGTTCGGGTGAATCAAAAAGGATTCATCGAAATTGATGGCGCCCGTCGCACGGCCGAGCCCGCTATTTACGCCATCGGCGATGTTGCAGGCGAACCGATGTTAGCGCATAAAGCGTCGCACGAAGGCCACGTCGCTGTTGATGCCATTGCCGGCGAACGCGCTGTTTTCGAACCGGCGGCTATCCCGGCAGTTGTTTTTACTGATCCTGAAGTAGCCTGGGCCGGATTGACGGAAAATGAAGCCCAGGCACAGGATATCAAGGTTGAGGTGCTGCGCTTCCCCTGGGCCGCTTCGGGTCGCGCTCTGACCATGAATCGAACTGATGGAATGACCAAGCTGCTTTTCGAGCCGGAGACACAACGAATTCTTGGTATCGGACTGGTCGGTTCCGGCGCCGGCGAGCTGGTCTCGGAAGGCGCTCTGGCGATTGAAATGGCGGCGAATGCCATGGATTTAAAATTGACGATCCACCCGCACCCCACCCTATCGGAAACGGTGATGGAGACAGCGGAGATGCTATTTGGCACTTGTACGCATGTTTATCGACCAAAACGGGCAAAATAAAAATATATTTGAGTGCCAGGTTTTTCATCACTTCCGGAACCGCAGGACGCCAGGTTGTGATGTCACATAGAGCTGTTTGGTTTGACCCTTATTTTAGCATCACCATTGATCGCGTCTGTACTGCAGATCCAGCGCGAATGTGGTACAAATACACGCCGCTTGCAACAGGCTGGGAGCTTTGATCGTTCCCGTCCCACATAACTGTATGACGACCTGAAGGATAAAATTGATCCACGAGCGTTCTCACCTTTTTGCCGGTGATGTCGTAAACCTCCAAAATGACATGTTGACAATCCGATAGCGCAAATTCAATCGTCGTCTGCGGATTGAACGGATTGGGATAGTTGGCAGCTAACTCATAATCCGAAACTGGCTTTCGACTTTGAACCTGGGAAGCGATCTCGATGAGCTCCCGTGCCGCTTGAAACTTGTGGTTGCGATCGAGATTGCTGATATCATCGGTCAATCCCCAGCAGCCGTAGCGGTTGTAGGCGCTGGTGAGGGTAAATTGCATGGCGAGATTGCCGCCCAGTTGCCAAAAGGCGTCATCGATATTGTATTTGAAGACATCCGCCATAGCCGGACTCCTTTCGGCGTTGATCCGGCTACCAATGTTTGTTGTACTGCCACCCCCATGATCTGGTCCACCTTCGTAAGAACAGAATCCGCCAACGAGGCCGAGTTCGGCTGCCTTGGCGATCCATTGCTTGCGTCCTGCTTGATTACCGCTCGGTTCGTTCATCTGGTTGGTGATGCTGCTGCGACAATCGGCCAGGATTTTGTCGACGCTCTCTCCAGCATCAGCACCACCGCTATAATAGGTCTGACACGCCAGGGCGTAGATGTATTGATTCGGTTCGCCATACGTTTTTTCAATATAGTCCAGCATTGGCTGTACCCACCATTTGAGCATCGGCGCATGACTGCATAAAATGACGCGCACTGTGGTATTCAATGATCCGTTTCCGTAGACACTTTCAAAAATTTGCGCCAACTCTATGGTACGTCGAGCATGATTTTCGCGCTCTCCGATGCCAAGTGCCTGGGCTTGCGCTTTGCTGTATTGGGTTTGCTCAAATCCCGGCGCCGTGTTCCACACTTCGTTGCTGCTCTCGACATAAATGTTGAGATCAGGATGTAAATTTTCTTTGAACATTGTTGCCAGTTGTGTGACATATTCTATGGTGGCGGAAACCGGCACATTGATCCATGGATCAGTATTTGTGAGATTGGCAAGTTCGACAACATATTCCCAGGCTGCACCCTCACGTTTGCCGATTGCATCGATGCTGACCTGCGAGGCGTCTGTGGGGAGTTTTCTTTCACTCCATTCGATGACGTCTGGATACTCTGGTTCAGCGCCATTGGCACCAGTGAAGGGCATGAAACGAATCGCTGCAAAATGCGTTGTGGTCAAAGCATGAATCAAATGGTCTGTGAAAATTTTCTCGGCATCGGTATCATAACCCGGACGAATCATTTTAAAATCCGTGATGCCGGTACCTTTGGCATCGCTCTCCGTCCTTTGGGTTTCCCGAAAAGCAATGGCAAAAAAGCCATAGCCATCACCGGTCGGACTCGATAATTCAGCCTCAAACGTTGATAAATTGGACGTAGCATCATAATTATAATTTCGAATTGTAACTTGACTCGCTCCTTGCACCGATGCCTTGCCCTCGAACGAGCATGCATAGGTGCCGCCCCAATCAAAACGGTAATTTTCAGGGTCGTCAATTTCTCCGACCCATTCGGCAACAGGTCGTGCGTCGATCAGGAGCATTGCATCCACGATCGGCCATCCCTGTTCATCAAAATCACCCGCGTCCAGAGGCGACCACGTATTTGGACCAAGCCAGCGGTGATTTTCTTTAACGACGTCGACGAATGTACCGCCGCGTTCGGGCAGGCTGATATTCACTCCCAGACCCGCCGGATGTGTGGATGGAGAAATTGCAAACAGGATGAGCATGAACAACAAAAAAAGGACATTAACATATTTCATAAATACCTCCGGATAGTATCTTGTTTGATGAACCGTAGTCGAAAACGCAGTTGGGCACATTCCAAAAAAGGCACGCACCATACTTGCCGTTTATGTGGTTTGAAAGCTGCAGACCAGATATTGCTGCTTCATTCACGGTAAAATTTTGCCTGATGGGCAGCAGCGAATTCCTGCAACTCCGCGGCGATCTCGGGAAACTGATCAATTACATTGTTTTGTTCGTAAGGATCATGACGCATATCAAAAAGCGCCGCTTCGATGTCTTTCTGCTCATATTTTCCGGCCTGACCATCGTGTCCCGGCCACAGCAAGGTTCGATAGTGATGTGGCAGGTGCAGTTTCCAGTGGCCATCGCCGCTCATCACGGCTTCAAATGAACTGCCGGTGGAAAACGCATAATAGTCATGCGGATTGACTGCGTCTGGGCTTCCGACGATTAAATCCCACACATTGAAACCATCAATCTCATTGTCCGGCAGCTCGGCGCTCGCGAGAGAACATAGGGTCGGCAGGATATCAATGGTGCAGAAAGCAGCTTCCGAGGTTGTATTGCCTTTTATTTTCTTTGGGTATTTTATAAAACAGGCGGATCGTGTTCCGCCATCAAAAGACGTCCCCTTGGCTTCCCGGAAGGGTGTGACGCCCGCATGATTGCCATAACTGATCCATGGGCCATTGTCCGAGCTAAAAAAGACCAGGGTGTTGTCTTCGAGGCCGTTTTCTTTGAGGGCATGCATTATCTCGCCGACGGACCAATCGATTTCCATCATCACATCACCGTACAATCCGACGCCAGATTTTCCGGCAAATTTATCGCTGACAAATAGTGGCACGTGTGGCATCGAGTGTGGCACGTAGAGGAAAAAAGGATGCTCTTTATGGCGTTTGATAAAGTCAACGGCGTGCTCGGTATACCAGGTGGTGAGCTGGGCCTGTTCTTTTTCCGTGATACGGTCGATCGTCACGCTGTCATTTTCCCAAAACCACAACGGCCATTGCCCCCAATAGTCGGGATTTTCCGGATGAAATTCCCACATATCATTTGAGTACATGAGTCCACACGATTCATCAAAGCCGCGCGCCGGTGGACGCGTTTCCGGCTGGTCGCCGAGATGCCATTTGCCGTAAACCGCTGTTTTGTATCCCGCTTTTTGTAGCACCTCACCGAGGGTTGCGAATTGTGTATCGAGCCCGCGAGCTTTTGGCGGATGCGCGCCAAAAACCTTGGTACGTCCCGGATAACAGCCGGTCATCAATGCGGAACGGGAGGCTGAACACACAGCCTGGGGGACATAGAAGTTTGTGTAACAACATCCTTCAGCCGCCAAGTGCTGTACATGCGGCGTAGAGTAGGCCGGCTCAGCAAAAGGTGGAAAATCAGCCCAGCCTGAATCATCCAAAAAGATGATCACAATATTGGGTTTTTCTGCGCGAAAGGAACAGGAGCAAAAAAACGATGCAATAATAACAGCGTAAACAATCAGCAAAATTCGTTTGGCTTTCATTGTTCAAAGCTCCTTTTTTTCGGGATTCTTGCCAATTTAATGTGCAGACTGCTGTGAATACACTATGCTTTTTTACCAGCGTTCAGACTCTCAAAGACATCTTTTTTGAACAGGAATAGAACGGCTAATATCATCATCCCGACGACGACCAGTGCATCTGCGATATTATAAAGCCACGGATAGTCTAGCGTCTCTTTCCAGTGCATATGGATAAAATCGATGACATGGCCGTACCTGATGCGGTCGATGATATTGCCGGCGGCGCCGGCTAAAATCAGAAAGAATGGCAAAAGATAGATAAAAGGTGCCTCTCGCAGGCGCCAAATAATCGTCACAATAACGATTATCGAGAAAAGCGTCAGAGCTGTCAAAGCATATCTTTTCAAGCCAGTCTGTTCATTATTTAAAAAGCCAAAGACCATCCCCCGGTTTTCAACATAGGAAAACTCTAAAAAACCGTCTATAATGGTTATGGTTGATTTGTCCTGGACATGACGCATAACCATCTGTTTGGTGGCAAAATCAGCGCTAAAACCGATCAGAAATAAAAGAGACAGTACAATAAATTTTCGTTTTTTCACAGGATGTTCCAATATCAGGATTCAATGACGGCCTGTGCCTCACCTTCGACAAGGGGCTCCTCTTTGATATCCTCGGCACCGTGAGCCAGTTTTTTGAGCTTTCGAAAAAAGACTAACAAGAGCAAACCAAATAAGACGCAAAAAATAAATATGCCGGTAAAGACCTCCAATTCCCCGGCTTTTTGTGCGATTTGTCCGACCAGTCCCGCGACCTTGTTGCCAAGGCCGGTGGCGGCGAAATAAACGCCCATCATAATGGAGCTGTATTTAGCTGGCGCCAATTTGGTGATGAAAGACAAGGCAACGGGTGACAACGAGAGCTCTCCAATGACCTGCAGCCAGTAGGACAAAATCAAAAAGATCAGCATGGCTTTCATTCCGGTGTTAGCCTGCAATGCTGCCGCTGACATCATGAGGAATCCGCTTCCGGTGATCATGATACCGAGAGCCATTTTGAACAAAGCTGACGTTTCCTTTCCCTTTCTTTGGCGCCGATGCCAATAAGCAGCGACCGGTGCGCCAAAAACGACCACAAAAAAGGCAGGGACAAATTGAAATGGTGCTGTGGGGATCTCCCAACCAAAAACGACACGGTTGATTTTCTCCTCTGTATAGAGATTCATCAAGCCGCCGGCCTGTTCATAGGCGGCCCAAAAGATGATTACGATGAGAAATGAAATGAGCAGCACAACAATACGATCTTTTTCGATTTTGGTCAACGATACATGTTTGTTTGTGCCCTCAATTTTGTTAACCGGCACCAAATTGCCGACATCTTTGAGGTATTTTTGTCCCCAGATGTACACGACTTGCCCCAAAAGCATGCCAAAACCTGCCAACGCAAATCCCAGATGCCAATTGTAGACATTGCCGATGTAGCCGACAATTAGAGGTGCTGTCATGGCTCCTATATTAATTCCAATATAAAAAATGGTAAAGCCAAAATCCCGTCGCGAGTCACCTTCGCGGTATAGTCCTCCCACCATTGAAGAAATATTGGGTTTCAGACATCCGACCCCGGAGATAAGAAGTACCAGACCAGCATAAAAAGCGATGTGACTATTGAATGCCAGGGCAAACTGACCCGCGATGATCAACAAGCCACCCAGAAAAACAGTTTTTTTCTGTCCCAATAATCGATCTGCGATGATGCCACCGGGAATCGCCATCACATAGACCAGCATGGTATACCAACCGTACAAAGCTAACGCTTCGGTATTATCCCACCCCATGCCGGGGTTTTGTCCCATGGTTTCTCTTGTCATATACAAGACAAAAATCGCGCGCATGCCGTAAAAGCTGAATCGTTCCCACATTTCAGTAAAGAACAAAACAACCAATCCTTTGGGGTGTCGATTTTTCATAGCTTCTCCAGTTCTCACTTTTCGAATTGAATGGATAAATATAGCTTTTTATTTTTTAATTTGCAAAAATTTAGGCCTTGATTTGCTCTGGCGCATCTCGCATGCTTGAACGTAAGAGCAAGCAGACGTTCATTCGAAAACGACCAACATCGGCAGATGATCCGAAAGCCGCCAGGTTCTTTCGTCAGCCACGATGTCCGCGCGTATAATACGTTCGGCGAGATTAGCTGTGGCGAAGACATAGTCCAGCCGGCGCTGGCTGCCATGGTCTCCGGGCTTTTCTATTTTTGTCGGGAACGAACCGGTGAACTGATAGTCCTGACCACGCTGGGAAAATTCGAGATCGATGAATCCGGCATTCATCAGCTGATCCAGCACCGTATAATCGAGCGTGCCGTTTTTCAAGTTCTGTTCATTATATTCGGCATCACGCGTTTGAAAAAACGGTTCCAATCGACCATGGGCATAAAACAACGAGTCGTGACGCGAAAAGGTATTAAAATCACCGACCAGGAAAATCGATGCATTTTTCGGCAGAGACCTAATATCTGCAAGAATGCGGCTTATTTCTTGATGGCGAAACTGCCAATTGCTCGGATGCAGATGAATGACGTAAAAATAGAAACGATTTATTGTTGCGCGCAAAAGTCCGTGGTGAAAACCGTCGCGGTAGATTTTTACATCTTGAATTGGAAATCGTGAGGTGAGGCCGGTGGGAAAGCCATCTTCTTTCAGCAGGACCGAATGGTCATGTCCCCATTGTCGGGCATCCTCTTTTAATTGATCGACATCGTAGCCATTTAATTCCTGCAATGCAACAAAATCCGGCGCTTGCTCCTGCATCCAGAGCAGCCAGTCCGGCTTTCGTTCCGGCACCCGGGTAAATCCATACCAGACGTTATAGGAAATGAGGCAGTATCCGGTTTGCTTTTTGGGTGCATTTTGCTCTGTTGTACAGGTCATGACAACAAGAGTAAGAACAAGGGTGACAAGGACAAATTTATGCATGATAAAGCCGCTCCTGTTTAATGGGAGGGTAGAAAAGTTGGTTTATTATAGCATGAAAAAATATTAGAAACAAGTTTTTCCGTCAATGTTTTGCTGGTTTAAAACTTTTGCTTGACATTGGCAGTTAATCGTGCTACTTTTTATCAAATCGTAGCACACTGGGATTAATAAAAATGAGTTCACTAATACGTTTTGGCGTCTCCCTCGATCAGGCGTTGCTTGATAAATTTGATCAGCTCATTCAAAAAAAAGGCTATGCGAATCGTTCCGAGGCTATTCGCGATCTTATTCGTGATAGTCTCATCCGCGACGAATGGGAAGATCCCCGTGACAAAGTGGTTGGCACGCTCACCGTGATCGTTGATCAAAAACTCAACAGCATCACAAAAAAATTGGCACAAACAAAGGGACCGTTGCAGGAGATTATTTCCACCATGCACGTACAACTGGATGATGACAACAGCCTCGAAGTATCCGCTGTGCGCGGGTGTGCCAAGGTACTCAGAAAATTGGCCAACGAATTAATCGGCACCAAAGGCGTTAAACACGGGAGTTTGGTGATGACCACGACCGGGAAGAACTTGAAATAAACAAACAGGGAGATCTATTCATGAAACATCCGCTTTTGACCTTGACAACATTGACAATCGTGCTATTTTGTCATCTGCATGCACAAAGTGGTGCTGATTCTGTAAAATATCGCTTTGATCCGGTCGTGGTTACAGCAACAAAGGTAGAGGGTGCACAAAGCGACATCGCCGCGAGTGTTTCGGTTGTTGATGCGAAAATGATTCAACAATCCATCTCCAGCTCGGCGCTTGAATTGGTGAAAGACCATGTGCCGGGAGTTTTTATTACCGAACGTGCGGTCATGGGGTACGGCGTTGCTTACGGTGCTGCCGGTGGCATTTCGATCCGTGGCGTGGGCGGCTCTCCGGTCACCGGCGTGCTCGTCTTGCGCGATGGTCGACCCGATATTATGGGAATGATGGGTCATCCTTTACCCGACGCCTATTCACTCGAAGGGCTTGAACGAATTGAAGTCGTACGCGGTCCCGCATCTTTTCTTTACGGCACCAATGCCATGGGCGGGGTCATCAATCTGGTCTCGAAAAAAGTACGGCAAGACGGCTTTCAAACAAAGATTCGCGGTGGTCTTGGCAATTACAACAGCGGCAAACTTTATCTGAATCATGGTGGCAAAATTGGCCCTTTTGATTACTTTGTCACTCTGGGTACACAACGAACGGACGGGCACCGTGAAAACTCGAACTATGATGGAACATTTTCAACTGTTCATCTGGGATACGCTTTTAGCGCCAAGACCAAACTGGAACTTAACGCCAATTACAGTGATGTGTACCTGCTCGATCCCGGAACAATTGATAAATCGGCTGCGGATCAGTGGTACGACATCCGTCGCTCCGGCGCTGATGTGACGCTCAATCATTCAAGTCGTTTGGGTGACTCTTATGTAAAGTTACACGGTAATTTTGGGCATCACAAAATTTATGATGGCTGGCGCTCGAATGATCAAACCATCGGCCTTATGATGTACCACAATGCCGCCTTGTGGGCGGGCAATACAACAACTGCAGGATTTGATTATAAACGATACGGCGGCGACGCCGAGGAATCCCTTAATCAGGTGCCGTTCATTGATTACTCTGAACGCTTTATGACGGAATGGGCACCGTACATCCACATGCAGCAATTGTTCTGGCAGCGTTTTATTGCCTCGGCCGGCCTTCGTGTCGAGCAGCACGAACTTTACGGCGCCGAACTTTTGCCCAAGATTGGTCTGGTTACCAATGCAGCGAAAAGCACTGCTATACGACTCTCTGCTGCCAAGGGTTTTCGCAGCCCGTCAATTCGTGAGCTGTATGTATTTCCACCGCGCAATGAGGAGCTTTTGCCCGAGAATCTGTGGAACTATGAGTTGGGTATCACCCAGGGTATCGGCACGACGGCGCACGTTGAAGTTGTGCTATTCCAGGCCAGGGGTAGTAACCTCATTCGGCAGGATTTTTCAGCCAGGCCGTCCAAGTTTGTGAACTCTGGTGAATTCACTCACGCTGGCTATGAAATTGCAGCCAAATGGCGTCCAATAACATCGCTCAATGTGTCAGCTTCCTGGTCAGATATAAATCTTGGGAATGAAACCCAGGGCGCACCGGAAAAGAAATTGTCACTCTATGCGGCATATGATTTTGGCAGGATCGAGCTGATGACAACCATCATGCACGCTGCCGAGCTTTACGGCAGCGATGCACGCCAAAATAAACTGCCTGACTATACACTGATCAATGTGGCCACAAACATTGCGATTTGGAAAACCATGGGGCTCAAATTGTCGCTCAAAAATGCTTTAGATCAAGAGTATCAAACTCTTTACGGCTACCCCATGCCGGGGCGAACTTTTATGGCTGAAATCGTTTATTCTTTCTGAGGTCTCGATGCAAAAACGAACGCAACAATTGACGCTCAGCGCCATGTTTATCGCGCTTGGCATTTTGTTTCCAATCCTGTTTCATGCTGTGAATTTGGGCGCAATTTTTCTGCCCATGTTTTGGCCTATAGCGGCTGCCGCATTTTTTGTCAGCCTTCCATTAGCCATCGGGATCGGCACGTTAGCGCCGTTGCTTTCTTCGCTTATGACCGGTATGCCACCGATATCGCCGCCTTTTATGCACGTTATCGTGGTGGAATTAATTTTTCTCACCGGAACTATCGGGATTTTGTATCGCTACACAAAATTTGGCCTGGCCTGGATTCTCTTAATTGGCTTGCTTATATCACGATTTATTTTATTTTTTATTGTGATGGTGTTGGCTCCCATCCTCGGATTATCGGGTAAGGTGTTTTCCATACTTTTGGTCATTCAGGGATTGCCGGGCGTCATTGCCATAATATTAGTTGTTCCAGTCATTGTGAGCAAGATTAAACACGAGCCTTTATTTGCATTCCGTTGTTAGCTATGTCGAGAGAGCATCGATTTTTTTTTAATGATTTGGCCGAAACGTGGCATAATAAAACGCCCGCACAATCGCTTGCATATGCCATGCAATATTTTGGCATAAAAGAGGATGATATGGTGCTGGATATTGGCGCCGGTCGAGGTGCACTGACAGTGCCGCTGTCCACATTGGTAAAAACCGGGCGAGTTGTGGCCGCCGATCTGTCCGACAACATGCTTTCTAGCGCCAGGAAAATGTTAAATGCAGAACATGCTCATTACGTTTGTACGGATGCCTGTGCCGTCTCATTTCGCGATGAAACATTTGACAAGATTGTCTGCTATTCCACCTTTCCGCACATTCAAAATCCGTTGCGTGCGCTGGTTGAGTTTTTGCGCATCCTCAAACCATCCGGCAAAGTGCTTATCTTTCATAATTGCTGCTCGCGTAAATTAAATCATTACCACGCCCGGATACCGAATGTTGTCACATTCGACAAGCTACCCAAATCCGAACATTTGCAGGCGCTTTTACGTCATGTTGGTTTCACCGAAATCCAGACAGTTGAAAAGCCGGACCTGTATTGGGTTGAAGCCGGAAAAGATGTCTCGTGAGGGAGCAGATATTATGGTAAATAGCAGTCCATATTAATATGTTATCGAATTTATGAAAAAGTGTACCCGGGTCTGATATTGCATTGTCTCAGGCGCCAACATCGTCAGTTGTTTCGCCAAGAACGAGCGAAATTCGTTCAATACCTTCGATGATCGAGAGTTCTCGGATCAGTTTCTGATGGTTTACGTCTTCCTTAAATCTCACATGAAATGAAAGTTCGAGAAACTGACCGAGTCGTGCTGAGCGCATATGAATGAGTCGATGTGTTTTTAAATATTTTTCAAATATTTTCAAATAAGGCGGCGTCTCATCTTCAACAGGTTCCATCCAAAATCGCAGCAAAAGCTCTTTTCGCGTAATCACGCCAAAATTAAACAGGTACAAAAGCAGAACAACGACACCTACCAATATACACCCTGTTACACCGACCATATGACTGCCGGCACCGGTCGCCAATCCGGCGGCGAGCGCGAAAAAAACAAAGGCGATATCTTTTGTATCCTTGACGGCGGTACGAAATCGAATGATCGACATTGCGCCGACCAGGCCGAACGCGCGCGCCAGGTTGTTGCCAATGACCATGATGACAATCGCCGTCACCATCGAAATAATGATGAGCGTATTGACAAAAGCTGCGGAATAGGCATATCCCTGGTAGGTCAAACGATATATAGCGGCGATGAAAAATCCCAGGACGAACGCGAGAACAATGTTGATTATAACATCAAAAACAAATATCGTTGGAACACTTTGTAACAAGGCGTCAAAAATGGTGGGTTGTAGGGGCTGCATTCATGTCCTCTTAATTATTAAAAATTCCCTCATCAACACCCATGCAATATTTGGATATGGATCGCTGCTTCAGATTCATCCTCTGAACCATTTGACGCATCCATTTTGGCATAAAGTGATTGAACTTGAGCTCAAGAATAACACGATCAGAAACGACAGGTGTCATATTATCCTCGAGAAATATTTCAGCCGGTGATTCGGTATAGCTCGCTCTGACATTATAATCAAACGTAATACGAACATCGTTTTCGTCTCTGAACCGTCCGACATAGGGTTCGCGCTCATAAACGACCAGAATGGTTGGCTCGAGCGACCATCGCACGATGTTATCCACCCACTTGCCGAGAACGAGAGAATGATTTGTGCTCTGCTCATAAGTCAACCAGATTCTCTCCGGCGACGTCATTATCTTCACAATCTCATCAAAATTGTATTTTGCTCTCTCTTTGACAATGACAGTACCATAGCGGCGCTTGATCTCTAAAAAAGCGACCGAATCTTTGTTGTATTCATTATAGGTGCGAATACGCAGCTTTCGCCGAACTTTGATGCCATCCATCTTTTCCCAATAAAAATCGAGTTTGGGCGAATCGTAATAGAGACTGCGAATTGTGTAGCGATAATCCGGGCGATTCAAAGCATGTTCGTCATGTTCTATATAAGTTCGACATTGATCCAGGATTGGGTACACCATCGCTGGTTCAATATAATATTTTATTTCATTACGGCCGCTTTTTGTTGGTGCTCTCAAGACTGTTCCTGTCCTCACATCGTTGTTTTATCTGTTGAATCGAAATCTGGCCCATGCATCAGCGAGCCTGGCAAAAAGCGTCATTTTGCCAACATGTATTTTAACATTTCCGGTCATGCCCGGCATAATTCGGCCATCGATATTTGGCGCTACCGCCGTCACCATATACATCGGCTGCATATTGATGATGGATGCGTTATAGTTAATATCAAGTACATTCAGCTCAAGACTGCTTTTGCCCGTACTTGGCAAATGAGCGCTCATCGGCATGCCGACCTGGACATATTTGACATCCGATGCTGCCAACGGCATTTGTACAATGATGGAATCGATTTCACATATATGGCACAACTCTCCCAGCATAAGATCAGGCTGAACCAGGATACCACTAATCGGTGATTTGATCGTCATGGCCTCAAGCTTTTGTTTGAAAATATCCAATTGATTTTCAATGGCATCAACCTGGGCAGCAATGATAGAAATTGTCTCTTCTTTTTCTCCAGTTTTGGTGCTTAATAAATGTGCTTCCTGAAGGGATACTTCTATATTGTACAGATCATATCGCGCCAAAGTCGTATCAAGCGCCTGATCACTGATGAGATTTTGCGCGTGCAATTCCTTGTGGCGCTGGAGTATTGGTTCGTACGCCGCCAATTTCGCTTGGGCATAGTTCAGCGCTTCTTGTGCTTCGACCTGGATCGCTTTTTTTTCACCGGTGCGAAAGGCTAAGAGGCTGGCTTTTACCTCGTCTAATTGTCCTATTATTGTGGCAAGCCGAATATCATCTTCCGATGACATGAGCTGTGCGACAACATCTCCAGCATTGACCAGAGTGCCAATCTGCAATTTTTCATTCAGACTGAAGCGAATGAAATCCGGGCGTTCAAAATGAAAGAGAAATATATCATTTTTGTAGCGACTCCCGTTATAAAAATGCTGACTTTTGAGCTTGTCTTGTTCAGAATTGATCAGCGTCCATTCAGAATAGGCGACAAAACGTGCTGGTCCTCGAACGACATGATTGAACTCGATAAATAAGGCAAAAATAACCAGCACCACAAGAATGGCAAGAGTGATAATTCCAATTGTTCGACGCGATAATCTATTCATTCTCTATATTAAGTTTATGTTAAAAAATCAATTGTTTTGGCGCATGCAAAAATTGGGCAAAAATATTTTTATAATTTACACGCTGGCTGTCTTCTCGATGTTCCTTATAAATAATGAGTTAGAATGAGCTGGAAATAAGTGCATATATACAAAAAAAAGAGCAAGAATCCAAATATAATGTTAAGTTATTGTTAAAATAAATACAGGTGTTACATTGTTTTACAGTTTTCGCGAGACAAGATATTCTGAAATTGTATTGACTCTTTAAATATTACTTTTTATTTTGAAAAGGTTCTGTTCGATGGAACATATTTAACTCAAAGTAATTAAATAAACTGTTGCTGATTGTGAAGCTATGATCGAAATAAGCGACAATGTACTGGATCGCCTCGTTGATGCAAAAAAAGTTGCCGTACTGACCGGAGCCGGTATTTCGGCTGAAAGTGGCATCGCAACTTTTCGAGGTAAAGACGGCATATGGACGAAGCTAAAGCCGGATGAATTGGCGAGCATGGAGGCGTTCCTGCGGAATCCCGCCAGAGTACTGGAATGGTATGAGCATCGGCGAACGATCATCGAACAGGTACAGCCAAATCCGGCGCACATCATCCTGGCGGAAATGGAAAAGTTTTACCCGGATTTCTCGTTAAGTACGCAAAATATCGACGGCTTGCACAAAAAAGCGGGCAGCACAATCGTATATGAATTGCACGGTAGCATATTGCGCAACAGATGTAACGAGTGTGGTCGGTTGATTGAGAATATAAAACTGGATGAGCTGCCTCGATGTGACTGTGGCGGACTCGTTCGGCCCGATGTTGTCTGGTTCGGCGAGATGCTGCCCATTGATATTCTGGACATGTCTTATGCAGCAGCGCAAGAGGCTGACGTTTATTTTTCCATTGGTACATCGGCCGCCGTCTATCCGGCTGCTTATCTGCCCATCGAAGCAAAAAATAATGGTGCTTTTGTTATAGAGATTAATCTCGATACCACGACAATAAGCAATTATGTTGATGTCAGCTATCGTGGCAAAGCGGGCGAAATTCTGCCAGAGTTGTGGAATGCTGTGAAGAATAAGATCAACGCGATAAATTAGATGAGAAAGCTTTTTTACATAATCCCGTTTATACTCTTTGTTCTGCTCTCAACACAATGTGCCTATTATAACACTTTTCATAATGCCAAGAAATTTTATAAAGAGGCGGAAAAAGAGCGCAAAAAAAGAGAGAAAACGCAAGTTGTCGAGCTTTCACCCGAAGAAGAGGAACAGCTCAGAAAGGCTGGCCGTTCGGTGCAAGATACGAAAAATCGCGCCTCACAGCAGGAGATGCAAAATTACCAGCAGGCGATCGAACGTTCTTCTCGCGTCCTGGAATATTTCCCCAATAGCCGATGGTTTGATGATGCCTTGATTCTCATTGGCAAATGCTTTTATTATCGCCGTGACTATAAAAAGGCGATGCGTAAATTCGATGAGATATTGGCCAATTATCCGGACAGCGATTTTATCCCGGAAACAAGACTGTTGAAGGCGCGCACTTTTATCGGCCTGGAAGAATTTGACACCGCTGAAGAACAACTTCGGGCACTTTCCAGCGATCCGGATATTCCCAAAATAGTTCGCGAGGAGGCCAGATACGAGCTCGGTGGTCTCTACTTTAAAAAACAAAATTACGAATTGGCGGCTGAAAACTTTGCCAGCTCGGCAAAATCAGCGAACGATAAACTGATCAAAGCAATGGCCCAATACAGATATGGCGATTGTTTGATACGACTTGAACGCTATGAGGAAGCACCGGCCATATTGCGTCGCGCTGTTAAAATCTCTCCCAATGAAGATTTTCAATCACAGGCAATTTTCAAATTGGGGCAAGCTTACAGCTTGAATAGCGAATATGATCGCGCAATCAAAACATTCAGAACCGCGCTTTCGAAAGAATTTGATGAAAAAAGAATCCCCCGGATAAAGCTCGAACTGGCGACAAACCTTCAGCTCAAGGGCGATTTGTCGGAAGCGATCAAATGGTATGAAAATATTATCGAAGAACACAAGCGCACGGATGCTTCGGCACGCTCCTATTTTTCTCTTGGCGAAATCGAGGAATATATCGTTGGCGATTATCAAAAAGCAAAAGAAAATTACGACCTCGTACGCAGCGAGTTTTCCAACTCGCTCATCGCTCCGATCGCCCAGCAGCGCTCCGATAACATCCGAACTTTAAAAGAATTGGAAGATGATATTGCTCGTCTCGAAGGGCGTTATGTTGAGGCGGACTCGCTTAATGGTGATGGTGAAAGTGATGTGCGCCAGGAACGTGATGACGGTCCGATCAATCTCAGCATGGATGGCATGTGGGTTAATTACACCGGACGGGATCGACCGCCGCCACTTACGTTGCGTGAGCTGACCGACGCAGATCTGGCTCGCCAGGCCGTGTTGCAGGAACGCCTGGCCGAAAAGATGGCAGCAGGCGATTCGACCCAAATCGATAGCACATTGTTTATGCCCACACAGCTTGACAGTGCCGCCCTTGCCCAGCGCGCAGAAGAAGAGGCGCGAGAAAAAGAATTTCAACTGTCCGCCAAATATTTGGCTCTGGCCGAGGTCCTGTTGTTCGCATTTGACAAGCCGGATTCGGCAATAAAATATTACCAGGTCGTCGTTGAAAAAAGAACTGACAGCACACACGTTGCCAGAGCACTCTATTCCCTATCCTATGCTTTTCGAAAATTTAAAGCCGACACCGTTCTTGCCGACACCGTACTCAGCGAATTGATACATATTTTCCCGGAAACTGATCATGCCGAAGGGGCGCGAAAAATACT
>JAFGKD010000012.1 GCA_016928775.1 Candidatus Zhuqueibacterota bacterium | reverse complement strand
CGGAAATAGCAATACGAAAGATATAAGGTGCCAAATATTTGAGAACGTTTTCTCCGTTACCCAACGGTGCGAAAAGACAAACCCATTTCTGTCTTCAGACGCTTGCCGGAACGTCATGAAACAAGCCGGTGAGCAAATTGTTCGCCTCTCAGTGAAAGAAGGATAAGACTATGGATGATTACAAACTCATGATCGACCTACACAAGGAAGGCCATCGGCAGGGACCGGGCGGACTGGCGACGTTACCTGAAAGTAGGAGGTGTGTGGGTTGCTTCAGAGATTACATGGCTCACTAACTCCCGACCGACGGAACTCCAGAACCATTGGGATAATGAGTATCCTGAAATCGATATGGCATCGGCCAAAATCAGGATCCTGGAAAAGCATGATTATTCGCCGACTGGGTATTTTGTGTTACCGGAACAATGCTGGATGGATCAGTATTACCGGCCCATGCAGGCCAGGTTCGGGGAATTCCTGAACCGGAATGGAAACAGCAATGGTGTGTCTACAAATTTTCCAAGGGAATGTCATCATTGAGTCCCAAAGAACGAATGATATCCTTTGTTTGGGTAAAAGTAGATTTGGGACCACAGTTTTGATGTTTGAGAGTATCCAGCATGATATAAAGATCATGCTGATACAAGGGAGCCAAAAAGTACGGTAACAAGGAAAAAGTGCGATGTCGGGAGTTTTTCATCCCTTTATGTCTGCACAGCCATCGGGGAACAGGCAGATCATAAAAAATCATACGATCAATACAAACTTGTTTACGATAATAAAAACCAATTCTGACAGCACAGTGACTGCCACCACAGATCGGACAACGAGCAGAAAAATCCGGGAACTGCCATGATTGGCTATTGACTTGCTCGATAAACTTTTTTATTTTATTGGATATATAGTAAGGTATTTAAATGTCAGGGGAATGCTTTTTTTGGGTTTATTTAATCCGCAAGAGAAACTAAACCGTTATTTAAGCATATCCCCTGGCAATTATTGCGCTAAAGTTTTAGAATTAATCAGAAAATTGAATAAAGAAATGTGAAGATAACAGTATATCCTTCACACGATCAAAAGTCATTTATAATTGACTCCTGATTCTCAACATCTGTTTTTCACAGAATAGTCTTATGTCGGTTTTTCATCAATTCAAAGAAGAACTCAACTTTAAAAGTGAACCCATTTGGGCCATCGAAACCGATGGTTATGGGCCATTTCGTGGATTACACATGCATAATGGTTTGGAATTCGGCTCTGTTTTTCGAGGTGAGGGCTCCATCAACCTGAATGGCACGGAACACGCATTGGAAGTCGGTGATATCTTTTTTTTCGATCCAAGTATCCCGCATTGGCACATGAATGCCCCGGAGAGTCGGCTCAATATGTACATCGTTATGTTTCCGACCACTCTGGTGCAGTCGTTTTCATATCACATCACTGATGTTCGCTTGTTAAAGCCGTTTTTGGCCGTTCGCCGGGGATTTCCCCCGGTGTTGAAAAATCGCCCTGATCTTGTTGAGGTGATGCACGATATTGTAAAACTGTACGAGAAACAGGACAAACATTGGGATTTGCGTATTGTGCCGAAAATGGCGCAGGTGCTGGTTAGCATTGCTGATGCAACACTTGCGCAGATAAACGAGAGCAAGAAACTTTTTTCGTTGCAAGCCAGTCTCATTGCACAGGCGCTATATTATATCAACCTGCATTACCATGAACAATTCAAGGTTGACATCCTTGCCTCGCTGTGTAATCTGTCGACCTCTCGCTTTTCACATCTGTTCACCGAGATTGTTGGGCAATCCCCGTTGCAGTATCGTGACGAATTGCGCATCGCTTACGCCATTGAGCGCATGAGTTCCAGCGATGAAACGTTAAGTCGCATTGCCGGCGAGTCCGGCTTTACCGATTCTGTTCAATTCAGCCGAATTTTCAAAAAAGTGACTGGCTTTCTACCCGCCGAATACCGTAAAAACTTGCGTCAATAGCAGGATACTCGTATATTTTAGCAAGATTGACTATTCTTTCTAACGTGTGCTGTCATTATATTAAAACTTTAAGAATTCTGGTTTGTCAAAATGCAGGAAAAACACAACGTGAGGATTTCCCGAGTTCCAATCCACAAAAACTAGTTCGTACCACGCCGCGTTGTTTCTTGCGTTAAAAATCCTAACCTCAAACGATCCGTTGCCACAGCTTTCGAGTCAACAGAATTCGACCAGCAATACTATTTTTATGAGGCCGACATGAAAAACAGAAATTTTATTCTCCATACCGTACTTTTGTTGGCGACACTTATCGCTTGTATTCACCCTGTGCACGCACGTAATCCGCTTTTCACCCATATATATGCGGCCGATCCGTCCGCGCACATTTGGCCGGTTGATCGCAATAGACTCTGGCTCTATACATCGCATGATGTGCCGGGCACGAATCATCACGCCACTATGTTCGATTATCATGTCTTCTCAACCACCGATCTGGTTCACTGGACGGATTATGGACGCGTGTTCTCTGTTGACGATGCGGACTGGGCTATCGGATACGCCTGGGCGATTGATGCGATGTATCGGCACGGACAATATTATCTGGTCTACTGTATGATCGAAGCCGCCACCGGCATGTTTCGAACCGGCCTGGCAATCAGCAAACGGCCGCAGGGACCTTTTACCGACATCGGATTTATCAAGGGCGTCGAATGGGGCCAGGATCCGTGCCTGTATGTCGATGACGACGATACGCCGTTTTTGTTCTGGGGCGCCGGCGGCAAGTGCAGCGCGGTTCAGCTAACCGATGATTTACTGTCCGCAATTCCCGAAACCCGAGTCGATTTAACCGACCAGTTGTTTGAGGTATTTGAGGGCCCATGGGTGCACAAATACCAGGGCAAATATTATCTCTCCTACCCCGGATTGCCCAACGGTCAGTGGCCGGAGGAAATGTACTATGCAATCGCCGACAAACCGTTGGGTCCCTATAAATCCATGGACAAATACATCCCGGTATTTGAGGGCCATTCCGGCACCAATCACGGCTCCATCATCCAGTTCAAAGGCCAATGGCTGGCGTTTCACCACTCGGCTATCGTTTCCGGCGGGATGAGCGAAGTGCGAAATTTAATGGCGGATGTTCTCCATTACAATCCGGATGGCACCATTCAACCTATCATTCCCGATCCGAACGGCATCACCAATGGCGAACCGGTCATATGCACTATTCTTCTGGAAGCCGAAAACGGCAAACTCGCGGGTGGTCGCTTGGCCGGAACGTTTGTCGAGACCGATTATCCGGATTATTCCGGCGACGGCTATGTGACAGGTTTTGATGTCAGCCAAGATTATGTTGAAGTGTTGGCGCAAGTTTCCAATGATATGCAAGCAAACCTGAAAATCCGCATGTCCGCTGAAAACGATTTCAAAGCCGATGTCCTGGTGGGCGTCAAAATGCTGGCCGGATGGGATGGTTTGCCCGTCACCAGAACCGATGGCTGGCACGTTGTAAATTTTGGCCCGGTAAATCTCAAGGCCGGAGATAATCGCATTCGTTTTACCTGCAAACAGGATGTTCATCTCAGGATTGATTATTTTATTGTTAAACCGATATGTTCTGAATAATGAGAAGTTGATTGATATGAATATGTTTAAAAAACCCGTTTTCCCACTGCTATTTATAATTCTGCTGATTTCCTGCGGCAAAGATTCTACCGGCCCAGGCATCTCGGTGCCGGTGGAGAACGATATTTTGATCGATAAAAACGCTACGGCTGAAACCGTCAATTTGCTCAATTCGATGAAAAAGAACATGGCACGCGGCGTTATGCTCGGTCAGCAGGATGCGTTCACCGGCCGGCATCTGGATCAGGGCGGCCCCGACATGACGGATATGAAAATGACCTGCGGCCAGCATCCCCTGGTAGTGGGATTGGATTTTATGTTCATCACTGATATTCAGAACACGCCCGGTTCCTGGTTCGCCGAACAAGAAACCATCATCAAAGAACAGGCCCGTAATAATTATGAAAAAGGTCTGATCACCCATTTTACCTGGCATTTCCGCAATCCGATCACTTATGACTGGTTTTCGATCAATGGGGATCCCGAGCGCAAAAAAATCGCCGAGCAATGTATGGCCAGCATTTTGCGCAACGGAGCCCGGCACAGTTATTATAAATCCGTGTTGAAAAAGGTGGCTTCGGTTTTAAAAGAATTAAAAGGGCCAAATGGCGAACCGATTCCGGTCATTTTTAGACCTTTTCACGAATTTGACGGCAACTGGTTCTGGTGGGGCAAGCCCTACTGCACACCGGAACAGTTTATCGAGAACTGGAAGTTCACCGTCACTTTTCTGCGCGATGAACTGGGCATTCACAATGTCATTTATGCATTTGCGCCGGATAATGGATTTAATTCCGAGGCAGAATACCTGGAACGTTATCCCGGCGATGATTATGTCGATTTGGTCGGCATGGACAATTACAGTGATTTTGAGAATAACAAAATCAATGCTGCCGCAATGAAATTAAACATCATCTCGAATTACGCCAAAACGCATAACAAACTGGCCGCGCTTACGGAATGTGGTTATCGCAATAATCCAAAACCCAGCGATTTGTATACGCGGTTCTATTTAACCGCGCTGCAGACCTATCAGTTGGAGCTGTCGTTTATGATGTTTTGGGTCAATAATGCCTCCAATTATTACGTGCCCACGCCTGACGAATCCACGGCCAATAATTTTCGCGCATTTGCTAACGACGAAATGATCCTGTTGGACGGGGATATTGGGAATCCCTATAAAAAGCAAGAGTAGGCCATCACAGATAAAGGAATCCAGGATGCGAACCATTGTAATTTGTCTGTCGTTTTTCTCTCAACTTTTGGCGGTAGACATTCAGGTGGATGTTGCCGCAGACAGAAAACCCATTTCACCTTACCTTTATGGAAAAAACAATTCAGTTTCCGACGATCCAAAGAAACCAATATCAAAAGCGGATTGGACGCGCATCAAAGACTCCGGCGTTAATCTCTTACGCGAGAGCAGCGGCAACAATAGCACAAAACACAATTGGCAAAAAAAACTCACCAGCGCACCGGATTGGTATAATAATGTTTACGTGAGTAATTGGGCGTATGAAGCGCAGGAATTGCAGAAAAACTATCCGAGGGCGCAGGGTATGTGGGGGTTTCCCCTGCTCGGTAAGGTCGCCGCAACAAATGCGCATAATTTTGCCGATTGGGATTACTATATCTCGCACAATAACACCTGGGCGCCCAGCCGGCAAAATCTGGCAGGCGGCGGCGTGCCGAATAAAGCAGGCGGTGAGGATGCGCTGGTTGAGGGCAATTCAGATCTCTATCTCGAAGATTTTACGCCGGAACAGACCGTCGGCATTCTCGATTACTGGTTTGGCCCCGGTGGTTTGGGTTTGGACAAGGACAAAATCATGTACTGGTGCATGGACAATGAGCCGGAAATCTGGAGCGGCACGCACGATGACGTTCAGCCCAGCCCAACGGCGGAAGATTTTATCAGCACCTGGGTGGAGGTGGCCAAGCTGGCGCGG
>JAFGKD010000011.1 GCA_016928775.1 Candidatus Zhuqueibacterota bacterium | reverse complement strand
GCTTAAAGATAAGATATTTAAGCCATAGGCGCAAGGATTTTTTTTCAAAGAACAATATTTATTTGACTACCCTGTGATCGGTTACATCTGATATTCTTTGATATCTTTATCATGATTGGTGAGCAAAAAACCGCCTTTGAGGCTGTGGTTTTTCGTCACCTGCCAGGTTGCGTCCCATTTGATATCCGTTCGAGTGGTGCTGTTGTCCGTATAGACTTTGTCCTGCGAGCCGGTTGAGAATCCCGGACCAGTTGAGAAACCGTACCATTCGCTCACGTAACGGGGATCAGTGGGATTTTCATAGACATAGCGGTTATAGAGGTTGTCCACAAAGTTTATTTTGAATTCATGAAACATTTTCGGCGAAATGGTGTGGTTCAGCAGGAACGTATAGTTGTTCACATCGCTGAAATTATGGGCCACGCCGTACGGATTATAGCGCATATAGTGTTGATAAGAGCCGCTCTCGGACTCTGATCGACTGTAAATCAGGTTTGCTTTCAAATTAGCAAAAGGACGGAGGGTCAGCTTGCCATAAAAGCTGTAACCTTTAAAAATGCTCATCGAAACATAAGAATCGTCACCCGTATGCTCCGAGTACCAGTCCTCCGGATTCATGGACGTAAAATTGCTATAGTCGTATGGATTGAATCGATAAATACCGTTCAAATGGTTGGCTTCATCGCGGCCGCGATAATTGACAAAAAAGGTGAGATATTTTCTGATAATGGGTCCCTCAAGCTGGGCGCGCAGGTTGGTTTTGCGGGTAATGTCGCCGGGCGTGAGGCCTATAAAAAGATCCGTATGATTGGTGTAATAGTTACCGAGCTGACCGGAAACCATTCCATGGAATCTTTCGCTGCCTTCTTTGGTGACCGCGTTGACAACGCCGCTCATGGCGCGTCCATACTCGGCGTTGAACGTCCCGAGGATCACTTCAACATCCTGAATGACCTCGGTTTCAACATTGGTGAGTCGCCCTTTGTCGTAGACATCATTGACCTGGAGACCATCGATCATATAGGACACTTCGTTCGTTCGTCCGCCGCGAAAATGACCGTTCACCACACCGGCTTGCAGGTTGATGACCTGTTGCACGCTTTCCACGGGTAGCAGTTCGATTTGATCGGATGATACGTTGCGTATGGAACTGGTCTGGTCTTTTTTGGTCGAGATGGCATCGACCGTCACAACAATGGTTTCACCCTCGATGACAGTTGCGGTGAGTTTGAAATCGAGTGAGGTCGTGGCGTTGGTGCGCACCTGGGCGTCCTCCATCACGGTATTGGTGTAGCCCATCATTCGCGCTTCCACCACGTATTTTCCAGGTGGAATGTTGATGATAAAAAAGTTACCATCGATATCCGCCGCTGCACCCAGGTTTGTGTTTTGAATGATAATGTTGGCGCCAACAAGCGGTTCACCCGTTTCTTTGTCCGTGACGCGCCCGGCAATTTTACCCGTCGTCGCCCCAAACAGAGTCGCTGTCAGTACGAGCAAAACGACAAGCGGCAGCCCGAGACAAACTGTAGCTCTGCACTTCACGTTGTTTCTCCTCTTTTTGTTGTCAATGAAAAACTGAGTTGTATGGAAAGTAATTGTTTAAGAAAATTAAAGATATGATGATTTTCTATTTTATCAACGACCAAACTGTCAGATAACAGTTATAAAACCTTGTGATGACATATGTGAGTTTACATGAGCTCTTTGATGTATATCAAATAATTCTCTTTGGGAAAGTGCAGTCATCTTTTTGCTATCTTTGACGTTGGCACAATGTCTTAATCGAATTCGAAATCGATTAAGTGATGCAATGTAAAAAAAAGCCCAAAAAGTGTCAAGAAATCTTTTTGCAATATGTGCAGTGGTTTTTCATAAAACGGGCTAATCCTTCAATATAACCGGCGCCGCCAATTCCCGTATGGTCAATTCGCCAAACCAGGTTGGATTGTAATTCCAGTCTTTAATCAATTGTGGCCCGGCCGAGGGGTGCAAACACCAGGCCGTCCAGCAAAATTTATGGCGGCGCATGTATTGTGTTATGTTGATGCCGTATTGTTGATGCCCGGCTTCTTCCTTGTTCAATCCCCATTCGCCGACAATAATCGGATATTGCTTGCCGATGTTTCCCCACTTGCCATCCCAGTCAGTGTCTTTCCAGGGATATGGATGCGTATCATAAGCGATATTTGTGCCATCCAGCGCATAGCCATTCAAAATGCCACTCAGATCATAGCCCCAGTCAATACCGCCGGCAATAATGATATTCTCGGCCCCGATTGTGCGAATAGCATCACATAATTCCTGATGCCCGACCGCGCGATAAGTTAAAGTGGTGTCTTCGCCGTTGCGGTTGTAATACTCGTTGTGCTCCCCGCCATTGCGCCACAATTCCCAGTCGATACCGTATGGTTCATTATAAAGTCCAAAAAGCACAGCCGGATGATTTTTATAGATGGTTGCTACATCCTGCCAAAAAGTTTTGGAATTCTCGTCCGGCATGGTATGCTGGCCAATGAACTGACGCCATGTGTTGCCATTACTCCAGTGCAAATCGAGCCAGATGTAAGCGCCCTTTTGGTCGCCAGCCTGAACGATCGCTTCAACCAGATTCCTGTAGGCCGCACCATCATCAGACTGTTCCGAGCCATAGCCGTACCAGCGATCCTGGGATAAAGGGATGCGCAGCAAATTACAGTTCCATACATCAACCATATGATGTACAGACTTTAGCATGTTATCACCGGTCGCGTTCCATTCCATGCTTGGAATGTTGACACCGCGCAGCATGACTTTTTCCCCCTGTTCATTCATAAACCAGCGTCCTTCCGTGTGCAGTACTGAAAGGCTCGGCTCGTTTGATTCCTCAGGTGCTTTTGTTGGCTCATCTTTGCGACAACCAAACAGCACGGTGAGTAGAACAAGCAGTAAATATTTGTGTGCTACTCTGCTTTGCTGCATAATTGGTCCTTTTGATTTGATCAATCCAATGACAACTATTTTATAAATTCTCTGTGTAAAAGCCAAGAAATTAAATTTATTACTTGATATAATGCCGGTTTAATGTATATTGGCCACGTCATACACGTTTAAACAAGGAAAACGAGATGTCCGTCTATGAACTGGTGCAAAAACGGCGAACCATTCGTCGATTTCAGCAAAAAAAGGTACCGCTGATCACATTGCGTAAAATTGTTGATTCAGGTCGCATGGGACCGTCAGCTATGAATTTGCAGCCCTGGGAATTTATCATCGTGGATAGCCCGGAGTTTGTTGTAAAGGTTTTTGACAATACAAAATGGGCGGGCTATCTGCCAAAAGAGCAGGGTCCGCCGCCACCAGGTGAGGCGCCAACAGCATTTATTGTGGTGTTGCATAATCAACGGTTCAAGTCAAAATGGACTGGCCATGACATTGGCGCGGCGGTTGAAAATATGATCCTCGTCGCCCTGGAAGAAAGTGTTGGCTCCTGCTGGATCGCTTCAATCAACAGGGTGTCGATCAGGGAAATCTTGAGAATTCCTGAAGAGTTTGAAATAGACTCGGTATTGGCGCTCGGTTATCCAGCCGAAGAGCCGCTGGCGTTCGATTTGGACGAATCCGTTAAATATTTTCGCGATGAAAACGGACAGCTGCATGTGCCAAAAAGAACCATGCACGCTGTGGTCAGCCACAACAAGTTTGGTGAACGTTAAAAGCTTATGGATTAGAAAGTCTTGTGATCTCGAAATCTCTTTTTTTTGCTGCCAAAGCCTTTTTATGCTGGGATGTATTTTCGGATGTGTCGATTCAGCTCATTCCAGTTGAGAAAGCGATCGGTTTCTATTTTTCACCGGAGAACGCTGTTCATTCCATTTTGCTGTTTTATAATCCCGGGCAGCGCGACTTTGCCGAACCACTTTTTTTGCTATTTCACGAGGCTGGGCATAAAAAGCAATATGAGAAGAATAGCCGCACGTTTCACATATCAATGGCAGAGCCAAACGGGATGAAGCGACAGATATTTGAAACAGAAGCCTGGCAGCTTGCACGAATGCTTTTGGACGATTTTATTAAAAAACAAAATCTTGAAAATGAGCTTTTGCAAAAATTTGACACCTTTGCTCGATTAGCCATCCAAACCTATGCGGATGGCTCATTGCAAGGCTAATGTTGACATTTTTAATATGGTTTTTTAAATTAACAATTAATAATTATGAATGTGGTTCGGGGTGAACCTGATGAAAAACAAAACATTATGCAGACCAGGCTTTTTGCGGTACATGTGTACCATTGCACTGTTTATTGCGGTTCAGTTGTCACAAGCTGTTTCTATGGAGAAAAATGTGCTGATCTCGGCTCAGTTACGTGATTTTGAAACGATCGAGGTAAAACTGCAGAAAACGCTGTCCTCTGCCCAAGCGAAAAAAATACGGGTGGTTCCCGATCACGATGTTCGTGCTGTCTCAACAGTGGATCATCGCCTCGAACTCAAAATCGCACCCCTCGATCTGTCGAATAATTATCAGGTCAAATATAAAAATGATCTGATCGATGTTCGTGTTGATCAGTTTCTCAACGAGTTTGTTTCCGATAAAGAGCTTGGTTGTACGTGGGACAACAAACGGACGACATTTCGACTTTTTGCGCCACGGGCTAAAAGTGTTCAGCTCTTTTTATTCGAAAACGTATCGCAAGGAAATGTTGATCCTTACGATCTCGTCCGTGATACAGATGGTGTCTGGGAGCTAACGCTGGATGGTCACTATTTTGGCAAATATTATGCTTACAGCGTAGACGGACCTCGGGGACCACAGGAAAATTTCAATCCGGCTATTCTTGTCGCTGATCCCTATTCTCGCGCCGTCGCGACGGGAAACGATTACCGACATCAGGGCAAGACACTCATCCTGGATACCTCCCGGTATGATTGGCAGGGCGACACGGCGCTCGAACTCAAACATGAAGATTTGATCATTTACGAATGCCACGTACGCGATCTCACTGCACATCCCAGCGCTGGTGCACATCCCGAGTCTGCCGGAAGCTATAAAGCGCTCATACAGAAAGGCATTCGCGGCGGTATTGAACACATCAAGTCTCTCGGCGTAAATGCAGTCGAGTTTTTGCCGATTCATGATTTTGGCAATATCGAAATCCCCTATGGCGTGCCAGTGGGTGATCAGACCAATACCTGGAATCCTTATGCGCGCAATCATTGGGGTTATATGACCTCCTGTTTTTTTGCACCGGAATCCTATTATGCAAGCGATCAGGGCCTCGAGCCGGGACAATATTGCGGCGCTGATGGTCATCAGGTGAATGAATTCAAGGATGTGGTCAAGGCATTTCATGACGAGGGGATTGCGGTCATTTTGGATGTTGTGTACAATCATGTTTCGGAATACGATCAAAATTCATTCAAATTTATCGACAAAAAATACTATTTCCACTTGAACAACGATGGCACTTTTTGTTCAGCCAGCGGATGTGGCAATGATTTTAAAACCGATCGCCCCATGGCGCGACGGCTGATCATCGAGAGTGTGAAATTTTGGCTGCAAGAATATCACATCGATGGTTTCCGTTTCGATCTTGCTGCCATGATCGACTGGGAGACAATCGACGAAATTGCCCGGGAAGCAAAAAAAATAAATCCCGATGTGATTCTCATTGCCGAACCCTGGGGAGGTGGTGACTACGCACCGGCTGAATTCTCTCAGCACGGCTGGGCAGCCTGGAATGATCACATTCGCAATGGCGTCAAAGGGCAAAATCCTTATGACAATCATGGATTTATTTTTGGCAAATGGTTTGATTTTAACTCGCCGGAGAGCATGAAAAAATATGTCATTGGCTATCCGGAGGAAGATGGCGGTTTGTTTCAAACCAAAGCGCACGCGATAAATTACCTCGAATCACACGATGATCATACGTTGGGTGATTTTATCCGAATTGGCCTGGGCGGTTCGGAGCTCGTGACAGATGTTGAAAAGAATGCGCAACTCAGCACAACTCAACTGCGACTCAACAAGCTCGGTGCGCTGTTCCTGTTCACCTGCCAGGGCGCCATCATGATCCATGAAGGGCAGGAATGGGCGCGCAGCAAAGTGATCGCTGCGACGGACGTTCCGGATGAACACATTGGCTATATTGACCACAACAGCTACAATAAAGATAACGAGACCAACTGGCTGAATTTTGAGCATGCTGACCTGAATGCCGAGTTGGTCGAATATTACAAAGGATTGATAAAGCTTCGTACAGCATATCCGGCGTTTCGACATGCTGATAAATCGGCTTTCGAGTTTTTTGAAGATGAAGAGAATGCCTTTGCCCTGGCGTTCAAAATCGATCAATTGGGCTCGGGTGATCAGCACGATTTTTTTGTCGCACTCAATGGCAGTCGCGAGAAAGACGCCGAATTTTCTCTGCCGCCAAGTGAGTGGGATGTTATTGTGGATGGTGAATCCGCCGGCACGCTCATGATGAGAAGAGTGAGTCGAACGATCAAAATACCGCCCTCAACCGGCACGGTTTTGCGACAATAAAAAAGCCCGACACGGGCTTTTTCTGTTTTGAGGCAAAGGGAAACGATTTGAAACAAAAAAAAGCGCTGATATCAGTTTTGGTCAAACCTGCAGGGCCGCGCTGCAACCTGTTTTGCGCCTACTGTTTTTACCTCGAAAAAGAAAAACTGTTTGGTAGTGAAGCATCCTGTCGAATGAGCGAGGAGATTCTTCGCAACATGATCAAACAGGTCATGTGGCAGGGCGGACGAAATCTATCCTTTGGCTAGCAGGGTGGAGAACCCACCTTGATGGGGCGTCCTTTTTTTGAGCGCGCGGTGGAGTATCAAGCGCGATTTGGTCAGCCCGGTCAAACAATCGGCAATGGCTTGCAAACCAACGGTGTATTGATCAATGAGGAGTGGGCTCTGTTTCTCCGTGATGCGCAATTCCTCGTTGGCCTTTCCCTGGACGGACCGGCGCACATTCACGACAAGTACCGTCGTTTTCGTAACGGTCAATCGAGTTGGGAATATGTTGCCCGAGCGCGTGATGTCCTGCTGAACAAGGGGGTTGACGTCAATGCACTCGTCGTCGTCAATGACTATTCGGTGCACTATGCGCAGGAGATTTACGACTATCACAAATCGAATGGCTTGAACCACATGCAATTCATCCCGTGTGTGGAGCCGGATGCACTTGATCCGACAAAAGCGGCTGAATACTCTGTTGATGCAGTCTCCTATGGAAATTTTCTCTGCGATCTCTTTGATCTTTGGAAACGCGATTTCAAAAATGGCCGCCCCACGACGTCCATACGCTGGTTTGATTCACTTTTTTACACCTATGTCGGCTATGCCGCACCAGAATGTACGCTTTTAAAAGAGTGCGGTGTTTATGTTGTCGTCGAGCACAATGGCGATGTATATTCGTGCGATTTTTTTGTCGAGCCAAAATGGCATCTTGGCAATATCATGACTGCCAGGCTGGACGAAATGTTGAATTCACCGCGACAGGACAAGTTTGGCAAAGAAAAGACCAAACTTCCACCCGAATGTCTCGCTTGTCAGTGGCTCACTCACTGTTGGGGTGGGTGTCCCAAAGATCGCCAAAGTGATGTACGGGATGCCGGGTCGAATCATTTTTGTCGATCATACATAAAATTTTTTGAACATGCAGATGCAGCATTTCAAAAAATGGCCACAGAGTGGAAACGCGAGCGAATGACAAGCGATTTTAATAAACGCGCATTCACCTAAGACACATTGAGCGGATTCTTGCTCGACGGCGAGGTTTCTTGGATAAATTCTGGATACCAATTCTTTTTCCCCAATAAAAAAAGGTCTGCCACTCTTCGTCAGACCTTATATCAGTGCCGAAGGTGGGACTCGAACCCACACGAGCTTGCGCTCACACGGCCCTGAACCGTGCGCGTCTACCAATTTCACCACTTCGGCGAAAAGCTTCAAAATATAAAAACTAACAAATGAAAATGCAAGTCATTTCATAGAAAAATCTTGCTTTTTTGATGCTATTTATATAAATTCTCTGTCTTTTTATAAATATTTTAATAAGGAGAAATCTTTTGAAGACATATTCGCCCAAACCACAAGATGTGGAGCGTAAATGGTATGTGATCGACGCGGAGGGTGAAATTTTAGGTCGACTGGCAGCCAGGGTCGCCAACATCATCCGGGGAAAACACAAGCCGATGTGGGCGCCGCATGCCGATGTGGGTGATTACGTTGTTATCATCAATGCTGACAAAGTGCGCCTGACCGGGCGTAAAGCAGATACCAAGGTTTATTACAGTCACTCCGGTTATCCAGGCGGCTTGAAAACCACACCTTTTCGGCGACTGCAGTCTAAACGTCCCGAGTTTATCGTGCGTGAAGCAGTGCGCGGCATGTTGCCTCACAATCGTTTGGGACGAGCGGTTTTGAAACACGTCAAGATCTACGCTTCCTCGACGCATCCGCACGAAGCCCAGCAACCGGAAAAGTTAACGCTCTAGTGCGAAGAGGAAAAAAGGAGAATCGATGAAAGAAAATTACTTTTATGCCACTGGTCGTCGCAAGAATGCCATAGCGCGCGTTTATCTCAAGCCGGGAACAGGCCAGATTACCGTCAATAACCGTGCATTGCACGATTATGTCAAGCGCGATACATTAAAGATGATTATCGAACAACCATTGGTCGCCACTGATATGTTAGGCAAAGTTGATGTTAAAGCATACGCCAAAGGTGGTGGCTTGACTGGCCAATCCGGCGCGTTGTTGCTTGGTGTTGCGCGTGCGCTGGTGAAAAGCGATGAAGAGTTAAAGCCAGTTTTGAGAAAAGGTGGATTTTTAACGCGTGATCCAAGAATGGTTGAGCGGAAGAAATATGGCCGACCCGGCGCACGCAAACGATTCCAGTTCTCAAAACGTTAATCTCAATTTTTCAAATTCACACATTCTTCTATGAGCATGGGGTGCCCGGTGCGGGACATATTGTTGAGAAGAATGGCGGCTTAACCCCAAAGTGAGGATTTAAAAATGGCACAAGTGAATATTCAGGATTTACTATTAGCCGGATGTCATTTCGGCCATCTGACACGACGATGGAATCCGAAGATGAAAACATATATCTTTATGGAGCGAAATGGCATTCATATCATTGATTTAAAAAAGACGCTGGTAAATCTCAACAAGGCGTGCGAGGCCGCAACCGAAATTGTTAGCACGGGCGGCGAAATCTTGCTTGTCGGCACAAAAAAACAGGCAAAAGATATCATCAAAGTCGAAGCCGAACGCTGCAACATGCCCTATGTCACCGAGCGATGGCTCGGTGGTACGCTGACAAATTTTATCACCGTGAAAAAAAGCGTCAAGCGCCTCAAAAACCTCGAGAAAAAGGCGATGGACGGGACATATGACAAATTGTCCAAAAAAGAGATTCTCCAAATTGAGCGGGAAAAGGAAAAACTCAATCGAGTCCTCGGTGGTATTCGCGAGATGAACCACCTTCCATCAGCTCTGTTTGTCGTCGATGCGAAAAAAGAGGCCATTGCCGTTCGTGAGGCCATTCGATTGAATATTCCGGTGTTCGCGATTTGTGACACAAATTCTGATCCCGATCCCATCGATCATGTGATTCCCTGTAATGATGATGCATTCAAAGCCATCAATCTCGTGACGCATGCCCTGGCTGATGCTGTTTTGGAAGGCCGGAGCGGGCAACACGAGGCCGAAGCCGCTGCAGAAGTGGAAGTAAACGAAGGTGCAGATAACGATTAGCTCGTCGCTGTATGAATTGATAAATACGAGGAGAATAGAGAAAATGGCCATTTCGGCAAGCGATGTGAAAAAACTGCGTGACATGACCGGCGCGGGTATGATGGAGTGCAAAAAAGCACTCACTGAAACTGACGGCGATTTTGATAAAGCGATTGACTACTTGCGGACCAAAGGTATGCAAAAGGTCGAAAAAAAGGCCGGCCGCTCCACAGAACAAGGGATCATCCAGTCCTATATTCATCCAGGTAGCCGCCTGGGCGTTCTCGTGGAAATTAATTGCGAGACCGATTTTGTCGCCCGTACAGATGATTTTTTGACATTTGCCAAGGACGTGGCAATGCAAATCGCGGCTGCAAAACCTATTGCCGTCTCTCGCGACGAGGTTGATTCCAAGGTTGTTGACCATGAACTCGATATTTACCGCGCCCAGGCTCGCGAACAAGGAAAACCGGAACAGGTTATCGAAAGAATGACCACCGGCAAGCTTGAAAAGTTTTACCAGGAATCATGTTTGTTAGAACAGCCGTTTGTCAAAGACCCGGACAAAACAATCGGCGATTATTTGAAAGAGACAATCGGAAAATTGGGTGAAAACATGGTGATTAAAAGATTTGTCCGATTTGAACTTGGTGAATAATATTATTTTTTGCAGAGCGAGACAGTATTGTTTCGCTCTTTTTATATCCGCCTGAACCTGTCGAGAATTTTATGGACGCACAACCGGTCTTTCATCGTGTCTTGCTGAAATTGAGCGGCGAAGCATTAATGGGTGGCAATAGCCGCCTTGGCATCGATCCGGCGACTGTGGATCGAATAAGCAAACAAGTCAGTGAAATTGCCCACATGGGCGTGCAAGTTGCGTTGGTCATTGGCGGCGGCAATTTCTTCCGTGGTCAGTCAGCAAGCGCCCGAGGAATGGATCGCGTCACAGCCGATTATATGGGCATGCTGGCAACGGTCATCAATGCATTGGCGCTGCAGGATTATCTCGAACGCTATGATCTGCAGACTCGCGTTATGACCGCCATTACAATGGAAGAATTAGCCGAGCCATTCATTCGGCGCCGAGCAGTGCGTCATCTTGAAAATGGGCGCGTGGTCATTTTCGGTGCCGGAACCGGCAATCCCTACTTTACAACGGATACGGCCGCAACCCTGAGAGCCATCGAAATAGAAGCAGATGTGATACTCAAAGCCACCAAAGTTGATGGTGTTTATGACAAAGATCCGATTGAATTCCCGAATGCGCGTAGATTCGAAAAGTTGACCTATATGGATGTCGTACAAAAACGCTTGAAAGTTATGGATACCACGGCCGTTACTTTGTGTATGGAGAACGCTTTACCCATTCTTGTGTTCAAGCTGAATGAACCGGGTAATCTAAAAAGAGTTATTCTGGGTGAAAAAATTGGAACCAAAGTAAGTGGTGAATGATATGATTGAAAAAGTTAAAAAAGAAGCGAAAGAACGAATGGAAAAAGCGGTTGAAGCCGTGCGCAGTGAGTTCACAAGGCTTCGCACCGGCAAAGCCACGCCGGCTTTGTTGGATGGCTTGACGGTCGCTTATTATGGCAGCACCGTTCCGCTCAAGCAGGTTGCCAATATCAGTGCACCTGAACCACGCTTGCTCGTCATACAACCGTGGGAGAAAAGTCTGCTCACTGAAATAGAAAAAGCAATCCAAAAATCAGATCTTGGATTTAATCCCACAAATGATGGCATTGTTATCCGCATTCCAATTCCTCAATTGACCGAAGAACGACGCAAAGATCTGGTCAAGATCGCAAAAAGAAATGCCGAAGAAGGCAAGGTTTCAATTCGCAACATCCGCCGCGAGGCCAATGACAAGTTGAAAAAAGCTGAAAAAGAAAGTGAAATCTCCGAGGATCAAATGCACGATGCACAAAATGCAGTGCAAGAACTGACTGATGAATATGTGAAAAAAGTCGATGATGTTCTGGAGCTAAAAGAAACGGAGATCATGGGAGGCTAATCCCATACATCTCAAGGATTGGAGCCGCTGTTCACACAACCGCGGCTTTTTTTTTCAAAGGAGTTAAAAAAATTGCTGAATCAAAACGGCGCTAAAATCGTAATTGACGTCGTCAAAAAGTTGAGATGAAGAAGATCTGTGGAACTCACCAAAGTCAAATTTATCCGCAACCCCAAATCCGGCATCCTGAGAACCCAAAACTTGATTCGCAAGGCCATTGAATGGAATTTTAGCGACGCGGATTTTGAATACGATATCGTCGAGACTCAATATGCCGGACACGGACGTATACTGGCCAAAGAAGCGGTCGAACAGGGATATGACGCCGTTATCGCAGTTGGTGGTGACGGAACAACGAATGAAATTGGCTCGGCCCTGGTGTACACGGATACGGCTCTTGGTATCATCCCTCTGGGCTCGGGCAACGGATTGGCACGCGGAATGGGCATTTCTATGCAACCAATGAAAGCTGCTGATACAATAAAAACTGGTCGCATTCGAACTATAGACGCGGCGCAAATTGAGGGAGAAGTTTTTTTTATTGTTACCGGCTTTGGTTTTGATGCGCTCATTGGCAAAATGTTTAATGAGCAAAAAATCCGTGGAATAATACCCTATTTTACCATTGGCTTTCGCGAGTACAGGTCATATAAATATGAAGTGATCGTTCTCAAATTTGATGACAGACAAGTCGCGGTGTCGGCGCTGTTTATAACTATTGCCAATCTCAAAGGCTGGGGCGGTGGAGCAATTATCTCACCCGATGCAGAATTTGATGATGGATTGTTGGATATTTGCGTCATCCATCGAGCTCCCTGGTGGTATATTTTAGCCAATTTGTACAAGCTCTTCACCGGCGGTGTCGTCAGATTAAGAAAATATAGTCGCTACCAGGCGAAGAATATTGAAATGATCCGCGAGGGACCAGGGCCCTACCACTTTGATGGCGAGTCAAGAGAGGGCGGCACGGTGCTGCATATATCCGTTTTACCGCAAGCGTTAAAGGTGATTGTGCCGGATGAATAAAAAATGAAACCAGAATCACCTGTTTGTAGTCTATATGGGAAAAACAATCAGGAGAAGCAGAGTGAATTTCGCTAAAAATCTCATCATTGGAATTTTTGTTATCGCCTTGTCATCCGGCATCTTTATTCTTCTGCTGCAAGATCAATCGGTTAAAGAGAGTATTTTTAGGTCAACGCTGGAAATGTTTGGTGATGATTTGTTGAAAATGGTGCCGCCTGGCGAGCAGCGTGATTTGCTGGGGAAAAAAATAGATGAATTTATTGCCAAAGCAGAGAAAAATGAATTATCCGAAAAACAGGTCCAAGTCACGGTCGCGCGAGGTTTCAACATGCAGCTAAGTCCGGAAAAGCCGACGCCGGAGGAGATTCATGCATTATTTGATGTCCCGCCAGAACGATCACGCCCATCTGAATTTGACAAGCCTCCTCGCGACAAAGGCAGGCGCACGGCGAATGAAATCAACGAGGAACGTGTGGCTCATCAAGTCCGAAAGCTGATGTCCATTAATCAAGACATGAGAAGCCTGATTCAAACGGATTCAGCCTACAAAGAATTGTCAAAATACACGATGTTTGTTGCGGACAGCGGATTACAGGTTGTTATCGATCCCAATTTCTACCAGCAGCGTGTCCTCCCTCACAATCCACAGCTTGATCGTCTTTGGGAAGAATTGTCAAAAGAAGAACAGACTGTTGTGTTTCATAAATTTAGCGAGATGCCAAACATCGTTGAGCAAGCACTGGACGTCTCGGCGCCATTTTTGCCAAGAAACTTGCGCAAAATTGTCATCAACGCGGATATTTCAGCTGACTCGTTGCATATCGATTTTTCCAAGTTTATGAGCAACCCGGATTCAGTGAAAAAAATGATCGAAGAGAGTATGCGCATACTTGATGAATTAAAGGTTTACCAGCCATAAGTCATTACAAATCACCTGCCAAAACCACTGTTTTTTTGACATGCTCTATGCACATTCTGGTTTCATTCAAAGCTTCGAAAAGAATGATATAGATCCCCATGCGGCATCTCGTCCCTTCATCGTTGTGACCATTCCAGTAAACTGTCCTTTTGGCACCGCTTGGGCTATTATTAAGCAAAAAACGCACTAGTCGCCCGTTTATATCAAATATTTTTATATTGACGTGTGCGACGGCTCCCGGTATTTCATAGCTGATGGCGACATGGTCATCATGACCATCGCCATCCGGTGAAAACGGATCCGGGGATACAGCTACAGATGTGCTCTGCGGCACAGACTTTATGTAAACACTGTTCACAAGCCCGGCCGTATGCCCAACGGGATCAACGCAGGTCGTCCAATTGGACGGTTCATTCGAATTCACCTCGGGATTGATACGCTCCAGCGAATGACCGCGCGTACCTCCCCATGCGGAGGCATAATGCACGTGGTCGATGACACGGCCGTTTCCGTCGTATAGGATAACATCATCATAGTCGTTGCTGAAAGATGGCAATTGTGAGCACACAAGAGGTATCGCTTCTCCAGATTGTACGGTTGAATCGTGACTGATCAAGACAAACTCGCCTGGACAGATGGGTGTTGGGTTGGAGGATAATAGAACGGGAGTATCTGCGGTATCGTCGGACATACACCAGGTCATCATCTCAATGGGGAAATGGTTTTTATTGCAAAGCTCAATCCATTCACATTCATTATGAGCAGGACTATACATGATTTCATTGATGACAAGGCTACCGGGTTGATAGCTCACAGTAACAGAATCGGCCAATCGGTTGTTGGCAGGGTCCATATCCAGTGGCATGCGCAATTCAACATGTAAAACGTACACCCCGGACGGAACATTGTGCCATGCGATGGTGGTTAAAGCGGATTGGCGCGGTGACAGAAAAGCAACGGTGTTATCGCCGATATCAAAAACAGTATTGTCGTTGATCGCATGATAGGAAATGTTTGTTTTAATATCCTGGATTGCGGAACGTCCGCTATTGACGATCTCAAAGGACACCAGTACCTCATCCCCGCTCATGGGAAGGGAGGGATCGAGATGTAATGGGCCCCTTATGGCCGCATCATACTCACGGGGGCTAATGCTGTTGAGGCTCCCGGGCGTAGATCCATTTTCTGCCAGACAGCTGCCCCAGTTTGCCGCCAACGTTGATTCGTCCTCAATACGAATGCGTTCGAGTGAGATATAACGTCCGCCACCGTGGACTTGCTCATAAGCAACGCTATCAATGAGCACACCGACTGCATCCGTCAGTGTCAATTCATCTCCCGTATTATTCAGCTCCGGCAGTTTGCCCTCAACAATTTGTTGACACGATTTCGGCGCATTTAGTTCGCGATTCGCTAAAAGACAATAATCGCCTGGATTAAGAATACATTGTTCGCTGGTTAACATCACTATTTTTTTGCGATCTTTTAAATGCCAGTTTTTCAGGTCGACAGGGCGCGAAGATGCGTTATAAATCTCCAACCACTCATCCGATTTCTCATCGGTATCGTACATGATTTCGTTAAACACGACAGAACGGGGCGCATAGGTTTCAAAAATAATCATGGAGAGCCAACTGTGATTGTTGAGCAGTTTTTCATCCAAGGCGCAATCAATCGTCGCATGCAGCGTGTGAAGACCCGCACTCAGCGGACCAATCTTGTGCCGCACTTTAATGGAATCACCCGCCGGCAAGCTGTTTAACACAATTGCTTTTTCGCATATCGGATGGGGATGGATGTCCGCACTATCTTGAAAAATAATTGTGCACGAGTCGATTGGCTCATCCCCCATGTTTGTTATGGTCAATCTCAGAAAGATGGTGTCCTGGGTTGAGGGACGTTGCGGCGAAAAAGCAAAGGATGATAGACCGAGATCAAATGGCAGTGGCGTGACCGAATTTTGATATCCAGGCGTGCCACCGCTTATGAGTGAATTGCTCCAGTTCACCTCTGAATCATCTGCACTCATTTTACGCTTTTCTTCGGAGAATCCATCCGCATTATCAGGAGTATAGCAATAAGATGCGATCAGCAGCGTATCCGGCTGGTGCAGGGACACGCATTCGCTCTCGGAGTTTTTAAATCCATAGGCGCCAAATTGCGATTTATCAATAGTCAAAATTAATGCGTCCTCCGGTATCACGCTGTCATACGCGTTGCTCTCATCAAAATATTGAGGAACGAGCACGATGGCGTGTTGACCAGGATGCAGGATGGATGACTCCTCAAAAGGCAAAATGGTGCTAAATTTGGTGCCATCACTCAACAACCAGCCGAGCAGATCGACGGATTCACTCTTGCCGGCATTGTATAGCTCAACATACTCGTTGGTTCTTTCATTACCCGCGGGATTGAACATAATCTCTGATAAAATGACCTGCGCGTCTGCTCGCAGATATATTACACAATAGAGCAGAATAAGCATTCTGTTTTGCATTTCCCCACCCCCTTTAAATTATTTTCTCAGGCGGACGATGTGGTTTGCTTTAAAGGCCCCTGCAATAATTCCTTTATTGAGCGTGCTGCGAATGATCTGTCCATTATATTGTTATAGTCTTTTTCAAGCCTTTCTACAATAGAGTGTATTTTTTCCCCATTTTTCTCAAACGCCGCAGATGCACCATGCGATCGAATGCCGGACAACACATCGCGCACTGTCAATTTTTCCGGATTCATAGCCGGCGTATAGCGTGAATCTTTTTCATCGGAGTCCAGGGCGTAAATAAACCTGAGATCAACGAGGATGGAAATTATCTCGTTAATCAAGCGTTCCGGTACATGGAAATAGTCTTTGATCTCGTCATGACCAGCCGCGGTCTGGCCCCTCTGAAATTTTTCATAAATAAATAAAAGAATATGCAGCGAGATATTTTCCTTAAAGGCAAAACTATACTTTGTGCGTCGTACTTCCCAGGTCATTTTGCTCTGGTTCTGGTGCGCATAAGAAATTTCAGCGCCCAATAGAACGACCGTCCAGGCTAAGTACAACCAGATAAGCAAGAGAGGCAAGCTGGCGAAACTGGAATAGAGCGCCCCCTTGAATCCGGTTTGAAACGACAGCACTAAAAACTTTGTGAAATAGAAATTGGCGATTTGCCAGCCAATACCGGCGATCAAAGCACCAAAAAAGGCCGAATCCCACCTGACTTTTGTGTTCGGGATAACAATGTACAGGAAAAAAAACACGAACAATGAGAGCGCAAGTGGAGTTGATTTTTTGATGATCCAGGTTGTGCCGGGATTTTGTGTCATGGCGTGCACGATGGGGATGCTTTGCAAATAGGTATTAATGACAGGTACACCAATGATGAGCAGCGGAATAAAAAAGAACACACCGGTCAAGTCCGCAAAGCGACGATGGATGCTGCGGAGTTTTTGAATGCGCCAGATGTCATTAAAGGCGCGCTCGATTGTATTGACTATCGAGAAAATAGAAATAATTAAAACCGCCACTCCCAAAATGGGAAACAGCGTCAAATCAACCTCACTGATCGCTTTGATCACTCGCGGCACCAGTTCGGTGACCTGCTCGCCAAATGGCTCCGCCCACTCCAGCAACTGGGGCTCAAGTTTGAGATGGTAATCAAATCCCCGCAATAATGCAAAAGTGATGGCCAGCAGCGGAAAGACAGCCAGCAGTGTGGAATAGACTAATGCTGCCGCGCGCACGGGCAAACGGTCTTCAATATACGAGCGGACGACGAGATAGCCGATGATGATCTGTTGATAAAATATCTTGCGTACCGTCGATATTTTGCTAAAATCCTGCCGCCAGATATCCCGCGTCAGAAATTGGTGCAGTGACGATAAAAAATTACCAATTTTGCCAAACAAAACTTTCATATCACCACCAACAATGAATATGTCGAAAAAATTGCATTTGTGATGGAAACTCATTAATTTAATAAAAATATGCTATTCACAAACAAAAAAGAGATAATGATGCAGTACAGGATACTCGGTGCTTCCGATTTGAAATTGAGTGTGATCGGCCTCGGGACATGGGCCATGGGTGGGGAAGGCTGGCGCTTTAGCTGGGGGCCACAGGTTGATGAGCAGTCGATAAAAACCATACATCACGCGCTTGATCTCGGCATCAACTGGGTGGATACGGCGCCAATATACGGCCTCGGCCATGCAGAAGAGGTCGTCGGTAAAGCCTTGGCCGGACTGGGTGAGAAGCCAATCATCGCGACCAAATGTAGTCGAAAAAGCACTCCGGACGGGCAGCTCTATTCGGATTTGAAAAAAGCAAGTATTCTCCAGGAGGCTGAAGATAGCCTGCGTCGCTTGCGATGTGAGGTCATCGACCTCTACCAGATTCACTGGCCCAAACCCGCAACGGACCTGGAAGAAGGGTGGGAGGCGATCGCCCAACTCATCAATGATGGCAAGATACGCTATGGCGGGGTCAGTAATTTTGCTATCGAGCATATGCAACGCTGTCACGCACTTTATCCGATCACCTCGCTGCAACCACCGTACAGTATGCTGGTTCGGCATATTGAAGACGGGATCATCGACTATTGTGACAAAAACAACATTGGCCTCCTTGCCTACAGCCCGATGTATAAAGGACTGCTCACCGGGGCTTTCAACAAACAACGGCTGGCCAATTTACCTGCGACCGATCATCGCCGGGAGGATTTACATTTTCAGGAACCGGAACTGTCCGCCAATCTGCAATTGGTTGAGCGTTTGGGGGAGATCGCCAAGGCTCGCGCGATCACCGTTGCGCAACTATGTATTGCCTGGACACTGCGCCATCCGCAGATGACGGCAGCTATCGTAGGGGGGCGCCGGCCACAGCAAGTGGATGAAACCGCCGCAGCCGGAGATGTGGTTTTGTCTGAAGCAGAGATCGCAGAAATCGAAGAGCTGCTGCAGCAACGTCAGGCACGCTTGCGCTCATAAGGGTGTTGATCTGAATTCCAGACAAGGTTAACGGGCGCACAGGCGCCTCATTTTTTCTCTATTAATGTATAGACCTGTCCCGCATTGGTATCAAAATCAATAGTGTAACCATCTTTGGCTTCAAGCGATTCAACTGCCTCAGGATTCAGATTGTCACCTCCTGCCGGGTTTTCCTCGGCACGAATGACCAGCACCGGATTTGGCGTCCGAATGCGACACAGGCCGCCGGGTTCGGAATAAATAACACCGCTGACCACAAGCCTGTTTTCCCAGCGAATGTCAACTTTAAAGCCGCCGCGGGCGCAGAGTCCCTTCACATATCCAACGTTCCACGCTTCCGGCAGAGCCGGCAGGAGATGAATCTCGCCCGCATGGCTCTGCAGCAGCATTTCGGCGATCCCCGAGACACCGAAATTGCCGTCAATTTGAAATTGTTCCGCCTGGACATATTTGCCTTCAAAGAGGAGCTGACGCGCCTTGAGGAGCGCCTGGCGGGCTCCAGGTTTGGCGCGTTCAATGGGAAAAGCGCTCCACATGCTCTCCTCGTTCAGTTGAATGCGATCCGTTGCTACACCGCCAAAGATCATGGCGCCCAATCGACCATTGCCGATGGGCAGCGCATCCGTTCACTCGGTGGCAGGATGGCGATACCACAACAACAGAGGATTTTCTGTTCCGGCATGCGCCAGTTGTGCAAGAGTGAGAAAAAAAGAATAATTAGCTACGCATGTTCGCTTTCCTTTTTGTTTAGATTTATTATAATCTAAATGACGTTTCGCTAAATTTCAACCAGCAAGCGTAAAAATAGTTCATTGAAAAGAATAACAGCTTTGAGACTCGATTTCATTTTTGAACGCCGAATGCCATCTTTTCAACCTGAATGTGTAGAAAACTTTTGGTATGGTTTTAGCAACGTCTTAAAGGGATAATTGGGGGGAAAAAATAGCAGTTCAAACAAAGAGGGAGATGACTATGCAACCCACAAAAACTGCTGAATTTGAGCGTCTGGCGCGCGACAATATGGATGCCGTGTACACAAAGGCAATCCATCTTACATGTGATACTCCGCAAGCAGAAAAACTCGTTCAATCAACTTTCTCACAAGCGTATTATCGTTTTGATTCATTTGACCGACGTATCGGATTTCGAGAGTGGTTGTTTCAAATTATGGAAATGAATGCCTCATTGGTGCCGTCAGCTTTGTAATTCAGTTGTTATATTAAAATCTTTTATCTCGTCCCGCCGGTCTCCGGCGGGATGCAGGGAGGATGCCTCGCGTCCGAAATCCCGGCAGACTGACTGAACGCTGAGTGTCCATGCTGCATTTCCCCGCTCGGCGGGGAAATGAGAGAACTTTATTGTGGCATGCTCAATATTGAGCAAACTTTTGATAGTCCCCGTTTTTATCTTTTTCTTTTACCGACAAGAATTCCTCTCTTTTCTTTCTGTAGCCTGAAAAATTCATGCAAAGTCATAAAGCATAATAACTTTGCTATTTGGCAAAAATTCGTCATCCGTGTCAATTTTTATAGAATTATCTAATTTTTAATTGATAGTGTTGTCTTTTTTTTATACTATTCAAATAGCCAGTTCAACTGATGGACTATCGCATGAAAAAAGTCACTCGCCGAATTCTCTTCTGGATGCCGAGAGTGTTAACAATACTCTTTGCCATATTTCTGAGCCTGTTTGCATTGGATGTCTTTGAAGAAGGCGTTGGTCTCCGGGAGGCGCTGGCGGGATTTTTTATTCATCTCATTCCAACTTATATTGTCATACTTTTTCTTGTTCTTGCGTGGCGATGGGAGTGGATCGGTGCGCTGGCCTATCTTGCTTTGGGTGTTTTTTACATTATGATGACAAAGGCAAAATTTCCCCTCGTAACGTATCTGCTTATTTCCGGCCCTCTGTTTCTCATCTGTTTACTTTTTTTGTTAGACTGGCTTTACAGAAAAAAGATCAGAGTCCATTGAAAAGTTGGTATGAGGGCAAGATGCTTCGGAACGCAAAATTTTTTGCTCTATTTTTGTGCTGCTTTACTTGCGGTAAATATAACTTTTTAACGGAGAAAATAGCTTGAAAAAAGTACTGCACCTCTTTCTGCTTATCATTCTGCTATTTGCAGGATGTGCCACATTTAAATCTGCCATAGAAGGCCAATACGATGGGGCCATTGAGAAGAATTTTGGTGCCGATCGGGTTGATGTCCTCTTCATTTTTAGCCACTATCGCCAAACCGTGGGCTATGATGCCATTCCCAAGCTGGACAATCAGTACCAGCGTATCAGTGGTTTTGATGATTTTTTTCGTGATGCATTAACGGAGCTGAGCAACATCAATGCATATGCCACCTACACCGAATATGCTTCTGATGTCAATGAGCCGGAGCGCCGCGCTCTAAAAGACAGCTTGATTGCGACGCATGATTATGTGATCAGCATTCGCTTTATGCGGCAAAAGTCTTTTGCCAAATATTTTTTGGGAACTATTGGCTCAACCGTGACTTTGACACTGGTGCCGATCCCATATCATCATTCCTACTCGGTCGGTGTTGAAATCTATAATTCACAGCGACAATTAATTCAGACCTATTCCAGAAATTCCGGATTGACAAAATGGGTGCAAGCGTTGTTGATTTTTATTTATCCTTTTCATCCGGAGAGACGCAAGACCGAAGAGTTGTACGTCGAGTTTTTACATGATATTTTTCGCCAAATCGAGTCGGAGAACGTGCTTAAAGCGCTTTAGGAAATAAAAAAAGCCCGCTTTGGCGGGCTTGGCATCGATGTATATCACATCTGCTTTTCAAGTTCCTCTATCTGATTGGATAACTCTTTGATTTGTTCCAACGTGCTCACATTTTCGAGATTGAATTTTTCGTTATACTTTGCCAAATAGAGCTGCGCGTAAAAAATCAGCGGATTTTCACGATCCAATACTCTAACCTCTTTTACAAGCTCGGGTTCATTCAAGTAGAGATAGGTCATTTTTGCATTCACGCGTAACAGTTCTTCTTTATCCCGATCCACCATGCGTGTTAATGTTCTATTAAAACGCGTCAAATCAATCTCCGGCATATCCGATTTTAATCGCGCCAACAGAAACATGGCCCAGAATCGCACGCCGTCGTTTTCAGAATTCAAAGATAGATCAATATTGGTCATAAATGTATTCAAACGAGCTTCATCTACGGCTAACATTTTGGCTTCAACCGTAAAAGTGACAAATAAAATTAATATCATTATACCAGCTAAATTTTTCATCGTTTTTCCCTTTCAGTTTATTCATATTATTGTCTAATATTTGTCTATTTAACACCATTAGATATTCATTTCATTCCCGATTATGGGTGAAAAAAATAAATATTGTATAAGAAATGTCAAATATATTGGGGGATGTATTGATGAAAATCGGCTCAAAAGGAAGCGATATTAATAAGCGGAGGCTTTAGCGTGTGTTGGCGCAGAAATTAGCATCCAGCTGTTCTCTTCAGCGTTCACCAGTTGGATGCGAAATATATTTTATGCTGAATCGTCCAGAGATTCTCTTCTTGGAGAATTAGCCGAGCAATTTGTTTATTTCCTCGATCACGGCAAAAGCATCCGCCACATATAGCACATCAGCTTTGCCTTGCGCCCAGCCACAATTGGGATCGAGGTTGATGGCGCGGCGTTCGGTGATAAATCGCCAACCGACGACGTGCGGTTCTTCGCCATGACAGCACGTCGCCAGTCCTTTCGGGTGACGCGGTGTGGAACCGGTTTGACCCACTTGATTCAGATGCGTCATAAACGGCAGCACGGACTGGCCCTCGCCTTTTAAATCCACTAACGATTTACTGGAGCCCAGCGAGGCGCCGGATTTTTTCAAAAAGTCAAGAATAAGGTCCGCTGCGTTGTCCGTGTGTGTCTGACCGTCGGCCTGTTTTTTGGTCCAGCCGGCACCTGCAACAAAAAGCGTATCGGCATCGGGACGAATCGTTTGCTCGCCAGTGACCGGCGACTTGAAACCCTGAACCGATGTGCGCAGCAGTTTATCGTCAATCACGACGGACACGGACTCGACCGTCCCTCCGGTTCCGACAAATTTTTCAAAAATACCGGATTCAACAGCGATGAACCAGGGACGATCTGAACGTCTGATCTCGGCGCGCATGCGTTGACGATAATACCATCTGTGCAGCATCAGTCCGCCTTCTGTGCTCAGTCCGGTTATGTGGGTGTCGACTTTGCCATCGAGTCGTGCGGCTACGCCGGAGAGATATCGCATGGTACGCGACGTTCCGGGCGCAACGACGATCGTCGCGCCAGCCGCTCTGCAGATCGCTTCTGCTGCCGCAGCATCTGTCGCGTAGCGCGAAACAGCAAAGATTTTTTCTTCAATCGTGTATGTTTTACCACTGACCTGTTGAACGGCGTCGCCGGTGGAGCCGCCGTATAATCCGACCAGCAGTTCGCCGCCCAAGCCCGCCGCTATCCGGGACGCTGCGGTCAATGTTTCCAACGCGTGTGGCGACAAGTGACCGTTTTCTTCAGTATGGGATAAGAATAGTATTTTTTCCATATTTATAGCCTCAACCACTCGACAATTTCCCTGGCGATTTCTGGCACGGGTGTGTCTTTGACAATTTTGGTTTGACGTCGTTGCGCCGGCACCTCGACATTGTGAAATGTGAGCGCCTGGTCTTTAATTGTCGCCGGCTTGGCTTGCTGGATGGCCGGCATCACGATGCGCATATTCAGCATGCCCACTTGTGGATTGTTCGGCGGTTCGGGCAAGTTGCCGGTGGCCCAACCAAGCACTGCCGGGGGACCACTGCAGACCGAGACTTGATGCGTGCCGCCTTCAACGCGCTCGAGCACCTGAAAAGAGCCGTCTGAATTCAATAAAATTTCATCCACTCCCTGGAACTGATCCACAATGCCGAGTTTTTCCCCGACAATTTGCATTGTGGTGCCGGCGGCACGGGAAGCGGATTCCCAACCACCAAATATCAGCAGACTGGATTTATCCAGTCCCGCGATACTATTAATCGCTGCAGCCAGAGCATCAGCAACTGCGCTGGAATCGCTAAAGCCGCTATGGGACGCGTCGACCGCCACCAGCTCAAATGGTACTTTTTGTGCGATGGTCATCATACTTTGCTGCAGCTTGGCTTTAAGCCCCAGGCTCACCAGATACACTTTGCCATTCACCTTTTTGGCTAAATTGGCTGCTTCATACAACGCATGTGCGGCCCACGGATCGAGAACATGCGGCAGCATCATTTCATTTTTGAGTCCGAATCCATCCGGTGTCGGCATGGGAATGAGTGACTGCAGCGGATCTGGAACAAGACTGCCGCAGACGACGATGGTTAATGACATGAAATAGCTCCTGATATTTGAGATCGTTTTTTTAGAATATATTATGACAAAGGTGATGCGCGATACCAGGATCGCGCATACCCCGCTAATTTTCGACCGAGTGTAATCCCCCGCTACCCGCCTGAAACGAGATATTTGTTTTGGTCGGATCTCCGGGAATCGTTTTGACGCAATTCCACATACATGCGCCGCAATGGATGCATTTTTCCCGATCAAATTCCGGGATGCCGTTTTCACCCGGAGTGATCGCCTGACCAGAGCATATCTCGATGCAGAGTTTGTTCTCGCAGGTTTCGCATAAATACGGAAAAAGAAAGACGACGTGGTCTTTGTATCCCGCCGCTGCTTGCACTTTGCCGCCGGAGAAAAGCGCATCCTGATGGGTCATGAGCAATTGACCGTCGTATGGAATGTCCGGCCAGCCGGCGCGCGTCATCAAGGCATCGCTCGCCGCGATGCCTTTTGCGTAGGACTCTTGCTGGATTTTTTTGATCTCCGCTTCCGGGATTCGTCCTTTGTAAAAATCTATGAGATTGACCGAACGTTCATACGCCGCTTTGGCAGGCGTTTTCACTTTAAATATTCCGCCAGAGAGCATGGTCAGGCCCATGCCCAGGAGACCGGTGAAAAAGCCTCGTTGAAATCCATTGCGGGCACCGGCGGCAATCTGTGCCTCTCGCTCCAGCCAGCTGTCGTGGCGTTTTTTGACATAAGTGGCTTGAAGATTATCCTTGCTGAATGGCTTTTGCTCCGTTGCCAATGTTATGACGGCTTTACCGAGCAGAATGCCGGTCATCCAGGCCTCATCGACACCTGAATTCAAAAAAATATTCGTCGATCCGGAGCCTTCGCCGATGCGGGCAAAACCATCACCGGCGAGTAGCGGTTCGCCATGTTTGCCGGATTCCTGCAATGATTTCGCCCCCCACGATTTTAGCGTACCGCCCTGCAGGTCTTTCCATAAATAGGGATGCATCATCCAGTGCTGCAAATATCGATAACTGGTGCGCGCCGGATTATCAAACCAGGATGGAATAAAAATGCCGAGAGAAGCCAGCCGGTCCGGATGCACATAAAGGAATCCAAATATTTCCGGCTCCGGAAAACCGAGGGTGTGCAGTACAGTGCCGGCTTCAAGTGTCGACTGTTCGGGCAGCTCGACAACCATTTTCATGCCAACAGCCCAGTCTTTTTGTTCATGATCCTCCGGCAAGCCAAAATGTTCATCCAGTTGCTGACCAATATAACCGACAGGACCATCGCCGACCACTGTAAGATCTGCGTGAATATCCATGCCGGGCATAAATGCGGCCTCCGGATTGCCTCTCAGGTCAACACCCTGGTCGGAGAGTCGAATGCCAGTGACCTTGTCACCGTCGAAGAGTGGCGCATTTACCGGCGTGCCGGGCCAGAGCTGCACCAAACCACTGCTCATGATCTGAGCACCAACCCATTGATTGAATTGACCGATCGAAAAAAGCAAACCGCCATGTTTGTTCATCCCTCCCGGGATAAAAGGCGATTCGATGGCATGGTTTTTTGCAACAGGCTTTAACAGGCTGTCAAGAAAATTATGCACAGTACTGCGACGACTGGCACCGACCGGGTCGAGCAGGTAAACCATTTTTTCTTTTTTAATCTCTTGGGCCATGGAAATATCCTCGACCGTGAGGTCGGGGAAGCTCTGGCGAATCGCTTTGGCTTTGGTCACAACACCGGAGACGCCAAAGCTGATATCATCGGCGCGCTCATAACACATAATCTGCAGCGGCATGCCGGGCATCTTTTGGCTCAAAAGCTTGGGCGTACCGTCTTCATTCAGCAATTCGCGCGACACCGTGGTGAGGAATGCAGCCGTCGCCGGACCAAAGCCGACACATGCTATATCAACATCCATGGCTTGTCGTTGAACATCATCCATGCTCGTTTCTCGTTCAGCAATCATCTCTCATCATAAAAATTAAGAATAATATAATGTGCTCACAAAACCACAGAACATCATTATTGCGGATAATCCAGCGCCTCCGGGATCATCACCCGGGTGAGCGCAACACCGGCGCGGTCTCTGGCATGACCAGCACCGGCAGTCAATCGGTCCGCTTTTGTTTTGAATTCGATAAATTCCGTATCGTCGTGTCCATCAACCTCATAGCCGTAAAAAAGTTCGGTGCAGACGCGCCCGGCCTCGCCAACGGCACGCGCGACCTGAATCATGCACAGGTCTGAGAAAAACGCGATCGTGCTGTCAAGTCCCTCGACTACCGCCGGGTTGTTCGGGCCATTGAGTGCCAATTCGACAACATCGAGAATCTGGTGATACGACGCCGCCAGCCAGGAAAAAGCATCGGCCATGGGAAAGGTTACTCCCTGGCGTGCGCTGCCCCAGAGTTTGACACCGTGGGTATCCTTGCGAGTTTGCAGATAATTCAGGGTATATCGCCATAATTCCATCGCCGTCGCCAACGCTTCGGCGCCAGTTTCTGGACGGCTTTGGGCGATTGACTTGAGCGTGTCTATCCATGTCTGGAAGCAGGCTTGAAAGACTGGCGTGATCAGGGTGATGGTCAGTTGGCGACGCTGCACTGCTTCCGGGCCTTCGTATGTCGCTTCCAATTGGGCATCCATCCATTTTTGCCCTAAAAAACCGGGACAGTCTTCGGTGATTCCATAGCCGCCCATCAGGCTGACGGCTTCACGCATGATCGTGGCGCCCTGGCCGGTATTCCACAACTTTATCGCTGGACATAGGACATTTGCCAGGGAGTCAATCGCAACATATTTGACAAGAGGATCGCTCTCGAGCTCGGCATAGCGGGCCGTTTGTGTTTGATCCTTGGCTTTTAGCTGGATATATTCTATAGCTTTTTTTTCTTTTGCTTTGAGCGCTTTGAATTCGGCTCGTCCGCCGCGAATGCCCTGTTCATTAAATATTTTAAATTTTTCATCTTCCAAAGGTGCGAGCTCGTCAAAAAGACGAGCACCTTCAAAACCAAATGACGCCGCTGCTTCGCCCATTGCCCAAATTGTGACCGTTCGATGCAAGGCATCATCTTTTTGCTGAATGCCGAGCTCGTAACGGGGAGAACCGGGCTCGAGATTGCCACCGCGGAAACGTCCGCGCTGGTAGCGGATAATGGGTTCAACAGCCGATAATAATTTGGCTGCTGTCATGAGACCAACTGTCACGCGCGTGCGTTTGAACACGGCTTCTATTATTTCACTATGGTTGTAATTGGGTACGATGATCCCGTCCTGAATGGTATAGCCGCCGATGATGCGATGTGCCGGCACCTGCTGACTGATGATGGGATCGCGCGTTGAAGAGAGTTGATGTACAAGCTTCAAGGTCGGAGCGCCGCGATCAAACAGGCCGGGATCATCTTCCTCAACAATAATCATGCACGTGCCCTTGATTCGATCGTCATCGCTCTCAACAGCAGCGCACACAAAATTGGCGAAATCCATGTTGGTGATGAAACGGCCGCGTTTATCAACCTGCAAAAGTGGTTCCTCACCTTCGTTCCAGGCAGCAACTCGAACTTTGCCACCGAGCAGTCCGGTTTCCACACCGACAAAGGGCAGGGGTTCAGTCAATCCAAAAGCACCTCGTAGAATCTTGCGGTTTTCACCGGGCTGGGGCGGAACGGCACCGCACATATAGTATTGTTTTTGTTCCGGTGTGCCGCGTTCGTGGATAGGCTCGAGCGCCAGATTGCCGGCCAAACTGCCTGTTGCCGATCCGCCATCAACCCAGGAGAGCTCGAACGCTGCTATTGCCAGAGCAAGGTTTTTGGGGCCGGCAATATATCCCCCCTGTTCAGGTTCCATAAACAGAGAGGTGATCCCGGAGGTATCGAAAGCGTTGAGCAGATTTGCTTTCTCTTCCGTCCAATCATGCGAATTTCGCGCACCGTTTGCCACGGCCTGCGCGACTGGCCCGCGCGCCACGGCTCGCACAGAGTGAACTAACATTTGTAAATCAAATCGATCAGAATACCGCCACATGATAGCTCGAATATCATCGCTTGGCAGGGTAGACAACATTTCCATATATGAACCTTTCTCTCGCTAAAAATTCCGTTTTATGGCGGATATCGTTCTGAAGAACGTTCAAAAACAGGCCACAAATATACTGGCTTATCGATAAAATAACAAGTTAAAAATACGATGCTATTCATGCACATTGGAAGCAAGGACAACGTTCATCCACAACTTGAGTGTTTTTGTTGATTGCAAGCCCCCGCCCATTGAGCTGGTTGGCATCTCTGCCATGCCTGCATCCATTCCGCCGCCAGGGCTGCCACCACGGCCACGACCGCCACGACCACCGCTTCCACCGCTGGCATCCATCATATTGGTGCCGCCCATGGATGGCCCTCGTCCAAATTGCGACCGATCCAGCTCGGGTTGCTCAATGCCGAGACAAATGGTTTGTGCGCTTTTGAGTGACCAGGGGTGCTTTTCCGGTCCGATTAGCGGCAAGCACATCTCGTATATCATTCGATTGTCCGCGCACGTAAGCCTAAATTTGACGTCAATGGCCTCAGCCTCCCGATGCGTATAAATGCCGAGGTTTTCGCCCCGTTTGTCCACAATCTGGATGTCGCGAAATTGTTGATCGACAAAAAGTTGAAATTTTGCTTCATCAATCCGTCCGTCCGGAGTATAAAGAGCGCGCATAATGTTGCGTGACGGCATGTCGCGCTCCATCAGTCCTCGCGGATATTTAAAGCCGATGTTTTTTTCCTTCACGCCTCGCTCATCCAGCCAAATCACCAATCCGTTCAAAATCGTCCGTCGCTGCAAATTTGGATCATCGGTGATAAAGACAAAATAGAGCATTTTGTCATCATTTTTAATGCCGTAGGAAATACCATTATCCTCATTATAGACAAGATCGGATCCCCACTCGAGGCATGCGCCATCGATTTTCATCGACTCTTCGGCCCAGCGGCTGGTGATGGTTTCTGTTTTGCACTGCAGCAGAAAAACAGCGGCGAGCAAGAGAAACATCACACAACGTATACAGGTTTGTTTTGTCATGTGTCATCTCCTCTTTATAATGATCAATCGGGTTTATGCTTTTTCGAAAAAACGCATGATGGGGAAAAATGTTCTTGGTGAAAAAATATACGACTAAAAATCCATTTCTTTCCAAAGGTGTAATGTGATCATCTGGTTGGAACGCCGAGCGTTCCTATAGAGAGCTGTTCTTTGCGAGAGATGTGCTGGCGTTGCGAGGCAGAGCCTCGCAATGAGGGTGATGAGGTCAAAAATTGAATATTTTAATTGATTTTTGTATCATTTGTCCGTTAATTGAAAGGAAAGCCACTTGATATGCACAAGGATATATTATAGAATAAGGATGTCCTGACGTATAACTGTGAAATCGAAAATCAAAAAATTGCGCCATGAATAAATTAACACTTTTTCTCGTTTTGCTTGTCACACCACTTGAGCTTTTTGCGCAGACGGGAAACGACAATGATGAAGAAATCCTGCCCGGTGGTATTGCCCGCGAGGATGTGCCGCTCGCTGTTGTATGGAGTTTATCGCTGTACAGTGGTTTCACCAATCCATTTGCTCCGGATCCTTTCGTCGAGTTCTGGAGATCCGGATTTAATTTGACCGTGGATGCAGATATCCTGCTTCGCAGCGATATCATCCTCGGTTTCAGTATCGGATATGCACATCTCAAATTTAATCAGCAAGAATTTTGGGCGCGCCGTGGCGTTGAATCGAATGCGGAACTGGGCGATGATTTTAATATCCCCATCACCAGTTTGCTGTTTTCGTATCGTGGGATGGAGCGATATGTCCTGTACAAATACACGGCGGCGTACGAGATCGGGGGCGGGCTGTATCATCTAAAAAATACAGAAATAGATATTACCTATATTGATCCCTACGGATCTTATGTGGTTTCTGAGACCAATCGGCTCGATTTCGGCCTGTTTGCGGGACTCGGTTTAAAATATCTCGTCACCAACACTTTTCAGCTCACTGTCAAGGGTCGGTTTCATCATGTGTTCAAGCCGTCGCAATATCACCAGTTTTTTGATGTCTTGTTGGGCGTGACTATCCTCTGATCAGAACCAGCCGAGATCATCCAGCTCATGAATGCCATCGCGAAGATCGTCGTGAATGTCTTCGAGATAATCCAGCATCTTTTCCAGCTTTTCAGCTTTTTCTTCCAGTTTTTCCGCTTTCTTTTCTACTTTTTCAGCCGCTTTTTCCATGTCCTTTTCAAAATCATCGGACGTATAGCCGGGCAGCAAAATTTTAAATACACCGGTCGCGGCTTTAATACCCAATTCGGCGCCTTTCATGCCAATTTTCACCCCTTCTTCACCAATTTCTTTGGCGCTTTTAAAAGCGGCGCTGGCCAGCTCATTGTATTCAATCAATAAATCTCTTTCTTTTCGTGATGTTCGAATTTTGTCGCCATTGATGAACAACTCGCCTTGCGGGGAGATGGTCACTTCTTCTTCGTTGTCTTCATTTTCAATGATAATATCACTGTGTTTTATGTAAATGTATACATCATCCTTGACTTCAATTTTAGGCCTTAATCCTGGCCCGTCAAGTTTGATGTTGTGGTTGTCGTGCGCAACGACCGATCCGCAGAGGATCGCTGCGACTGCCACAGAAAGAATGAAATTTCTCATTGTTGTCTCCTTGTTTTTGCTCAATTACGATTATATTAAAGTGTTGGTTTCAAATAGGGACACATTACAAAAATCTTTTAATGGCCCAGTTCGCCAAGTGCTCGCAAGCACATCAAGGTGTACATTATTTCATAAAAAATGCTTGCATATATTATAATTTTTGTTTATAATTTTGGTGTACATTATGTCATTTTTATGAATATATTTGAAAAATTGAAAATATTAGCTGCCAGTGCCAAATATGATGTCAGTTGTGCTTCCAGTGGTTCGAATCGTATCAATGCACCCGGTGGCATTGGCAACGCGAGCTATTCTGGTATCTGTCACTCGTATGCTGCGGACGGCCGCTGCATTTCGCTGCTCAAGATTTTAATGACCAATATCTGCATTTACGATTGTGCCTATTGCCTGAACAGGCGCAGTAACGATACGCCACGGACGATTTTTACACCGCAAGAGATCGCTGATTTGACGATCAATTTTTATCGGCGAAATTATATTGAAGGATTGTTTCTCAGCTCGGGTGTGGTGCGAAATCCTGATTATACGATGGAGCTGATGATCCGAACACTTGCGCTGTTGCGCTGTAGCTATCGGTTTAATGGTTACATCCACTCGAAAATTGTTCCCGGCACAGCGCCCGAGCTGCTTCAGCACGTTGGACGGCTGGCCGATCGCGTCAGCGTCAATATCGAGCTGCCAAGTCAGCAGAGTCTGCGGCTGTTGGCGCCGGAGAAAAACAAGCATGCGATTATCAGCCCGATGCAAAAAATTGCCAAAACCATCGAGGAAAATTGCGCCGACCGTCAACACTATCGCTCAACACCAACGTTTGCCCCGGCTGGTCAGAGCACGCAACTGATCGTCTCGGCAACACCGGAGACGGATTATACGATCATGCAACTGAGCGAGCACCTCTACCAAAAGATGAAACTCAGACGCGTCTATTATTCAGCGTATGTGCCGGTCAATTATGATCCCAAACTGCCGAACATCTCCAAACCTGAATTGTGGCGCGAGCATCGTTTGTATCAGGCAGATTGGCTCATTCGATTGTATGGATATCGCACCGTTGAGATTTTGAGTGCGCAACAACCCAACCTGAACAGACACGTGGATCCCAAGGTCAATTGGGCGTTGCAGCATGTGGATTTTTTCCCGATAGAGATTAACACTGCTGATTACGAGGACCTGTTGCGCATACCAGGTGTTGGTCTGATTTCTGCCAAAAGAATAATTACGCAGCGTAGAATCCAGCGAGTTGGTTATGCTGATTTGAAAAAGATAGGTGTTGCGCTCAAGCGGGCCCGGCATTTCATCACCATAAATGGAAAGATGCACAGCCCGCTTCGCTTGCAGCCGAATAAATTGGCACATGCGCTGTCAGACTATGGTGACGAGCCGCACCAGCTCGAGTTTGATTTTACGGGAGTTAGGCAACCTTAAAGAAAAGGAACGGGAGGACGATGATGGGCCAGTATATCTACGACGGGACATTTTATGGTCTGATGACCACCATTGCCAGAATTTTGGACACGAACGATTCCCCAACGAGCATCCAGCCAGTTCAAAGCAGCACACCGGATTTGTTTTCAGAACCTGTCCGAATCGAAACAGTCGAGTTTGTCGCCGAAGACTTGTTATTTCAAATTCGAAATGAGATTTCCGAATTGGCTTACGATCACGTGGTTTACACCTTTTTGTCCGAGCACAAAGACTGTGAGATTATTCTTTATCACTATATCCATAAAGGTTTTATTTTGGGCAAAAAGATAGATCGAATGCTCACCGACAAATGGGTGCTCAAAACGCACGCTCTCACCAGAAAAGTTGAACGCGAAGTGCATCGCTTCAAAGGCTTTGTACGCTTTCGCCAATTGGCAGACTGCTCGTATTATGCAACGATAGAACCGCAGTACGATATCTTGCCTCTTCTGGCACCTCATTTTGTGAAACGATTCGCCGACCAGAGCTGGATTATTCATGATATGAAAAGAAGCAAGGCGGCCATTTATAATCAAAAGGACGTCTGTATTTCAGACATCTCGCTTTTTCGGGATCTCGTTTTTTCAAATGGCGACGAAGAGCACAAACGCTTATGGCAGCAATATTACGAAACGATTGGCATAAAAGCGCGTGCCAATCCAAAATTGCGTCAGCAACTCATGCCAAAAAAATATCAAAAACATCTGCTTGAACTGCAACCGGCGGACAAGACGATTATTCAAACGCCTCGAAACGGTCCCCTTCCCTCAGGTGACTGATCCTGGATCCACTGATTTGGAATTTTACCGGAATACTGTCAAAGGTGAGATCATTGGTGAGTCGAATGACATCAAAATGAAGATGTGGACCCGAGGAGTAACCGGTGTTGCCAGACAAACCAATTTTTTGCGCGCGATGAACACGGCCCCCCGGTTTTACGAGCGCACCATCATGGGCAAGATGTGAGTATCGACCAATCGTGCCGTCGCTGTGCATAATTTCAATGACATTCGTCTGCTTTTTTAAATGCTCGTCTTGTCCACCAACGACAAAGCTGTCAATGACCGCTATGACGATCCCGGCTCGCGCGGCGTGCACGGCTGTACCAACCGGCATCTCCCAATCGTAGGCATTTACGCCCTGGTGACTTTGGGCACCATCCGGTCCCTGGATCATTGTATATTGTTCCCCTTTTGCATAAGGCAGAGCATAGGCGTACGAGTCGTCGTGCATAACATTTGCGATGCCATATTGCCATTGATAACGAAAACCCTGTTTCCATCCGCCCCACACATCCTCCAGCCAGGCTGTGAACATTTTTGTTTTTTTATTGCCAGCGTATGCTTTGGTAAATGGCATTGACTGATGGGTGGCTAAATTTTGAAAATCATCCGGGATAAATTTGAGCGTGATCGGCACAAATTGTTGATTGTCGAAATAAAAAAACAGCGAGTCGCCGTACAGCTCGGCTATGACACAAAAGACGTCATCAACGCATGAGCTTGATTGAAATTCGGCTTCCCGCCACTTGTAACTGAATGTGTAGTTGCAGGCTTGCGTCGAATCCAGACACCATAATTTGAACGCCAGCAGCCGGGTATGTCCCGCTAGGGTTGTGACGTATGGAAAACGAACGTCCGCGCGCATATTTGACAATTCGACGTCGACAGAAATTTTATACGGGTGGGAATTTTTGTTCTCGAGATAAACCTCATAGAGGTCGCCAATTTGTTTTGGAATAATTTTCAGCAGATCTTCGCCTTTGACGGATTGATTGAGCAGAAAAAGAACCTGCAGCAGCAGAAACATTCGGGGTATCGATAGAGTAATCTGACTCTTGTGCATGTGCACTCACTTTGTTAGTTTGGCCATCGCACGCTGCCACGCCGGTTTTGAATTCTCGATGATGGTTTTGTCTATACAATAGGTCAATCTGAAATATCCGGGATAACCAAATCCGGCGCCCGGCACAGCGATAATATTTTCCGTCATCAGGACATCAACAAACATTTTGTCATCGTACCCCTCCGGCGCTTTGGGAAAAAAGTAAAACGCACCTTTTGGCAGGGTGTACTCGAGACCGATGTTGTCGAGGATATCGGCCATGGCCTGGCGTCGCTTTTCATAAATATTGACGTCTACGCCGCTATGCAGAGCGTTCAGGATGATACGTTGGCCGAGAATCGGCGCATTGACAAAACCAAGGATACGATTGGCCAGGATCATGCCGGCCAAAAGTTGGTCGACACCAGTCATATGTGGATTGACGGCGATATAGCCAATGCGCTCGCCAGCCATGGATAAACTTTTTGAAAAAGAATTGACTACAATCGAATATTCATAGGCGGACAGGACTGGCGGAACAAAAACATTGTCATACGTGAGAAAACGATAGGGTTCGTCTGAAATGAGCAGGATGGGTCTGCCAAAGTCATGCGACTTTTCTCGCAGGACATTCGCAATGGCGTCCAGCTCTTGCTGCGAATAGACGACGCCAGTGGGATTATTCGGCGAGTTGATGATCATGGCTCGAGTGTTAGGGCTTATGGCATGCCGCAAGGCATCGACATCGATTTCAAAACTGAGCGGTTTGGAGCGAATGGATTTGAGCGTTCCCCCATGGTTAGCCGCGTAAAAACCATATTCAACAAAATAGGGTGCAAAACAAATGATTTGATCGCCCCGGTCAAGCGTTGCGCGTAAAATGGTGTTCAAGGCACCTGCGGCGCCGGAGGTGATAATAATATGCTGAGCAGCGAGAGCGACACCCTGCTCATGCGACACTTTGTCCGCCAAAGCCGCACGAACGTCCGGCAGCCCGGCGTTGGGACAATAGCCTAATGCCAACGGCGCCGATACAATATCAGCAATGTCGCGGAGAATGAGACCGACCTCCGCCGGGGGTGGAACATCCGGATTGCCGAGGCTAAAATCAAAAACATTTTCCGCGCCATGTTGTGCCTTGAGCTCTGCCGCGACTTCGAACATGCGACGAATCCACGATTGTGTTTGAATATAATCTGCTATTTGGGCTGTGACGATAGACATAATAACCTCTTGATTTTCTCAGTCACTGACAAAAACGTCAATACTGTTCAGTAATTCATTTTTCCCCACGCCGGTGACCGCCGAAAAGGGCGTAATTGCTGTAACACCGGCTTTGGCTAATTGTTGACGATTTTGGGCCAATTGAGCGTTTAATTTGTTTTTGGAGAGCTTGTCCGCTTTTGTGCCTACAACAATCATATCGATCTCGTTCAATGCGAGCCATTCAATGAGTTGGAGGTCCGAACGCTGAATATCATGACGAATGTCAGTTAAAACGACGACGCAGCGAAGCTGTTCCGATTTCAGAATATAGCTTTCAATTAATCGTTGCCACTGCGCTTGCATTTTATGTGGAACCCTGGCGTACCCATAACCGGGAAGATCGACGAAATATATTTTTTCGTTCACCAGGAAAAAATTGAGCAGGCGTGTCTTGCCCGGAGTTGAGCTGACCAAAACCAGTTTTTTTCGGTTGAACAGCGTGTTTAACAGACTGGACTTGCCGACATTTGATCTACCGGCAAACGCAACATGGGGATAATTCTCCGGCGGAATCTGATGGAGGGCGGCTGCGCTTTTTATGAATGTGACCGTTTTGATTTTCATAAAGCAGGAGCAGTCGTTTGTCTCAAGGGATCAGAGAAAAAAACCGAAAAACACCGGAACGACAATGAACGATCACGCGGCTTCATCGCCGCGATATTCTGTTTCGATAAAGTGAACGTGCTTTTTTTGCACCAAAGGTGGCTTTTCTTTTTTATTGACGACCTCTTTGGTGATATGGCAAGAGAGGACATCCTTGCGCGACGGGAGAGAAAACATGGTATCCATCATCACATCTTCCATCACCGAGCGCAACCCACGGGCGCCGCTGCCGCGCTTTTTCGCAATACGAATCACTTCGTGCAAGGCATCGTTGTCAAAGGTTAATTCAATGTCATCCAGTTCAAACATACGCTGGTACTGTTTGGTCAGGGCATTCCGGGGTTCGGTGAGTATTTGATAGAGCGCTTCTTCGTCGAGCTCACCCAGGGTGGAGACAACTGGCAGTCTGCCAATGAGCTCGGGGATGAGGCCATAGTGCAATAAATCTTCCGGCTCGACATGCTGCAGGATGCCCTCCAGAACTCTGGTGTTATGCTCAACATCAGCACCAAATCCAAGACCTTTTTTGCCGATTCGCGATGCAATCACTTTATCCAGTCCATCAAAAGCACCACCGCAAATGAACAGAATGTTATTCGTATTCAGATTGATAAAATCCATTTCCGGATGTTTGCGTCCGCCTTTTGGGGGCACAGCAGCAATCGTACCTTCCAGCATTTTTAACAGGGCTTGCTGGACGCCCTCACCAGAGACATCGCGGGTAATGGAGGGATTGCCGCTTTTTTTAGAAATTTTATCTAATTCGTCGATATAGACGATGCCGCGTTCAGCGCGTTGAACATTGTAATCAGCCGCTTGCAATAAACGAACGAGGATATTTTCAACATCTTCGCCCACATATCCTGCTTCTGTCAAGGTTGTGGCATCGGCTATGGTAAAGGGTACCTGTAAAAACTGCGCCAGTGTTTGGGCGATCAAGGTTTTTCCTGTGCCGGTTGGGCCGATGAGAAGAACATTGCTTTTTTCGAGAACGACATCATCTTTGGAGGCAATTTTGTTATCGATCCGTTTGTAATGATTGTAAACAGCCACCGAGATCGTCTTTTTGGCATGCTCCTGACCGATCACATATTGATCGAGCTCACGCTTAATCTCTTCCGGTGTCGGGATATCACCTTTCAAACTAAAGGGCTTTTTTGATCTTTCTCGCGCAATAACTTTGTTTGCTATCGAGACACATTCATTACAAATGCTGACGTCCGGTCCAGTGACGATCGTTTCAACCTGGTTGGAATTTTTGCCACAAAAAGAGCAAATTGCGAAACGATGTTCGTGTTGTCCTGTTTTTGGCATGTCGAGGCTTTTCCCTGGATTATTTTTTTAGTTCGCGACGTTCCATTATTTCGTCGATGATGCCATACTTTTTGGCTTCTTCGGCGCTCATGAAATAGTTCCGGTCTGTATCGAGTTCGATTTTATCAATCGGCTGACCCGTGTGACTTACCAAAATATCATTGAGTTCGGAACGCAACGTGAGTATTTCCTTTGCCTGAATTTCGATATCACTCGCTTGTCCCTGCGCGCCACCCAATGGCTGATGAATCATAATGCGGGAGTGAGGCAAGGCCGCGCGTTTACCCTTTGCCCCCGCGGCTAATAATAATGCCCCCATACTCGATGCTTGACCCATACAGATAGTTGCAACATCCGGTTTTATATATTGCATAGTATCGTAAATTGCCAAACCTGCGGAAACATAACCACCCGGTGAATTAATATAGATGTATACGTCTTTCTCGGGATCTTCTGCTTCGAGAAAAAGCAGTTGCGCGATAGCGAGGCTGGCAACAGCATCATCTATTGCACTTCCAAGAAAAACAATACGCTCTTTAAGAAGCCTGGAAAAAATGTCATAAGCTCTTTCTCCACGTCCAGTCTGCTCTATGACCATTGGAACGAGTCCCATAAGACAACCTTTCGTAATAAAATTAAGCGATCTCTACAAGTTTTACTCTGCCACTTGGGCAGCACCATTTTCTTCAGGAGCCGGTTCTTGCAATTCCCGCCAGGGCTTTGTCATTTCCGTCACATTGACTTTGTCTGCCAGGAAGGCATAAAGCTTGTCAAAAATGATGCTTTCCCTGAGCCGCTCCAGCTCCTGATGGTTATTGCGGATCGCTTCTGCACGTTTCGTGCCATCCTCACCGTGCTCTCGATAGTGATCAAGTTTTGCTTCAATGTCGGCATCGGTCACCTGAAAGTTTTCCTGCTTTTGCAGTTGTTCGCTGATGAGATGCCATTTCAGATCGCGTATAGCATGGCTTTGATACATCGCACGATAGTGTTGTTCATCAAACGGCTTTGCACTGTTCTTATTGCGCTTTTTGGCATTTTTAATGACGTTGTCAAGATAGAAGTTCAGCATGGAATCTGGAATTTCAAAATCCATATTGTCGATAAGCGCTTCTGTCAGGGCATTTTCAAAGGCATGTTGCGTATCATGTTCAGCCCGGTGTCGAAGATTTTTTATATACTGCTCTTTCAACTCATCCATTGTCTCATATGGACCAACATCTTTGGCGAACTCATCATCCAAATCGGGAAGGCGTCGCTCTTTGACCTCTTTAATCCGGACACGGTAGAATTTTCTGATCTCATCTGGCATACCGGGTTGCTCGATGAAATCTGATTGCTCGATGGTCACCATGAGACTGATCTTGCGCTCATCACCAGCCTTGACACCAATTAGCTGGGGTGTTAATTCTTCATCATCCTCGGTAAGCCAGATTTGCTGGTTCTCAATCTTTTGCCCAATGACCGGCACGCCAGTCGCGTCAACTTCCTGCAAATCAGCGTAAATAAAATGTCCCGCGGCAGCTTCATCATCAACCGTATACATCATGGCATTTTGCTGACGTATTAGATCAATGGCCTCATCCACATCCTCTTCTGTTACTTCATAAATGACTTTTTCTACCGATATATCTTCATAGCCCTCGACGGTAAAATCGGGATGAATTTCAAATGTTATATCAAAGGTCATTCCGCCGCTGTCAGTGGGATTGAGATTGGTGATGTCCGGTTCATTGATGACATAAAAGTCACTCTCTTTAAATATAGTTTTCCAGGCATGTTCGATCGCAAATTGGTTTGCTTCGGATTCGATCTGGTCGCCATATAACCTTTTGATAAGTTGCGGTGGCACTTTACCCTTGCGGAATCCCTCCAAAGTGACATCTTTTTGGATTTTTTTTATTGCTTTATCATAGTGTTCCTTGATGTCTTCCGGGGCAAGCGCCACGCTCACGGTCGTCTGCCATTTCCTGTCCGTGTTAACACTGTATTCCAACGTTATTTCCCTTTAATTTATCTTGGGTTTGAATTAAAACAGTGGACATAAAAAAGTCGTCAAGCCTGCCGTAGCACATATTTGCTCAACGACGTACATTCATGTGTAAAAAAGTGTGCGAGAGGGGGGAGTCGAACCCCCACATCCGAAGATACTAGATCCTAAGTCTAGCGCGTCTGCCAGTTCCGCCACTCTCGCAAAAAGCGACTGCAAATATATTGATATTTCACTGCAAAGTCAATTTTTTTTTGGGTCGTCGATATTCGACTCGAAGGATTTCAACAGCAGTCACTGTTCGATTTGCAGCAATCGGTGAAGTTTTGCCGAGCGCGTAAAAGTCAGCTATTTTTTCTTTAATTTTGCTCTGAAGATTATTATCTTGCCACCTGGAAAGAATAGGCGGAAAAATAGTGGTAAATATACTTGAGATCACTGTAAAATTGAAAGGATATATATGCGTCATCCCCTTGCCGGCAAGAAAGTATCATATGAACAGATTATAAATATTCCAAATCTCGTCAGTCTTTATTATGTCAATGAACCGGATGTGAATGATCCAACACAAAAGGTATCCTTTGGCACATCCGGGCATCGAGGTACATCTCTCAACAGCAGCTTTACCGAGAGTCACATTCTGGCGATCGTACAGGCTATCTGTGATTTCAGAAGAGAGCAGGATATCGCGGGACCACTTTATCTCGGCAAAGACACGCACGCGCTCTCCGATCCGGCGGAAAAAACCGCTCTTGAAGTTTTGGCCGCCAATGGGGTGGAGGTGATGGTCGAAAAAGATTCTGGCTTTACGCCAACGCCGGTCATTTCACATGCTATCCTCGTGCACAATAAAGGCCGTAAAGAAAACCTGGCTGACGGCATTGTTATTACACCGTCGCACAATCCGCCCGATAACGGCGGTATCAAATACAATGCGACTCATGGCGGGCCGGCTGATACCGAAATAACGAGTTGGATTGCCAACAGAGCGAATGAGCTGCTCGCGAATGGTCTGCGCGATGTCCCGATCCTGCCATTTGGTGAAGCGATCCAATCGCCATCCATCCATCGATATGATTTTATATCGCCGTATGTGGATGACCTTGAACAGGTCATTGATATGGACGCCATTAAAAGCGCCGATCTGCGCATTGGCGCGGATGCGCTGGGAGGAGCAGGATTAGCCTATTGGCATGCCATTGCGCAACGGTACGGCTTAAATATTGACGTCCTCAATAATTTTTATGATCCGACATTTCGGTTCATGCATATCGATCATGATGGTGCAATTCGCATGGACTGCTCTTCTCCCTATGCAATGGCTGGTCTCATCAACCTGAAAGAAAAATATGACATCGCTTTTGGCAATGATCCGGATTTTGACCGGCACGGCATCGTGACGAAAAAGAGCGGATTGATGAATCCGAACCACTATCTCGCGGTGGCGATCTGGTATTTGTTTCAGAACCGACCTGAATGGAGCCGCAAAACAGCGATTGGCAAAACATTGGTGTCGAGCTCTCTTATTGATCGTGTGGCCGCTGCCATGGGACGGGAGCTGAAAGAAGTTCCGGTTGGCTTTAAATGGTTTGTCAGTGGTTTGGCTGATGGCTCTTACGGTTTTGGCGGTGAAGAGAGCGCCGGCGCATCATTTCTTCGCCGGGACGGTACCGTCTGGTCAACAGATAAAGACGGTTTCATCCTCTGTCTGCTCGCTGCTGAAATATTGGCCAAAACCCGCAAAGATCCGGGTGACATTTATGAGGAATTGGCTGATGAACATGGACGCCCGTTCTACAAGCGACTTGATGCACCGGCAACAATGGAACAAAAGCGCAAACTGGCCAGTCTGTCACCCGACAAAATAACAGCCTCTACCCTGGCAGGTGAAAAAATCGAAAAAATTCTCACTCACGCACCGGCAAATGCTGAGCCCATTGGCGGCCTGAAAGTGCAGACACAAAACGGCTGGTTCGCCGCCCGACCTTCAGGCACTGAGAATATTTATAAAATTTACGCCGAGAGTTTTGTGGATGAAGCACATCTCGATAGAATCATCGCCGAAGCCAGGGAAATCGTTACTGCGGTATTGAAATAAAAGTTTTTCAAAGCGAACTATGCGACGGCCATGAAATGAGCTGGAACCTATGCAACAATTGTCATCCGACTTTTTTGACATCTTGTGCAAAACCCGCCTGGCGATGTTACATTATTGATGATGACCTGCATGGCGCCGACGGCGTCAAATTGGGCGATGTCAACAAGGATGGCTGGCTCGACATTGTCACGGGGTGGGAGGAAAGCGGTGAAACGAGAATTTATCTGTTTCCCGGGACCAGCCATGGTATGAAAATCCGACAAAATAAAGGCAGAGGAAGAGGATTGTATTGAGATTATAGCGCTTTTCGAATGGTTTCTCTGAGGTCGTGTGGAATCATCACAACCCGTTTGGTTTCATCGCCCATCGTGACTTCCCCGACGATGAGCAGACCTTTCATTCTCAAATTGCCCAATGTCGATTTGGGTATATCCTGCGTCCACCAATAGCCATCGTTATGCTCCGGTCCATACTCTTTTGATGCTTTTGCATAGGGTACACAGTTATCATTATTGAGAACAAACAGCAGACACTCTTTTTCTTCGCGCGACAATTGGTTGGGAAGATCGTCGATGAACTCTGGCGCAGAAAAATAATTGAGAATTTCGTTAATATGATCCCGTTTTAATTTTTGTTCCGGCCGTTGCCAGTAGTTGGACATGGCATAAATCCATTCAAGCGGCAGTTCACTATAGATATCCAAACTTGATGCATTGGGGGAGAGCTTTATAAAGCTCGACTGATCATGCAATTCGCGGGCGATGGCGATAAACGCTTGATTGATCATATTCGGCTGCAAAGCAACATCATCCGTTGTATTTTTATCTTCTTTTTTATAATCGCCCCCGGCAACGTTCTCATCCGTGTTATAAAGTGCATAATAAACCTCCCATAAATATTCTTTATCCGTCAATTGCCTGTCGTTCTTTTGACAATCAGCGTTCAAATAAAGATAAATCTCCGCTATTTGATATAAATCTTCGCTCCGCAAATTTGTGGTATGAAAATAGTCGGTGATGATTTTTTTTATGCCTTTGGGAGCATCATGCTGGATTTGTTTGGTCATTTCCCAAATAGCGGATAAAATGAGAAAAGGATTCGTTTCCGAGTCTGCAAACTGAACGTTGATATTAATCTTGTCGGTGCTGTGAAAATTTAATTCTGGAAATTGTCGAATGAGGTCGGCTAACTCCTGCTCCATTTTTGACAGCGGCTTTTTATCCTTTTGACGTTGGACGGTACGCTCGACCAACAGTCGAAATGAACGATTATCAAGCTGTTCAGGGAACTGCACGAGTCATCCTAAAAATTTAAAGGCGATTTATTTTTTTGAATGTAATAAATTTCAATTCTTTACAAAAGAAAAAAGCGCAAAAGAGAGTAAAACCTCTGTCTCGGATGTAAAAAATGCCAGAATCGGAATTAGGAATGAGGGCATTAACCGTATTGAAAATGAATAAATCAAAAATTTACTCCCTGGGAATTCATTATATGCACGGCGTCAATCCGCTCAACATGGTTTATCTGTCTAATATGTATACTTATGGCGCCGAAAATTCGGCTAACAAAATTTATCAGTGTTGGTTCAAGGATTCGAAATGGAGCAATGCGCTCACCTCCACTTGCGGACCCGCGCCCGGTTATGTGCCCGGCGGGCCGAACCGCAGCTACAGTGGCGGCCAGTCTTTTGGATAAACATTTAATGGCCGGAACATAGACAATCTCCTGGGATGCCGGATCTCATGTTACGGGAGTTTATGTGGTTGCCCTGACCGGCGAAAATGAAAAGTGTGTTCGGACAATAATGCTGATCAAATACAATTGTCCGACTCTTTCAAACAAAGAGGAAAATTTTTCCAGGCTTTTTGCCATTGCCGGTTTGGGTGTTGCGGTTAATTTGACTTCAATCGGTACAAGAGTATGTCCAAGATCGAGGATGAAATCAACCTCATGCCCGGCAGCAGTCCGCCAAAAAAACAAACGCGGTTGCTCACCATGATGGACAAACGTGCGATATAATTCGGCGAACACCGCATTTTCAAACAAAGCCCCACCCATTGGCCCGCGTATGGCATGCTCTGTTTCCCTCAATCCTGCGAGATATGCGGGTATGGCAGGATCAAGAAAATAAAGCTTTGGTATTTTCACAAGTCGTTTTCCCAGATTTTCATAATATGGTTTTAGTAATACAATCTGGAAACTCGCCTCAAGAATTGAGAACCATGTTTTGACTGTATTCACAGCGATACCAATTTCACGTGCCATTTCTGACATGGAGAGTAAGGTCAAAATTCCCGTACGCCCAGCCAATGTTTCAGTGACGCCCTGCATGAGCGAAAAACTCTGTGATCCCGACAGGATAAAACGGCCTTTCTCTCCTCGGTGCTCATCAACATCTCGTTTGATATATGGAAATATCTCAGGCACGTATTGAATTTCGTCGAGAATGAGCGGTGGTGGATGTTGCATAAAAAATAATTTTGGATCAGATGTCGCCAACATTCTCTGCTCTGGTTCATCAAAATAAACAATAGGATGCGACTGACTGAATGCATGCATGCTGCAATATCGTGGTCTTTCCCGATTGTCTGGGTCCGATAACAAAAAGAACCGGAAATTCCAAAGCCGCTTTTTTCAACGGACGTTCGAGTGTTCTATGTAGATAGATGCGTATGATGCAAAAATACACAAAGCTCATTTCAGAAACAGGCAAATTTGCATAACTATTTTCTCGCTTTTCACTGGGCTTTCGAAAGCCGTGTTTGGAGATTTGATAATACCTGCCTTGATTCTTCAAATAGAATGACAAAAAAAGCGGCACTCGCACAAGGCGTGCACCGCTTTTTCTTTCAGGGAGCAACTTATAATTCCCAGCTAATGCCAAGTGAAGGCAATATACCAATATCGCTCTGTGTTGTGATGGTATTGTCCCAATAGTTATAGGACGGTCGTAATGGAATGGCGTAATTATAGATGTTCTGAATATCGAGGTAAAGCGTCAATGTTGAGGCGCCAAAGTTAAAATATCGATCAACTCGAACATCAAGATGATGTGCATCGGCCAACCGGCCGACCAAATATTCCTCGGGCAGGTTCTGGATCTGAATCGGATCGACGGGGTTGTCGCCTTTACGATACATGGGAGTGAATGGGACGCCGGTGAAATATCTGAATTTGGCGGAAAATTCCCATTTTGCATTCGGTTTATAGCCGCCGGAAATATTCAGAATGAAGCGTTGATCGTATTGGCCCGGATAGGTCAAACCATTGTTGGCGGTCAAATCCGTTTTATTGATGGTTATGCTTGACAGGCCATAAAACGGCGTGTTGGAAAATTTTTTCTGGATTAAAAATTCAACGCCGTATGATTTTCCATAACCGCTCGAAACCATATCAAAGTAGCCAAATGACTGAAAATCTTCGGTGGCGCCGCCATAGTTCGTGCCGGTGTTGGTGATAACGATATAGTCGTTCAGACCTGGCACGGTCCCTGTTGGGAGATTTTCATATTTTTTATAATAGGTTTCCACGGCAAAGCGAACATCATCCTGCGCCAAATAATCCCAGCCTAACACGCCCATCGTGTTTTTTAATGCGCGCAGATTTTTATTATTTGGATTGGTCACCCAGACATACGAGGGTGACTGATAGTACAAGCCACCGCTCAGCTTTAGACTGTGCTGTGGATGAATTTTATATTTAAACGACAACCGCGGTGCCGGATAGAGCTTTTCGCTCAAAAAGCCGATATAGTCGGCGCGAAGGCCGGCGTTTATTTCAAATTTTGTCGAGACATTCCAATCCAGTTCAGCATAACCGGCAAATTTTTGCGCAGTCGTATCGACTGCTTGCGATTGCGGCACACCAAGCAGGTCGACCGGTACTCTGTTGCCGCTGCGATCAAAAATCGTATCAGCAAAAGCGACATCGTTTTCATAAAATATTGTTTTGGAAGCCAGGCCGGCACGCACTCCAACTTTTTTTGATGCCACCCAGTAGCGTTCAAGTTTTAAATTTGCTTCGCGCTCACGCGCATCGCTGCTGAAAAACTGCTCACCTTGCGGTTCAGCTTGCTTGAAGCCATATTTGAACAGGTTCGTGCCCACAACGGCATCGAGGTAGCCGGAATTAAGAATCCGTCGGTAGCTTAGCCCGGCAATGGCTTGATATTGATCGTTGCCTAAAATACCGGCGTTTTCAACCTGATTTTGTGGCGTGCTCAGATCTCGATCAACATCATTAATGGCGCTCAGGCTGATGAAGAACAGTTTGTCTTTTGGGGAGAGATCGTAATGGCCAATCAGATTAAAATCTGTATAGACCGGCACAAACGCTAATCCCGCAGCCTTGAAGATCAAGTCGAGATAACTTTTCCGCGCCGAAAAAATAATGTTGCCCTTTTCACCAAGTGGCGTTTCAAAATCAGCGCCATATTGCGTGGCCGATATCGTAACTTTGGGCTCAAATCGACCGGGGTGATCTTCCATCATTTTGAGAGTCAAGACTGAAGACATTTTATCGCCGTAGCGTGCGGCAAAACCACCCGTTGAAAAGGTGACGTCCTCGACAAAATCGAGGTTGACAAAACTCAGACTGCCCGAGCTGCTGCCCTGGGTGCCAAAATGGTTAATGTTGGGCACTTCGATGCCGTTGATGACAAAAAGATTTTCCGATGGTCCGCCGCCGCGCACCAGCAGGTCGTTTCGTCCGCCGGCATTATTGATCGCCACCCCGGGCAACGTGGATACAGTTCGCACAACATCTTCGAATCCACCCGGGAAACGACGTATCTCTTCGCGCGACAAGCCAATTGTACTTGGTTGCACCCGTTCCTCATCGGCAAAATAGCCGGCAGTGACGACGACCTCCTCACCTTCAATCAGACTTTGTTTCAGCTCGGCATTCACTACCTCGGCACGCGCGGTTCGTACAATAACATCGGTTTTGAGTGCCGATTCATAGCCGATGTAGTCAAACCGCATACGATAGGCTCCAACCGGCACATTTTCAATTATATAGCGCCCGTCAATATCAGTCGACGCACCAAGCTGTGTATCCAAAACAAGCACATTCACGCCAATAAGAGGCTCTTTTGTCTGGGCATCAATCACCGTTCCGGTAATTTCTCCGCGCTGGGATTGTGCAAAACCCAATCCAGTGACCGAAAGAAATATCAGGATCAAATTCAAAAAACGTTTCATTCAAATGCTCCCTAAAATACTTTCCCTGAAATAAAGATCTCTCACATTTAACTCTTTAATATTAGACAAAATTCCAGTTAATTATTTATGTCTAACTATTTTCTAATTTAGATGCGATTATATGCAAAAGGATTCCGCTGTTTTATTAGACGGAATGATTGGTGCATTAATGTCATGTATATCTTGTTTTCCTCGTCTAAATCCCCTATTTTCTTTTCGTCAACTGGAAAGGCACATGGATTTTTCGATCATTATTCCGGCTTTAAACGAGGGGCATAAAATTGCTGTCGATGTACGTGCTGCTGCGGAATTCATTGTGAATCATTTTAAATCAGGGCAAGTTATTGTTGTGAGCGATGGCAGCACAGACAACACAGCGGAAAAAGCGCGCGTGCCGCTGCCCGCGGCGGTACAATTAAAAGTTTTAAGCTATGAAATCAATCGCGGCAAGGGCTATGCGGTTCGCCGAGGTATACTCGAATCGACCGGCACATATGTCATGTTCGCGGACAGCGGCTTGTGCGTTCCCTATAACAATGCCTTACGGGGATTGGCCCTCCTGCAACAAGGCTGTCACCTGGCGCACGGTTCGCGCAAGCGCAAAGACAGCATTGTCGTCCGTAAACATCGCACATCCCGCCAGATGACGTCAAAGCTGTTTTTGTTGTTTTTGAAAATTGGGCTGCAATTGCCTCGACACATCACCGATACACAATGCGGTTTTAAAATGTACAACGGCGATATTGCACGTGAGCTCTATGCCGAGCTTGTCAGTGATGGCTTTCTCTTTGATCTTGAGACAATTCTGCGCGCAAAGAAAAAGAACTATCGCATCTGCGAGTTCCCGGTGGAATGGACCGCTGATACGGACACACGCCTGGAGTTGGCAAGGATGCCGACGCATATTTTGTCGTCGTTGCTGCACATGCGAAAAGAAATGGCGAAAACAAAACCAAAAACAGCGAATGAAAAATCATGAAAACCTACACTGTCGGGATAGCACAACGCTTTTTTGAGATTTTAAAACTTTACATTTTTTTACTTGGGAAAGCAGTTTGTTTTATGTTCATTTTGTTCATTTGAAAAATTAAACCAATCGGGAGTCTACTACGACTATGAAAATGATTGCAATGCTTCTATGCCTGTGGATGACATCTGTCGTCCTGCTTGCGAGTGACTGGACGACCTATCATACATCCAATAGCGGTCTGGTGGGTAATCGGGTCAAGGCCATTGTCATTGATGCAAACGGCAACAAGTGGTTCGGCACAGACCAGGGTCTGTCAGCGTTTGACGGCAGTAATTGGGCCACCTATGTGAAGGACGAAAACAAACAAACCCTGGCCGACAATGATATCAATGATATGGCTTTTGAAATCACCTCCTATGGTCCGGAGATATGGATCGCTACCGCAAATGGCGTCTCGGTCATGTCGGTTCCCAGCATTGATGCAGTGACGATCGCAACACCCTATCGTACGGATAACACAAACCTTGTCGATAATATCGTAACGTCGGTTGCCGTCGATGAGAAGCGCCACGAACGCTGGTTCGGTACTCCCAAAGGCGCCTCGCGTTTTAATTCATCTGACTGGCGCACTTTTGATCAAACAACAAATCCCGGTTTGCTGTGGACGGATATAACCTGCATCGGCGTTGATCCGGATAGCGGCTGGAAGTATTTGGGAACAAAGGATGGAAAACAAGAATCAAACGGTGTGATGAGGCTGCGCACGAGCCTGACGGATGTTGATGCTATTTCAGCGCCGTCGCCCTACAACGCCGAGTGGAGTGGCCTCTGGTCTTCGAATATCAGTGCGATCTATATGGATCCCGATGGTTCACAATGGTTCGGTACGGATCTTGGATTCGCCTACCACGATACCAGCGAAACCAAAGCGGGATGGGAATTTTTCACCATGACAGAAGGTCTTGTTGACAGTGTGGTGCAAGCCATCGTGCGAGCCGGTGATATGGTGATGTGGATTGGCACAAGAAAAGGATTATCAAAATTTACCTACAAGCAAGGTGAATGGGGCATAGAAGTTGATAACTTTGTCAATTATACGACGGCGGATGGTTTAGCCGACAATAATATTCACGACCTTGCAGTGGATATGGACGGTTCCCTGTGGATTGCGACTGATAACGGTATCTCGCATTTCACTGGAGGCACAGCGATACGCGATCATGCTGAAGCGCACTATCCTAAAAGAATGGGGCTGGTGAAGAATTATCCCAATCCTTTTAATCCCAGCACAACGATCAGCTATATCCTGCCCTCTCGTGCGCATGTTGAATTATCCATTATGAACCTGCGCGGAGAACGAATTCGTGGATTGGTCAATACAACACAGTCAGCTGGATCTTATGATATATTGTGGGACGGCCGATTGACAGACGGCCGCGCAGCCGCGACCGGGATATATATCGCTGCTCTCAAAATTGAGTCTGACGATATAATGATAAATGATTCCATAAAAATGCTGATGGTCAAGTGATGAATATAACGCCTCTTGATTTTCGGAGAGGCTTTTTACTCTTCATCAAACATGGAAATGACGTTTCCGCCTTCCCCCTTGGGTTTGCTCTCTTCAGCAGTTCGGCTTTGCGGATCGCGCAGGTGTTCGGCATTTGGTGCTTCAACTTTTTTGATTTGCATGGGGACGCTATTCATGGTAAAAGACTGACCTCGCATTTGCTCATCATCCAGAATCCAGGTCATGGTTTTTAGGGGAATCGACAAGATCAAAAAAGTCATTTGCCACCAATTTTTTTTGTGGTCAGGGGTGATACTTTCGATCCGCGCAAAAAAACCTGGTTCATTATCAATATAAACAAGAATGACTTCCCCAACCGAAAACATCTTGCCATATGGTATCATCAACGACCTTCAAATTGTCATATAAACAAATAATTCTAAACATTCTTGGGATAAAAATCAAGATGTTTCACTTTTAAAAAACGCTTGCTTCTCATATGCAATATGATTAAAATTTGCCGTGTAAATGGGGAGAAAATTAACCTTCTGTAATGAGCAGAGGGCTTTTTTTTGATATGCCAAAAGGATCTCAGCATGGATCAAAAAATTAAAGCAACAATCATTGATACAGAGGGGCTGGAGCGTACGCTTACACGCCTGGCGCATGAAATCATTGAGCGGAATGCCGGCGCATCCAACCTTGCTATCATTGGTATTCGAACCCGGGGAGCAACCCTGGCTGAGCGGTTGGTGAAAAAGATTGAAACGATAGAAAAAAAGCAAGTGCCCTATGGGGTTCTTGATATCACGCTCTATCGCGATGATTTTCGGATGCGCCTCAAACAGCCGGCTGTGCGGGCGACGGACATCCCTTTTAATATTGATGAGATGGATGTCATTCTGGTGGACGATGTGCTCTATACCGGCCGAACCTCGCGTGCGGCTTTGGACGCGCTTATGGATATCGGGCGACCCTCCAGTATACAAATGGCAGTACTTGTCGATCGCGGTCATCGGGAACTCCCAATCCAACCTGACTATGTCGGCAAGGCTATTCCCACATCGATTGGTGAAGAGGTGCGCGTCCTGTTACAAGAGAACGATGACAAAGATTGCGTGCTTTTGGTTGAAGAACCGAAGGAGGTTGTTTAAATGGCACTATCGAGCTCTCATTTGCTCGGACTGGAAGGGGTGCCGGCCAGTGATATTATTAAAATTTTGGATACGGCTGAAAGTTTGAAACCGATCCTGGATCGTCCGATCCCCAAAGTACCAACGCTGCGTGGTATAACCGTGGTCAATCTTTTTTTTGAACCCTCCACTCGCACCCGCATCTCATTTGAGTTGGCTGAAAAAAGATTATCTGCCGATACCGTGAATTTTTCCTCCACGACAAGTTCGGTGAAAAAAGGTGAAACGCTACGCGATACGGTACGCAATATTGAAGCAATGAAAATCAACATGATTGTCGTGCGCCATTCCGCCGCAGGCGTGCCTTATTTTTTAACCCGGTGTACAGATGCGACGGTCATCAACGCCGGCGACGGGCAGCACGAGCATCCCACGCAAGCTTTGCTGGATATGATGACATTGCGAGAGAAATGGGGTACATTGGCTGGCAAAAAAATAGCGATAATCGGGGATGTTAAACATAGCCGGGTCGCCGGATCGAATATACGCGGTCTCGTGACCATGGGCGCAAAAGTCGTGGTGTGTGGCCCAAAAACATTGATGCCGCCCGGCATCGAAGAACTTGGCGCCACCGTGAGCTATAACATTGACGAAGCGATCGCATGGGCGGATGCCTTGAATGTTTTGCGCATACAGCTTGAACGCCAGGAAGCAGGATTATTTCCTTCTATTCGTGAATATCACGCGGAGTTTGGCATCACCCGGGATCGTCTTGAGCGCGCGAAAAAAGAGATTATCATTATGCACCCGGGCCCGATCAATCGCGGCATTGAACTGGATAGTGATGTTGCTGATTCTGATGCGTCTATTATTCTCAATCAAGTGACCAACGGCGTTGCCGTGCGCATGGCGGTGCTTGTGTTGCTCAGCGGCATGGATTCAGCAAGCGATTAAAAGCAGGATTTATTGGTTTTATGCAAATGGATGAATGAGGGCAAATATGTCTGTAAAAAAGGCTGATAAAATATTATTGACGGGCGGGGAAGTGCTGGACCTCTCCTCAGGTAATCGCGAATCGATTGATATTGTTATACTGAACGGGAAAATTGATAAAACAGGTGCTATTGAGCAGAGCAGCTTTCAAGGAACAGTGCACGATATTTCCGGCAATATCATCATTCCCGGTTTGATGGACATGCATGTTCATCTGCGTGAGCCCGGACGCGAGGACAAGGAGACTATTGCCACCGGTTGTGCAGCGGCGATGGCGGGCGGCTTTACTGCGGTCGCGTGTATGCCGAATACAACGCCAGCTATTGATACGCAGGAGGTTGTCCGTTTCATCAAGAAAAAAGCGGAAGACGAGTTGGTGGATGTCTATCCTGTCGCCGCGATCACCAAAGGGCGGAAGGGAAAAGAAATCACCGAGATGGCAGAGCTTGTGCGCGAGGGCGCAGTCGCGTTCTCGGACGATGGCAGCCCGCTAATGGACACCTCGATTATGCGCCATGCGATGGAATATGCAAGCATGGTGAACACGCCGATCATCGATCACTGTGAGGATTCTTATTTGGCGCATGCGGGGCACATGAATGAAGGTCTTATGTCGACAAAACTGGGAATTGTCGGCATTCCAAATGCCGCGGAAGCGGTACAGATCGCGCGTGATATCGAGCTTGTCCGTCTCACTGGCAGTCGCGTGCACATCGCGCACATGTCGATCAAGGAAGGTGTAGAGCTTGTCCGCCGTGCCAAAGAGGCGGGATTGCCGGTCACCTGTGAAGTGACGCCGCATCATCTGCTGTTCACAGAAGCCGATTTGCAGCACTATGACACGCATCTCAAAATGAATCCCCCCTTGCGCACGGCCGAAGACGTCGCTGCACTTGAGCAGGGCATCAAGGATGGTGTTGTTGATGTTTTTGCCTCGGATCACGCCCCGCACACGCTTGAGGATAAAAATGTCGAGTTTGATGCAGCTCCATTTGGTATCCTGGGTCTCGAAACCATACTGGGAGTGATTTTGCAGCAGCTTGTTAATCGCGGAGTGCTGTCGCTTGAAGCGGCGTTGGCAAAAATGATCATCAGGCCGCGGGAGATATTGCATATTCCGGTACCACAGATCAAAGAAGGGGAACCGGCGAATCTGTCAATTTTTAATCCAAACAAGACGTTTGTTTACGATGCAAGTCGATCAAAATCCAAATCCCGCAATGCGCCATATGACGGGATGGAGTTGCCAGGCGTGGTGTGGGGCGTTGTGAATAAGGGATTATTGCTAACGACGTAAGCAGTACAGTAACCAAAGTCGACAAAATCCTTGCCATCATTCTGCCTCAAATGATTCTGACAGTAACGACTCTTATTTATAAGCTTTTATTTAAATTTTTGACTCTCTTTTGAAGTTGTTCTATGTCCAACCATCAGTGAGGTTTTACGTCATTTCCGACTCTTTGCTTGATTTTGAGTGATTTAAATTGTAGATTTGTAAATTACTTTTTTGAATGCAGAGTATAAATGTGTCTGAAAAAAAACCGAAAATAACCCTCACAAATCGTCGGGCTTTTCATGATTATGAGATTTTGGAGAAAATTGAGGCGGGCATCGTGTTGCATGGAACCGAAGTTAAATCCCTTCGTCAGGGCAAGGCCAGCTTCAAAGACTGTTATGCCAAAGTCATCGATCAAGAACTATGGCTGGTGAGTTTTCATATCAGCCCATACGATTTTGGCGGTTATTCAAATCACGATCCAGCTCGTCCTCGCAAATTGCTTTTGCACAAATATGAGATCAAGCGACTGATTGGAAAAATTGAAGAGAAGGGCTTGACGCTCATACCCTTGCGATTGTATTTCAAGGAAGGAAAAGTAAAAGTTGAGCTTGGATTGGCGCGTGGTAAAAAAATCTATGACAAACGAAAAGATATTGCAGCGCGCGATGTAAGTCGCGAGGCGCAACGCGAACTAAAAAACAAATATCGAATTAATCTATAACGGTGATACCGTGAGCACGGCAAACGTATTTGATGAACTGAAAAGACGCGGATTTGCAGCACAGACGACTGATCCTGAACCGCTTTACGAACTCTTGGGCAAAGAGTCAGTTACATTTTATATCGGATTTGATCCGACTTCGGATAGTTTACATGTCGGTCACTTGATGGGGGTGATGGCCATGAGTCATATGCAAAAGTATGGACATCGTCCAATTGCCATTGTTGGTGGTGGGACCGCAATGGTTGGGGATCCAAGCGGTAAAACCGAGATGAGAAAAATGATGAAGCGGGAGACGGTCGTCGAAAATAGTGAAAAATTAAAAGCACAATTATCTCGTTACGTTGAATTTGATACTGACAAAGCGATCCTGGTTGATAATTATGAATGGTTGGGATCTTTGAATTATATTGATTTTTTGCGCGATATCGGTCGGCACTTTAGCGTTAACAAGATGCTCACCTACGAGACATATAAACGACGACTGGAAACGGGATTGTCTTTTCTCGAGTTTAATTATCAGCTTTTGCAGGCTTTTGATTTTTACATGTTGTACAAAAAATATAATTGTCGGTTGCAGATGGGTGGAGATGATCAATGGGCCAATATCCTCGCGGGAGCTGATCTGGTGCGACGAATTGAGGGGGCAAATGTTTATGGTCATACATTTCCGCTCATCATGACAGCTTCCGGTCAAAAAATGGGGAAAACCGAGGTTGGTGCACTTTGGTTAGATCCGCAAAAAACATCTCCTTACGATTACTATCAGTATTGGGTCAATGTCGATGATCGGGATGTGGCCAAGTGTTTGGCTTTTTTTACTTTTTTGCCGATGGACGAAATTGATGATGTAAGCCATTTCACCGGCGTCGAGCTGAATGTGGCGAAAACAATACTGGCATTCGAAGCGACAAAGTTGACGCACGGTGAAAAAGCAGCGCACGAATCATTGACTGCGGCGGTGGCAGCTTTTGGCACGCGACACATTCCGACAGATATTTTGCCGTCCAGCACAATTATGCGCGGTTCAGTGCAGGCCAGTGAAAAATCGATTCCGAGCATTGGGATTTCGCTATCGACGTTGCAGAGTACTCCGCGAGTTACAGAAATTTTAGGCGACTATAAACTTACTGCTTCTCGGGGTGAAGCGCGCCGGCTCATTCAGCAGGGTGGTGTTTATGTGAATGAAAAGCGTATCACAAACATCGAGGCTGTGCTTTCACCGAATGATATTATCGAGGGAAAAATTGCAGTTCGTCTCGGCAAAAAGAAGCATTTTTATATTATCGTCAAATAAACCATAAATTATCTGTTAAAAGCTCACTTTTTTAAAAAAACATATTGACAAAGAGGAAAAAATATAGTATCTTTTAAAGCTTTGCTTCACAGAGAGAAGCAAAGGGATTTTAGATGTTCTT
>JAFGKD010000010.1 GCA_016928775.1 Candidatus Zhuqueibacterota bacterium | reverse complement strand
TGATGTGGATAAAGATTTATTGATACAAGCAAATAAACCAAGTCCTCAAGGTGCTTTTTGTATTACCGAAAAACTTTGCTAAAAAAAACACGATGTTGCGAATTTGTAGTACGGAACGCTCATGAATATAAAATATTCATTCATGCAAAGTCAAGTCAAACTTTGATGTGATACGATTTTTTCTTCACCGGTTTGCCAGCTGCCACAAAGTCAAACTATGGATGAAAAAAAATTACAATTTATCGTCCCGACGGACAAAGGAAAAGAGCGACTTGATGTCTTTCTCGCCGCTCAATTGCCATCGGTGACGCGCGCCAAGCTGAAAAGATTGGTGGATGATGCAAAGATCCTGGTCAACGGTGTGCCCACAAAAGCGGGACATGCGGTTCGTCCCGGCGAGGTCATCGATGTGATTTTTCCAGCACCTGAACCGAGTGAGCTGCAAGCCGAGGATATTCCCCTTGATATCCTTTACGAAGATGACTATCTCCTCGTGATCAATAAATCAGCCGGTATGGTCGTTCATCCGGCGTACGGCAATATGAGCGGAACCCTGGTGAATGCCTTGTTAGCCCATTGTCAGTCTTTATCGGATGTTGGCGGTCCCAGGCGGCCGGGTTTGGTGCATCGTCTGGACAAGGATACGTCCGGTTTGCTGGTTGTGGCCAAAGATGACATCACCCATGTTTCACTGGCAAAACAACTCGCGGTGCATAAAATTGATCGTGAATATCGCGCCATTGTCTGGGGACATTTGAAAAACAAGACAGGTCGGATTGAAGCGCCCATTGGCCGTCACGCGAAAGATCGCACACGCATGCGCATCGATAATCAAGGCAAATTTGCCGTGACAAATTATCACGTTGTAGACGAAGCGCAATTTACCAGCTACGTGAAACTCAACCTTGAAACCGGACGCACACACCAAATTCGCGTTCACATGATGTCGCTCGGGCATCCGGTTTTTTCCGATTCAACCTATGGTGGCCGCGGCAAGCAACTCACGGGGATGAATCCGGCTCGGACAAAATTTGTCAATCGGCTGTTTGAAAAGTTTACCCGCCACATGCTGCACGCGCGTATTTTGTCCTTTCAACATCCGGTCATCAATGAAATTGTCATTTTTGAATCCTCAATTCCTCCCGATATGCACACATTGTGGCACATCCTGAAAAGCAGTGCAGTGTAAAAACAACACAGTGTGTATTTTTTACACTGTGTTATTTTCCCACAATTAACTTTTGCAGGCTCTAATGAATGTGTGGCAACGGAATTCCATTTCTTGTAAATATATGTAATATAATTGCTTGGAACAAATATAAAATTAGCTGGATGAAGCGCATAAACTGGCACAAGCCTTGCGTAAATAAAGAGTGAAAAAATAATAATCAACAATTGAGGACATCATGGAAATGGTCAATACAAAGCGAACGCTATTTTGGTTGTGGGTGACATTGGCCCTGGTCATTCTTTTCACCCTGCTACTGTTCAACCAAAGTCATGCCCGAGATGATGTTTTTTATGATAACCTGAGCTCACGGGAAAAATATGTTGCCAGAAAAATGGAGCGCAAATATCTCGGCGCTGACAAATCGAGTGTGCTACGGTTCGAAGGTGATGCCGAGATCGAAGAAGATGAACTGATTGATGCCGATGTCATCATCCTAAAGGGAACGCTCAAAATCGATGGTCAAGTTGATGGCACCGTTCTGGCAATATTTGGCGATGTGGAATTAGGCTCAACCGCCTATGTGCGCGGCGATGTTGTGAGTGTCAATGGCAAGGTGTGGACTGAGGACGAGACAAAAATTCGCGGTGATGTTGTCGTAACAAATGTGCCAGTCGAAGACGAAGATGATGATGTTATCATTAGCAGACGTCCTTATGGAGATCAACAAGACAGATCCCGTGACAAAAACTGGCCGGATGATGATGATGAGATCGCGTGGGCTGACCACAATCGCGTTGATGGCATCACGCTCGGCATGCAATTCCCGCGTCCGGGATGGTGGGCGAATAAGAATCATAACTTTGCGATCATCGGCAAAGCCGGATATTCATTTGCGAGCAAACGATGGCAATATCAAGCCGGAATTGAACGGTGGACCGCCGGTGATTATCGCTTTTCTATAGGTGGTGAATTTCACGACTTGACCGATACACAAGACCGCTGGATCATTTGCGATCATGAGAATGCCCTCGCCGCATTTTTTCTCAAGGAAGATTTTCGCGACTATTACAATCGAAGCGGTTGGAGCGTATGGGCCAGTCAGAATTTTAGCAAAAGCACAAAATTGACCGCTACCTATCACTATGATGATTTTCGAAATATGGAAAAGCGGACCAACTGGTCGCTCTTTGGCAAAGGCAAACATTTTCGTGAAAATCCCCTGGCGCTTCCCTATGGTTTTGTCCAGGTGAATGGTTACGACGCACCGTTAACGATAAAGAGCATCTCCGGAACCTTTACCATTGATTCCCGCAACAATATGAAACGCCCAACAAGCGGCTGGTTCATCAATGCTTTTGGCGAGTATGCCGGCAAGGAATTGGATAATCTCTATCAGTTCGAACGTTATATCATCGACATCGCCAACTATTTCCCGCTCAGTTGGGATGAACATATTTCTGCTCGCCTGCGGGTCGCTTCTTCGCGCGGGCTGCTGCCACCAATGTACTGGTATGATTTGGGCGGTATTTCCACGTTGCGCGGTTTGAACCACAAAGAGATGACCGGTGACCGAATGGTACTGGGTAATGTTGAATATCATCTGCGCTCCGGCGATGGCAATTTCCTCGGCGTCGATATCATCCTCTTTGTCGATTCCGGTCTGGCCTGGTTTGCGGACGAAAATATGCCCGAATATGCCAACAGCTATCCGGTTGATGAAACGATACAACAATTGGCCTATGAGACTCGGCCAGAGGATACATTTGAGAAGCTCTCCTGGTCCTCCCTGCGTACAAACGTTGGCATCGCCATTGCCAGCCCGGATGGCGATTTCCGAGTGAACTTTGCCAAACGTATCGATGTCGGCGGCCAGGATGTTATCGTAACTTTTCGACTCTGCAAACCTTTTTAAATCCGAAAAGTCGAAAAACAAAATGGACAGCGCTTTACCAGCGCTGTCCATTTTTTAACCTGAATAATTCATTCACACGAAGACACAGAGCCACAAAGACTGTTTTTATTGAACTTGCTGAATCTATAGAAAGTACTTGAAAACAACT
>JAFGKD010000009.1 GCA_016928775.1 Candidatus Zhuqueibacterota bacterium | reverse complement strand
TGATGTGGATAAAGATTTATTGATACAAGCAAATAAACCAAGTCCTCAAGGTGCTTTTTGTATTACCGAAAAACTTTGCTAAAAAAACACGATGTTGTAGATTTGTAGTACGGATTCGAACGGATTTAACAGATAGAAACAGATTAGATCCTTATTTTTGCTGCAATTCGTTCACGAACGAATCTGATCCGTGCACATCCGTTTCATCCGTTCAATCCGTGTTCCATGCTTTTTGTCATAAATTTATTTTACCACATGTGCTCAGATATTGATTATTGATCAGAGAATTTTTGCCTTTGCCGCTACTTTTCTATCCCAAACCGCTTCATCTTTTTCCACAAATGCGTCCGGTCAATACCCAATACATACGCGGTGGCCTGGATATTCCAGTCTTGCGACAGCAACGTATTGCGGATAAACTCGGCTTCAAAGACATCCCGCGCCTGGCGCAAGGTTTGAATATTGCTCTGCTCTGCAGATGTTTCAACCTTTTTTAAAGCTTCACTCACCTGCCGCCCATCAATGACCGGATTGTCGCTCAAAACGCAAAGCCGCTCGATGATGTTGCGCAATTGACGAATGTTGCCGGGCCAATCCTGTTGCAACAGAATTTTTAACGCCTGCGTCGTCATACTTTTTTGCGCTGTTTTTTCATTCCGACAAAACTCATCGAGAAAATGATTTGCCAACACAGAAATGTCCTCGCGGCGCTCGCGCAACGGCGGTACATCCAGCGTGAGCACAGCGAGACGCCAGTAGAGATCCTCGCGGAAATTGCCCTCGGTCATTTCGTGCTCGAGGTCTTTGTTGGTGGCGGCAATAATGCGCACGTCGATGTCGGTTGAATGCAGCGAGCCGACGCGTTCAATTTTATTGTCCTCTAACGCGCGCAGGATTTTCGCCTGCATCATCAGACTGGTGTCGCCGATTTCATCTAAGAACAACGTGCCGGTGTGCGCGGCTTCGAACTTGCCGATTTTGCGGACGTGCGCGCCGGTAAAAGCGCCCTTTTCATGGCCGAATAATTCGCTTTCAATAAGGTTCTCGGGAATGGCGGCGCAATTGACCGCGACAAACGGTCCGGCGGCGCGCGCGCTGTTGTGGTGAACGGCGCGGGCAATCATCTCCTTGCCGGTGCCGCTCTCGCCGGTGATCAGCACTTTGCTGGTGTTGCCCGCGGCGCGGTCAATGAGAAAAAACACCGCCTGCATGGCCGGACTCGAGCCGATCATTTTGTAATGCTCTTTTTGTTCGGCCACCAGGCGATTGCGTTGCCTGAGCAGTTGAGATTTTTCAATGGCGTTGCGCACCTTGATGATGGTTTTGCGCGGATCGTCATCTTTTTCGATAAAATCATACGCGCCCATTTTGGTGGCCTCGACCGCCAGGGGAATGGTGCCGGCGCCGCTGATAATGAGCACCGGCAATTCGGGATGGAGATCAGCCACGGTTTTCAAAACCTCCATGCCCGAGACGCGCGGCAGGTTGAGATCGAGCAACAGCAAATCAAAACGGCTGTTTTTTTCCAGCATGTCCAAAGCGATCTTACCGTCCTCTGCTTCGGCAATCGAATAGCCCTCATCCTGTAAAATATCTTTGAATCCGTCGCGAAAAAACGGATCGTCGTCAACGAGCAAAAGTTTGGCGGTCACAATGGTTTCCTTTATGCAACATTCGTATTGAAAAATGTTGTTGAATCAGAGCACGGATTTGGCCGGCACATAGATGGTGAACAGCGTGCCGGTCTCAATTTCGCTCTCAACGTCGATAAATCCGTGATGATCCTCAATGATTTTTTTGGACATGGCCAGTCCTAACCCACTGCTTTCTTTGGAGTAAGAAAAGTTGGGCTCGAACAGGCGCTCGACCACCTCGGGTGGAATACCGAGGCCGGTGTCGCGAATCTCGATCAGCGCATAATCGCGCGGCCGGTCGTCGTAGCCCGTGAACTGCAAGCGATGTGCCAGTCGCGACGATACCGTGATGCTGCCGCCTTTGGGCATGGCGTCGATGGCATTGCTGATGAGATTTTCAATCACGGACGCCATTTGCTCCCTATCAATCTCAACACCGGTAATGGCATCCGGAATCTGCGACTGTAAAACGATGTCCGGCGGCACGGTTTTGGAAATCGTCACTAACGTATCATTGAGAAATTCATTCAAATTGAGCAGCGAAAAGTGCGGTGTTTCCAGATTGATGTATTTCATAAAATTGCGCGTCATCACCCGCAACGATTCGATGCGGTCTTCGATTTTGCTGATATGCGGCGCCACGGCCTCCGCGTAATCGGCGCCTTTTTTCTCGCTCAGATTACGAATCTTTTGCAAAATGAGCAGAATAGTACCGAGCGGATTCTTGATATCGTGCGCCACCCGCTGCGCCAGGTGCGTCCAGCTTTTGGCTTTTTGCAGCTCGGCCTGTACAGATTGGTCCTGAAAGGTAATTTGAAATATCCGCTTGCTAAACAACGACCTGGGCACCGGCTCAAAAGTCAGATGCAGTGTACGAGCACCGAGCGAAGTTTCCAGGCTGATCTGCTTGTCCCGACGAATTTGTGTGTAGCCGTCACGCCATTCTGCCAATGTCGCAGCAAGCTTGGGATAATCATGCAGCCACTCGGACAACACAGGATTCCGCTTCTTTTTGTCCCGTTGGAGGGCAAACCAGTCGATAAGCTGCTGATTGTGGTTGAGCACACGCAACTTTCTATCAATGATGGCAATGGCACGGGAATCCGATTCAACGAGATGCTTGATATATCGATCAATGGTTACATGCTGGTGGTGCTCTTTGACGCTGAATACCAGGATGACGAGAATCGAGAACAGGAAAAGGGCTCCTACTGTTGGATAGCCATATCTATACATAAGATATTTCCGCGAGTATTCCGGCTTGTAGACGCGAAATGCTGTGCCCCCTAACATCGTCATCACCAACGGTTGCTTTTCGTTCGGATAGTTGATGATGCGGTCGTACACTTCATTTTTCGGCCAGACCGTTAAAATGTCAAATTTGTGATTGACCAGAACGGAGTGAAGTGTGCCCACTATAATTGTTTCAGCCAATCCGTCATTGTTGATATCAGGGCCTTGCAAAACCTGATCGATAGTTTCCGGCCATGCCGTTGGCGATGTCACATTATAGTTGTGGTCAATGAGTAAAAGTGTGTTGGTCGTGTCGACAGCAAGAATTTTTGTATAGACCTCATCCGGCGCGGCAAACGGACAGGCCGATTTCATTTTGTAATGAAACAGGCGCGATGTTGATCGAGCCAAGTCTGCCGGATCAATAATGTTGATTTCTGCCGGCGAATGGCTGTCCATAGATTGCCGGAAGGTCACGTATTCTTTTTTTTCATCGCCGATAAAGTTGATATAAAAAATCGCGGTGCGCGTGTACGATTCATCCCCCAGCACAATGGAATCCAGCAGAATCGGTTCCGGTCGGAATTCATACAAGAGGATATAGGGAAGACGATCCGTCAAACCGGAGGCAGATGCGCCGTTATTCGGTGTTGTTGTGTGGATGATCATTTCCATTTTGTCATCGTTGTCAAAGTCATTGAGAAAAATATCGGCGGGTTGGGCGCCGATGATCGAGCACCCGACGAGCTCGCCTTCCGGGTAAGAGTGAACAAACACACCGCGCGGGTACAGGGAAAATCCGCTGCGCATGACCGAAATCAGCTCTTTTTTGCTGTCGCCATTCAGATCAACAAAAGCGCAAAACGTTAACAAACAATCCCACAGCTCTGATTTATGCACGGTGGTGTGCGGCCGTTGGGCAAGAAAAACAGAATTGAGCGAGGCGCCGTCTTTTACAAGGACATCAATAAAAAGCGAATCATTTTGGATGAACGGCACAAGAAGTTCATTATAGGGATCGCTGTTGACATTCAGGATTTGAATAGTGCGGATGAGTCGCAGGTTCTTTCCCGGATAATTTTTTTGAAAGCGAGTGTTCAACATGAGGTCAAACACAAGTATATTGGCTAGTGTCGTCCCTATTCGTTCGGATTCGCTGCAGATGCACTCCAAAAAGCCGTCGTTATCAAGATCGCTGAACAACGCGTTTGCATTTTCATAGAGATGAACAATTCTCAGTTGATACGGAAAATATTCTGGACGGAAATCCCAGGTTTTAACAGCAAAGAGATCAGGTGCGAGTAAAAACAGCGCAAGAGTAAAAATGTGAAACATCATGGACATCGTGCGGGAGAACGAACCTTTCATTGGCCCTCTTTAGTTTGAAAATCAATTCTATTTTTTATTTATAATATTTGCTCAGTTTGCTCGGAAATGATTCGAGATCCTATAACAGGATTTAATGGCAGAATGATTAAAGGGCAGAATAATTAAATTCTAATCATTTTCTCCTTTTATGATTTTGCCCTCTAATGATTCTGCCATTAAATTATTCTGCAATTTGTTTTTCACTATAGAATCATATCGAATCCAATTGAAAGCAACGTGGACAAAAAAGTTTTACCAATATATAAATCATCTGTTCAATCCAGCCCTGCCGAGACTGTCGAAAAAGCTGGAAAACAAGTCATGCCTGGGAGGCAGGCATCCATAACTCTATTAGAAATAGACTCCCGCCTCCGCGGGAGTGACTTGGGAAACGTGCTTTTGGGACTTTTTCGACAGTCTCGCCAGAGTTTTGGAGCAGAGATTCCGGGTCTCTACTCCTCCGGCGGCCAGACAATCGTGCCATGATCCCGCGGCAGCCAGGGAATGTAATCCGTGCCGATGGCGCGGGTGTTGGCCGCGTAGCGGCGATAGGTCTGACCTGATAAAAACGGATCAACCGCCAAATCAAACGGATGCTTAAAAGTGGCAAGACGCTTTTCCAGCTCGACTTTGAGCTCGGCTAATTTGTCCGCATACCTTGGATCGTCGATGATATTTTTCTGCTCGTACGGATCTCGTGCTAGATCATACAGTTGATCCACATCAAAATAGTGTGGAAAATGTTCAATCGCAATGTGCGAGTGCGCCTGCCTGTCGACATTGAGATGGTTGGGCGCAAATTTTGTCAGACCGATTTTCATCGCTTCAACCGCATCTCGCGGAGGGCGAAAGGCGATGTACTTGAATTGACCATCGGTGATGGCGCGGCTGTAACCGGATTCGAGATAGACAAAAGTCCGGATAGCGGATGCCGGATGCCGGAAAACCGGTGTGAGGCTTTTCCCATCCACTTGTTCGACGGCAGCGGAGAGACCCGCCAACTCAAGCAGGGTTGGGACGATGTCAACACTCTGAACTAACGCTTCGCTGGTTGAGCCAGGCATAATTTTTTGGGGCCATTTGATAATCATGGGCACGCGATTGCCTTTGTCGTAACAAGTGGCTTTGCCGGGCTCCACGTTGTGATCGGCAAGAAAAATAACAATGGTGTTGTCTTCCTGTCCCATCTCTTTGATTTTATCCAGCACCAGTTCGACGTGGTGATCCAGACAGGCCATACCGGCTATTTTATGCGATTTCCACGGCGGCTCGCTGGCCAATTTACTTTTGATTTCCTCCACAGGCGGTATATAGTTCAGCACGTCGTCATTCTTGCCGCCAGGTGTGTAGGTCAGATCGTGATTGAACATGTCGTGATGCGCCGGACCGTGCACGGCGGTGGTGGCGGCGTAGAGGAAGAACGGCTTTTTCTGTTTTTTCGCCGCTTCGAGAAACGTGATAGCGCCCTGATTGATCCAGGGAAAATTGTGATATTTCAGCCTTTTTACCGGAAAGCTGTCAAAATTATCCCAGGAGACGTTGATGGCCATGTCGCAGCCGACATCTTTTTTCACCTGCTCGACCACCGCGGCCTGATGCTGCCGCAGTTTTTCATCCACCGCCGGATCAGCCGGATCGTCTTCCGGATCGAGCGTCGGCACCTCGCGGTCGGCATCGAACGAGCCAATATGCCATTTGCCGGTGACGCCGGTGAGATAGCCGTTTTGCGACAGCCGCTGGGTGATTGCAATATTCTCCGGACCGATGAAGGTGTTCCAGGCGATCGAGTAGGGCACGTCGTCCGGAAATTCTTCCAGGAACCGGGAATGGCGCCAGCGGCCCGGATACAAACCGGTGAGCAGACTGAAACGGCTGGGCGTGCACATGGGCGCAGCGCTGTAGGCATTGGTGAATATCAAACCCTGAGATGCGAGCTTGTCGATATTGGGCGTTTCGATGTCGCCGCCATAACAACTGAGAAATTCAAATGCGAGTTCGTCAGAAAACAGGACGACGACATTCGGGCGCGTATCGCGGGCGCAGGTCATGCTGCCAAGCAAAGTCGAAGCGGCTGCTGCGCCGGCGGTTTTGAGAAAACAACGACGCGTAAGCATGGGATTCCTCTCAATGTTTTGTTAACTCTCCTCATTATATTAATCTTGGGGATTAATTGCAAGTGGGGAAGGAATTTTGTGAATGTAATGCTAAAAAAACACGATGTTGTAGATTTGTAGTAGAGTCTCGTTCCGGCGCTCCCGTGCATGCGCATAGCAGGGAAACGAGATGGTGCGTGAGATTTTTTTTCGTGGGAAAGTTTCCGATTTGCGCCTGTCAAAAGTTTGCCGATGTCGTCATGTATTTTTAAAAATTTCATCAAGCTTTTGCTGTCTATAATCAAAAATATACGCCAGCTTTTTTTTGACAATGAGTGCATGGGCGAGTGTGCCGATGAGCCAGAATGGCATCTCATAATAGACACGGTCGATCATTTTTACGCCTTTTTCGATCTGTTCAATTTCATGGTAATGATACCACAGTTTGTACGGCCCGATCCGTTGTTCGTCGACAAAGGCGTAGGGCGGACGAATGTGCTTGATTTCGGAAATCCAGGGGCGGGTGCCGAGGAGTGGCAATTTCACCCGATATTCGATTAAAAGTCCGTTATACATTTCGTCTGGCAGATCGGATATGATGGTGAAATCCAAATTATCCGGCGTGATACGATTCAGATTTCGCGGATTTTTGACAAATTCCCAGGCTTTATCGATGTTTGTGTTCAGAATTTGTTCGCGATGTAATGTATACATGGTCATCCTCTTGTTTTGTCACAACGTACTGTTCATGCTCCCCGTTCAGCTCGTCGGGCAATTTTTCGAATCATTGATCTGAACACCAGCGCGTGCAGCGGATAGATGCCATACCAGTAGAGCAATCCTGCCAAGCCAAGTGGATAAAATGTCGCGGTTTGGCGAATGATTGAATCACCATTTTGTGGTGTGACTTCAAACTCCAGCCAGGCTTTGCCGGGTAATTTCATTTCGGCAAATAATTTGAGATATTTGGGCGACTCTAATGCTTCAACCCGCCAAAAGTCCAAGGTATCGCCGACACGAATATCCCGCTTTTCCGGTCGTCCTCGTCGCATACCAACACCGCCGATGAGCAGGTCGAGCAGACCGCGAATTCTCCACAAAATATTCCAGGCGTACCAGCCGTTTTTTCCACCGATCTGCAGGATGGGTCGAAAAGCCTGTTCGGCTGATGCATGCACTGTTTCCTGTCGTGAATCCACCAGGCGGCTTTTGATCCTTATGCCGCCAAAATGGGCGGACTGGGCGCTGGATGCAGAGAGCGCATCGGACCAGCGGGTTTCGGCGAATTCCTTGTCCTCATTGACCAGCGCTGCCTTGATTGCATCGCGCGCGCTTTTTGCGCGAACTGAAAAATAGTGATCGGCACTGTGATCCTGCACCACCGTTGGATGGCGGATGCTGTCGATCAACTTGCGGCCGATCCGGGCGTAGAGCGGCGTGACCAGTCCAAGCCACAGACTGCTCAAGCCCGGCGTGAGCACCGGTACCGGAATCATGATTCGCTTCAATTCTCGTACGCGCGTGTATTCGAGCATGAGATCATAGTAGGACAATTGATCGGCGCCGCCAATTTCAAATACACGACTCGCGTCAATATCAATGGTAATGGCCTCGACGAGGTAGGCCAACAAATCATCAATGCCGATCGGCTGTGCCAGCACGCGAACCCATTGCGGCATCACCATGAGCGGCAGTTTTTCCGTGAGATTGCGAATCATTTCAAAAGAGAGGCTGCCGGAGCCAATGACGATGGAGGCACGTAATTCAATCGTCAGTATGTCGGATTGCCGCAAAATCCTGCCAACCTCCTGACGACTGTGCAGGTGCGGTGACAAGTGCTCCCGGTCGTCTCCCAGGCCGCCGAGGTAGATGATACGTTGCACTCTACATTCTTCAGCTACTTGCGCAAAATTTTCCGCCGCCCGACGATCATTTTCCTGAAAACCTGATGTGGACGCCATCGAGTGAATGAGATAAAAAGCTGTTTGGACACCCTCCAGCGCCTTGTAAAGCGACGCCTTGTCCAGCACATCACCCTGCACTATTTCCGTCCCGGCAGCAACTCTGGGTTTGACAAATGCCGGTTGCCGGGCCAGGCAACGAATCGGGTAGCCCTCTTTTTCCAGGATTCTGATCAACCGGCCGCCAACATAGCCGCTGGCACCGGTCACCAATATAAGGGGTTTCTCGGGAATCATCTTGTGCTCACAGGTTTAGATGTATGATTGGCGAATTGATTTCTCCCAGCCAATAGCGTGCTGGACTAACGTGTCGATCTTTACGGTTAATTTGTGTCGGATTGGCAAACCAGAGAGAAGCCTCGTAGGTGCCGGATTCGATGCGATCATAGCCGGTCAATGCAACGGACCACGTTCGCGATTGGCCGCTTTTCAGAGTGGAAAACCAGTCCGGCTCCCAACTGCCCGGCGGCTCCGGGGGAATTACTTTTTTATGTTCGGATTGGTAACGGAGCTGCTTGTGCGAATTCCACAAAACCGGACCGTTGGTGTAATAGTGAAATCGCGCCCCCATCTTGTCCTGATCGAGAACGAGCAGATCATCTGTGTCATTATTGGTGAGTTGATAATCATATTGCAGGGTGGCGATGCTGTCGTTTGTGAGCACTTTTATGTGCAGCAAGACAAGCGATAACCCGGCATGATACAGTCCGGCTTGCTGCAAAGCCTGTTTGAAATGTTCATTGTGTCGGACATCGATGTCCTCCCAGGAGCGATGGATCGGCAACACATCGGCAGGATAGAACAAAAGGGATAGTTCATCGAAATAGGGCGTGTAGCGACCCAGAGAGGAGGCACCGCTGTGAAAAGCGGCCAGGTAACATCGCACATCGCCGGCCATGACCCAAAACGGTTTGGTCATTGACGGAAAAAAGCCGGGCACATCGTCTTCGTGCCCCGGAAACAAGTCGTTTTTTTCACCCTTGAGATAGATGCAGTGCGAAGAGAAATCGTAGAATGCCATATCTGTTGCGGACAGCCACGGTTTCTCCGTCGGTGCCAGCTCCTGTTCACTCTTGTCGCCCAAATTATACAGCGTGATGGACGTATCTTTGAGGAAATAGAATCCCAGATTTGCGTCCGACGCTTTGTGCGGATTCATGTCCCTCGTACAGCTCAATAACGTCAGTATGCTTGAGAAAAATATCCATTTTCTCATTACAACCTCCAGGTTATTGATTGTTATCTTTTTTAGGAAAAGCATCAAGACGATGGCCATGCTTAAAAATTCAGTTTCCTGTTAATGTATCATGCGCTCACCGGAGCAATGTGAACTTGCGACGAAACAGGTCATTTTGAATTCGAATTTGGCAAATGTATACGCCGCTGGATACCGCTTGGCCGCTGTTGTTGACGCCCCGCCATACAGTTTGATATGTTCCCGCGGGCTGGAGTTCGGCTGTCGACTGATACAGTTTCTGACCCAATATATCATATATTTCAATACAAGCGGTTGCAAGGGTGTCAAGTTTATAGGTTATTGTTGTCATTTTATAAGCGGGATTGGGTGCAATACTGTACCGGAGGACGGAAGAATCCGGTTCATCTGTCTCGGTGGTATCTGGATCACTTGTGCCCGGCTCATCTGTATCGGTGGTATCTGGCTCAGCTTTTAGCCTCAAGGGACAGATATTTCCTTTGTGCGACGGAAACGTTGGCCTCTCGATACCATTTTCATTATAGATGAGCACACCGCCGCCGACGGATTCGAGCTGGATGTCATAGGTATGCGGACATGTCGCCACCCATAAATTGCCGTCGTCGTCATATTCGACATCCGTTGGATTAGCCATTTCTATATAGCTCAATTCCTGCCATTGGTCATCCTCAATTCGAAAGATACCGCCGCCGGTATCATGACCATAGTACCAGTACGGCAGGTTGATGATCCATTTCATTCCGGATTTGCTAAAGTCAAAGCCGCCAATTCTGGGACTGCTCAGAATAGAGTTATCCATTGTGTATATCGTCCACTCTTCGCTATCCAGCACAGCAAGATTGTTATGCGTGCCGATCCATAGATGATTTTTTTCATCTACTGCCAGGGCATGTATCCAGGCGTCTGGCAAGGGACTATTATCCGGTGTATAGCAGGTCCACTGTTCGCCATCATATTTATTCAGGCCGATTTCCGAGGCTATCCATGCGATACCAGCACGATCTACGGTGATGGCGCTGATTTTTGCACCCCTCAGCTCGCTGTTATTGCTATCAATAGTCGTCCATGTCTGCTGATCATACAAAGCCACTCCTTTTTTAGTGGCGATCCATTTCCTGTTCTGCGAATCGACAAATATATCTGCTATGTTATTGTCCGGCAAAGCCGAATTCAATGTGGTCAATAGCTCATTTTCTCCCTGTTCAATTTTGAGCAATCCGTCACCTCCAATACCCGCCCAGACTGTATTGATTGAGTCAACCGCTAAAGCTGTGACGGCGCACCTGTGATACTCCTGAATCAGATTGTCAGCAGGCCAGGTCGAAATTTTGGTGCCCTCAGCGAAAGCCAGACCGCCGCTCTCACAAGCGATCCACATCTTGCCTTGACGGTCTTTAACAATTTTATTCACGTAATTACTTTGCAAGCCGATTTCATCGGATGCCAATGTCAGTATATCTGAGTCATTGACCATCAAAAGGTCACCCTCGCTTGTGCCAATCCATTTGCGGTCGCGTGAATCGACAGTTATAGTGGTGATGTGGTGGGATTGTAACGGCTCCACGAGTTGCGGTTCTTGCACTTGCGGATCCACTATATAAGCACCCTCGGATGTCCCCAGCCAGACCGTGTTGGTGGAATCGATTGTCAAGGTTTCAAAGATGGCGTCCGGCAACAAAGAATTTTCTGCGGACAAGATATTCCAGCTTTGGCCGTTATAATGAACAAGTTGGTAATGAAAGTGGTAATGTTCATCTCGTGTTCGATTTATTATCCACTTGTCATTTTTAAAATCAATGACAAATGATTGGACATCCTCAAAGTTAATGGGTGGAGGGATAGACTCATATGTATCTTGTCGTTTTAAAATGAATCCGACATCCGTCAACAGCCACATATCGTGTTGTATGTCAAACTCAATATCAATAACATATATATCATTGAATCCTGGAATGGGTACGATGTACCAATCCGAACCGTCAAAACGATAAAGACCATACCATGAGCCGGCGTAGATGGTGCCGTCACGATCCGTCACTATCTTTAATAATCCCTTGGGGAAAAAATGAGTCCATTTTTCACCATCGAATCGCGATATAGCGCCATTCTCCGGGTAGCCCGTTTGGTTGTTCAGCCATAGGTTGCCGGTTGAATCGCGCGCGATCGTGTTCACGCCGTAACCCCGTGGGAAAATACCATAAAGATGGGTAATATTTAATAGCGAGTTTCCGTCGTAGAGAGCAATACCCGCTTCTTCAGGAGAACCGCCGCCACCGACCCACAAAAAACATTCATTGTCGATCAGGAGCGACCGAATAGAGCCACCCGGCAAGCCGGTCGAACCGGTTTGTAGCACCAGCCATTTTTCATGGTCTGTTGCGTTGGATGCCCACGTGGCAATCCAAAAACTTGTGCACACAAGTTTGACGAGAATGTTCTTTATACGCATAATGTATTGACTCCTGCACATGTGATTTTTCCTCGCGCCGCAGCAAAAATCTGTTTACTCCTCTGATAAAAGTCGCTCAAAACCTGTGTAAGGTTCCAGTGTGAATAGATCAAATAGCCTCGTGTCTTTCTTTGGTAAAATAAATCTCGCGAATGATATTTGCCTTTTATAGCGCATAGACGCGTCTTGCTTCATCCTTTGTAAACGGCAAAAAATCATCAGCCGTTTTGCCGGGGATTTTTTTTCCAGAGCCAGAATTTTCATAGATACCTTGATTTGTTTGGGATGTGAGTACAAAGCTATTGTTCCCGATCGTTCGGCATATCCATGCTGGACGGGAAATGGATACGGATATTTGTCCGCTCGGAAGAAATATCCGGTACCATTGTCCGCGAGCTGTTATTCAAAATATCACAAATGCTCCTGTGCGTTCTCGGCGTCTTTGCGTGAATCCAGCAGGAATTATCCACATTATGCCAATTCTGATATTAAAATCGAATGTGCTGAATGCCGCTCTTGAGCGGCATAATGTTTCCCTGCCAGATAATTGTTCCAGTCACCTGATCCGGCAATTCCACCTGACCTTCAAGAAAACGTGAGCCACGTCTTTTGAGATCAACTCTGATCTCACCCGCCGGATGCGGTACAGTTGCGCGAATCCACTCGAGATGGCCAAAAGCCGGCTTGATTACTACAGTCCGAAATCCCGGCGATGCCGGCTCAATGCCGGCGACAGTCGCCAAAAGATCGTAATTCGGACTGGCGCTCCAGGCGTGGCAATCGGAGCGCGTGGGTTCGGGGCGTTCGGCAAATGTGGTCAAACCCAGATCGAGCATGTCTCGCCACGGCTGCAACAACTCGAGATATTTGTCCGCAAGCCCGACTTTTTTCAGCGCTCGAAATGTATAAAACTGGTAATAAAATGTGTTTTGCGTCAGGCTGGTGTCATGAATCACTCGCCATAAAAAATCAGCTTCTTTTCCTTCAGGCGCCAAATCGATGAGAACGGCGGTAATATTGCCTTGCTGGCTGAATCTATTTTTCTCGGGTGTATCAGCATAGAGTTGACGGCCTTCATCCCAGCACAATCTTGCGACTGCTGTTTTGAGTGTAGCGATGAGGGAGCGATAGTGATCAGCGACCTGCGTTTTTCCATAAGCGTCAAATAGCTGCACTGCTTGCTTGAGAACATATATGTACTGAAAAGTGATAACCGACGAGTTCCCGTCATCCGCACCAGGTGGTACGCCGCCAATATCCTCGACCACATCCCACGCCCACTCGTCCGGCCAGTCGACAAAATTCCAGTGTTCCATCGGACCGAGCATGCCGGTATCGTCGATACGCCGCTCATACCAGTCGAGCACTCCCTCGATGCCGATGAGAAAAGATTTGATAAAATCATCATCGTCGCGGTGTGTCCAGTAGTCGTAGACCATTGAAACCCAGAACAGCGAATAGGGTGGGATGACTTGCGGCAGATTGGTCGGATATCGGCTGGAGGTGAGACCGTCCGGTGTGCGAGAATCATTAAAAAGCTGGATGGCCTTGCGCATCAATCGATCGTCACCCGAGACGTACAGCGAGATGAGCGCCTGGATGCGGGTGTCACCGACGTACTGAAGCTGCTCGTAGTAGGGGCAATCAAAATAGGTTTCGCCGGCACAGAGGCGGGCAGTGCGCCAGCCGACATCCCAAATCTGTTGCAGCGATTCATCGCTCGATGCAAATGACGCCTTTTCTTCAAAGGGATAAGCCGTAAAAAAGCAATAGAAATCATGAATTGTCAGTGGATCGTCGGCAGTCTCTATATCGATCTGCACATAGCGATAGGTACGAAACCACAGCGGCACGTAAAAACGATTATCACCGCCGTCCAAGTGCCACATATCATAATAGCCCCGGAGGATCAAATCTTCTATTTTATCCCGATGTACTTTAAGCAGATCAGGTGTCATCATGGCTTCTGCATAGGATAACTTTAAAGTTGTTTCCTTGCCACCGCTCAGGAGAAATTCCGGGTATGCGGTGGTCAAAACAGTGTTGTCCAATAAAATAGATGCTTTGGTATTGGCGGGAATGACGAGCGGTTTTTGGCCGGTAAGAAAACCATCATGCACCTCCACACCATCAGCACGACGAATGATGGCGCTGCGTTGCAGCGATTCCTGCAGCGGCGGAATTTGCCGGGGCGTCAGCATCCAGCAGGTGTTGGGATTGTGCCAGCCGCGCGGTTTGCCGCGATCGATGAGTTTGGGCCTCTCCCACAACTCGGTGCTATATTCCGCCTTGAGCCAGCCCCATGGATATTGTGCGCCGTTTATTTTTTCGCACGGTCCAACGGCGATGTATTGCCGGATGGTCTCTGGTGTGACCGGAATCGGTTCATAAGCCTCATTCCTGATTACCTTCCAGGACTCATCTGTATTGAGTAAAGCTTCTTGCTCTGTATTACCTTGCAGAATGAATCCGGTTTGCCAGGAAAGCTGCGCCACTGGTTTAAAGTCGCCAAAATTCCACACGACCGCCGCGATGACATTTTTCCCCCTTTGGAGAAACGGCGCAATATCCACGCTTTCGAAGCGCCAGTGCGCCAGGTCCCAGCGCGACGGACCGATAGAAACAGAGCGGCGATTAACGTACAATCGATATCGATTATCCGCCGAGACATGAATGATAAATTTCTCGGGAATAGCTTCAAGTTCGATCTCTTTGCGAAAATGATAGACGCTATAGTCCGTTGTATTTGCGCTCGGATGAGTGATCCAATAAGCGTCCCAACGATTAACAAGCAAGCCTGGATTGATGTCGGCTGAAAACATGCAGTGCCCCATAGACAAAAGACAAAAGAAAAACAATGTTGTTAATTTCATAACAAATCTCCGGCTTTGTTTGCTCCCGCTTTTCTCAGTCGTGGTCAACTGAGTATTTTAGTAGCCACGTCACACAGGTGATATCGTTTTCCAGCGCGCTGTTTTCCTGCCTCTGTATGGCGAGATAGTTCTGGAAAAGTTGCTTTGTTTCGGGATATTTTTTTTCAAGTTCGAGCACCCGATGCTGAATCGCGCTATAAATCTCCTGATTCGATGCACTGATAAAATCGGGAGAATAAGTGATCTCATCAATAATGACGAATCCGGCCTTCCGGATATGCTGTATTGCGTTTTCCCGAGTCGGAATCTGGTGCAGTGAATGGATTGTTTCACTTTTCTGATATCCATCATCCAATAACACATAACCGGTTTGAAACAAGCAAGGTCTGATAGCGCGGAGCGTCTCTTCTATGGAGCCGAACACCGAACCAATGGAGCCAAGAATGACCAGATCGTAACGCCCTGCTGTTTTGACCAGCTCTCGAATATCGCACACGTTGAAGGAGCATACGTTTTCGGTCCCGTGTTTTTTTGACCATTGCCTGGCCTCTTGAATGAAAGCGGGCATTGCATCAAATCCGTCGACCTGCCAGCCAAAATTTTTTGCCAACTGAATGGCTACTGCTCCCTTGCCACATCCAAGATCGACAGCCTTGGCAATTTTGTTTTCGAGATCATTTTTACAAATGAGTTGAATGAAATGACCTGGCGACGCGCCGATCTCCCACAAATCCTGCAATAGATAGGCAAGATGGGGAAAGAGCGCTTCATTTTGGCCATCCAGGGATCTGACAATGCTTGTTTTGAGATCGTCCATTTCAAACTCTTGCATTTTTAGATTTTAATCTCTCTGTAAGATACGATGAGCGTGCGATTTTCGCAAGCTTGGGGCAGGATTTAAAATGTGAGCCTCCATTATTTTCGTTGAGGTCATATGGCCTTATTTACGTTTAGGAAATATTTCCGGTAGGTTATTCTCTTGAATTGATCGGTCTGTCGGGGGATCAGCCCAGAGCTAACGGAAGGAGCCCGTAGGGCGACTGGAGTTAGCTCTGGGCTGCCGCAGCGCGACAACCCAATCTATGAATTCCCTACCTCTTCATCAAGTCCTGTTCTCCTGGTTCAATGATGGATGATACCGAAACACCAGATCTCGATACTGAAGAATCGTGCTTCGACCCAAGCCGGTGACTCGGACAATCTCCATCATATTAAAATTCTTTTCCAACAATAACTTGATATTCTTATAACTTTTGATATAGCGGCTCGTCGACTCGATTGTATGATTGGTCAACCGAGCAATGTCAGGCTCCGGATAACCTTGTTCATACAGATCGATGATCGCGGCCTTGTGCGTCGGCTTGCTGCCCTGATCCAACATCATGCCTTTGGTCGGCAATATGTCGCCATGCTTTTCGTGATAGACTTGCATGTACCGGCCAATCGTGCCAAGCGACCGATTCAACAAAACACTCAACTCGGCGCCGGTCAACCAGCCGCCTTGTTCTGCCGCACTTTTACACAACCGCGCCATCACCTTGATGTCTCGCTCCTGCTGTTTCTCATAGTTCACACAGCCGTCTTCTTTCGGATGCGAGTAATGACTTTTGATGCGGTTGTCAATATCATCGTCGGTCACCAGCGGCAGAATCACGGTCTGAACCTCATAGTCCTCGGCTTTGGTGCCGTAGCTCGGTTTGCGATGCGTCGCTTTCGTCGTTCGCCAGACAATATGTCCAAAGCTTTCCTGCTCCAACTTGGGGTAAAATTCCTTGTGCAACGCCACAATGTCATCGGCGATCATCTGAATCACTTTATGGCTGCCCAACAGCTTGTAGTTCTCTTCCAACAGCCGAATTATCGAGTTTCGAAAACTGCGCTTGGGAATTGATTCATATCGATTTAGAGGCTTAGCTTTCATCGCCGTCCCCCTTTGACTTTTTTTTCGAGGGGTACAGCGTTTTCAGCTGATCTAAAAGCTCAACATAAACCTTCGGCCACTTGTCGCCTGTTTTGTGGGCTTCGAATATCTCAAGATACTCATTTGTCAATCGCTCGCTCTGACCCAGCAAACGACTCATCTCCTTGACGTCATTCATGCCGTGATTCAACAGCAGCAACAGCCGACCGAAACTCATCACATAACGCTTGATCGAAAAAGCACTGTGACGACTTTTACGAATAATCGAATCATAGGTGTCGCCGTTCAAATACAATTCGATGATCCGGCTCTTGTGCGACAGGCTTCGGCCAATGTCATGATCAGTGCCGCGAGTATGAACAAAATTTCCATCTGCCTGCAACTCTCGAATGTCCTGGCGAATCGTGCGGCTGCTCACCTGCAACAGGCGCGCTATATCTTCTTGTGTCAAAGAACCACTCTGGTCCCAGGCCTCCTCCGTCAACCGCATTACTTTTAATTGCCGAAGCGCTTTCGGACCAGACGCCCGCAGCACATTCAAATCGTCGACGCCGCCGTCAAGAGTCAATTCAACTTCTATCATCTCTTGCTCGCTCAACGGCTTGCCGTGCCTGGCATGCTGCGATGCACAAATATATTTTATCTTTCCAACTGTTTGTGGAGATTGGCCAAACAAACATTGCTTGGCCAATTCCAGAACACCTTGACTCTCCGCCGGCGACAGCTCAAACTCTTTTCGTAATGAATTGATAAATATCTGTTCCGGCGTCTTCTCTAATATCCTATCGTATAAACTGCTCCGCGTACTATACATTCATCCTCCGGTAAGTTTTGATGTGATTCCTTCCGGTTACTTCATAAATATTTAGTATGAAATAACCAACCTTTTATCAAAACCTACCGGAAAATTTTCCTTATTTCATCAGCAGCATCCGTTTGGTGAATGTCCCAAGGTCAGTCCTGAGCTGATAAAAATAGATGCCGCTGCTATACTGCTCAGCGTTAAATGTGACCGCATACTCGCCAGCCGTCTGGAATGTATGGACGAGCGTCGTAATTTCTTCGCCTAAAATATTGTATATTTTCAAATAAACGATTTTATCCTGCGGGATGGCATATTTTATGGTTGTGTGTGGATTAAAAGGATTCGGGTAATTTTGATAAAGTAAAAAAGTTGCCGGCATTGGGGTAATGGGCTTTTCGATATGTGAGATAAGCGAATCATCAGTTTTTTTGTCGGTGTAAATATGATACTCTCCTGGCAACAGCAAGATATTCTGGCGCGTGCTGTCGATGATTAAAGAGTCGCGTTTGAAAAAATCATGCCAGGTGCCCGTTCGCTGAAACGTAATTCTGACCGATCGCTCAACCACATCAAAATTTCCGATTATCACTGCATTCATCGAGTCATGATTGATTTTCAGCCATTTCACCGCCGGGCCGAAGGAGAAGGTGAAATCAGAGCTGGAAAATGTTGGGTAGTGTTGTTTCAACCGGATGAGCGTGCTAAATACATCGCGCAATTTTTGGCGTTTTGTCTGCCGTGCATAGTCCCAGCGAGGGGGCTTTTCTCCCACGCGTCCGTTATACTCGATAGAGTAATCGTATCCCAGTTCACCAAATTGCCAGAACATTTTTGGCCCCGGAATGGTGAAAAAGAAAGTAGCCGCGAGTTCAATGCGTTCGAGGGCTGTTTTTTCATCCTTGATGTTATATGTACCGCTACTGTTGCCATACTTTATATTTTTGACCATCAAGCGTTCTTCATCATGACTCTCCATATAGGTGACGAGGTGCGGAACATCCCAGCCGCGTCTTTTATAGGTGCCCCGGGAGAAATCGGATTTGCTATTGTCGTGATAGCCCATAGTCGCTTCATTGTACTTATCGTTCAAGTTGCCCCAGATGAGCATGCCGTACTCGGCTAATTCCTGTTCTTCGATATTATCGGTAAAATGCTCGAGTATAATATAGACAGTGGGATCGATGGCCCAAATAGCATCAGCCATTCGTTTCAAAATGCTGATGCGGTCGTTGTCGCGGGCGCTGCCATCACCGGGTGTGTTGGTGAATCCTTTGGTGAAATCAAAGCGAAAGCCGTCGATTCGATATTCGGTGAGCCAGAACTCGGTCACACGATCAATGAACTGCTGGGTATCGCGGCTTTCATGGTTAAAATCATAACCCCAGGAAAAGACGGGATTGGGCGATCTGACGTTATACCACGGACTTGCAGATAAATCATCGAGATAGAGGCGAACCATCGGTGATTGCCCATAGGTGTGATTCAAGACAATATCCTGAATCACGGCGATACCGCGCTGGTGCGCTGCATCGATAAATCGCTGCACATCTTTCTTTGGCCCATAGTATTTATCCGGTGCAAAATAAAAAGAAGGATTATAGCCCCAGCTTGAATTGCCTTCGAACTCGGACATCGGCAAAAGCTCAATGGCATTGACGCCGAGTTTTTCGAAATAGCCCAACGTGTCGATTAACGTTTTGTAATCATGCTCGCGGAGAAAATCACGCAAGAGCAGTTCATAGATGATGAGATTCTCTTTTGCCGGTCGGCAATAATTTATCGCTTGCCACTTGTAATGCGATGGTGACGTTTGTAGCACCGAGACGATCTCGGTTGTTTTGTCCTGCGGATAGGGCGGTAGATTTGGAAAAGTCGATGACCGAATGAATGGATCATGTTGTGGATCAAGGACAAGTTCCGCGTAGGGATCGGCGATTTTGAGCTGACCATCAACCCAGTATTGGTAGCGGAAAGTAACATCCGGCGGCTGATCCGCCAGGGTGATCCAGTACCGTTCTTCATCCGGTGTTTTTTTGAGATAATAGAGGGGATCCGCTTCCCAATCATTCCAATCGCCAAAAAGATAGACAAATTTTTTGAGCGGAGCATGCAGCACCAGGGTGATGTTTTCCCCGGCGGTATAGTTGATACCGTCTCGAACGTTCGCCGGCAGCGGCGCTATGGGCGCATCAGGTCGTAGCACATAATAAAAACTATCCACTTTGGTTGCTCCCGATGCATCCGATGCCTCGATGCGAAGACGATGTTTATCAAACGTCGAGGGGACAAGCACGTGGATCAGCGTGTCCGATATGCTGCTTTTCAACAAGTCACCGTCCAAAAATAACTCGAGCTTTTTGGCATTGGCGGCGATGCAGACTATTTTCAAACTGTCGCCAGCAGTGAGAATATTATGATAGGATAGTGGCGACAGCCGGGCGAGATTGAGCCCCTTTTGGCAAACAGGCAGAAAGATATCGCCGCCATCAGCTGTTTTGCCGGTGCGACTGCCGTCGCTGTTTCGGAAAACAAATGCCAGATGGGTCACTTTGGTTGTGTTGGGAAAATTGTAGTAACTTTGAATATGATAGCGGAGTTGCCACTTGTTGTTCCCTAACGGGATCATTTTGGCTTTGGGGATGTTCTGTGTCCAGCCGGCGATGACATATTTCCAATCCGATGGATTGGTACTGTCTTCCGTGAGCACGCCGGTGTGTGCATAGACGTCCGAGGCACCAACCAGACCGGCGCTGCCTAGGGTTGCATCGTAGGTTATGGTGATCGTGTCATCCACCGTTGGAAAAAGCGGGCTCCATTCCAGAATCTGCGCCGATGTCAGGTTTGCCAGGAAAAATATCCAACATAAATATAAGCATTTCATAATGATGTCCTAAAAAGCCGTCGACGAAAAACCTCTCGTTGCAAAAAGGAGATCGAATTCGTACATTCGGCTAATAATGAGCGCCAAAGGATTATTTGAAAAAGTGTGGACCATCGTCACTCACGTTCCGGAAGGACAGGTCGTGACCTATGGTCAAATCGCTGTACTGCTCGGCAATCCGCGCGCCGCGCGCACCGTTGGCTGGGCGCTGCACAGTACACCGGATTTATTAGACATTCCCTGGCATCGAGTCATCAACAGCGCAGGTAGAATCAGCACTGATTGCGGCGAGCATAGCCCGACTGTGCAGCGTCAGTTGCTGGAACAGGAAGGCATTGTGTTTGACGCGCGTGATCGTGTTGATTTGGACCGCTTCCAGTGGCGACCGCCACTGGAATTGATCGAGTCGATTTTGGGTGAATAAAGATAACAATATCATTCGGATTTCAAAACATAAAGTGGTTCAGATTATATGAGTACTGCTGACGGGCACAAATCCGCGATCGGACATTCAGGGCAACGCGGTTTTTGCGCTTTGCAGACGGTGCGACCGAGGAGCAAAAAGTTCATGTGCAGCGAATATGATTTCCCGTCCGGCACCAGTGGCTGCATGAGAACAAACGTTTTTTCAGCATTCGCTTTTTCCGGTACCAGGCCGAGTCGCCGACAGATACGATGGACATGCGTATCCACTGGAAAAATATCAACACCGCAGGTAAACATGAGCACCACGCTGATGGTTTTGATGCCGACGCCTTTTAGTTGTATAAATGTCTCGATGACCTCCTGCGGTGCCATATCACAGATGAACGAGAGATCAAAGGTGCCATAGGTAGCGTAAATCCAGCGCAAGATCTCTTTGATGCGTTGACCTTTTTGATTGCCAAGCCCGGCGGGACGAATGACATCGGCGATCTCGTTCGCCGGCGCGGCCATCACGCTGTGCCAATCGGGAAAACGTTCCTTGAGACGCGCATAGGCGACATCACGATTGTTATCGTTGGTGCTTTGTGACAGAACTGTTAAAATCAAGCTGCCGAGCGGATTGCCACGACCCTTCCATCTGGGTTCGCCAAAAGCACTCTCCAAACGATGCGTGATTTCACCTACTTTATGGAGATGATCATTCATATGAAACCTGTCACAAAATACATCACTATTTCGGCCATGATCGCAGCCGTGTATGCTGTACTCACGATTGTCCTGGCGCCGATCAGTTTTGGGCCAGTGCAATTTCGTATTGCCGAAGCTTTGACTGTGCTGCCGTTTGTTTTCCCGCAAGCCATTCCCGGACTTTATATTGGATGTATGGTCGCGAATATATATGGTGGTTATGGTCCGATTGACATTTTTGGCGGCAGCGCCATCACCTTGTTAGCTGCGCTCCTGACTTTTTGGCTGCGCCGTTTCAAAAGGATCTGGCTGGCACCTGTACCACCCGTTGTGCTCAATGCGTTCGGGGTGGGATTTTATTTGCACATCCTCACCGACACGCCGGTCTGGCTCAATATCGGACTCGTCGCCCTGGGGCAGTTTGTGAGCTGTTTTGTCCTGGGTTTGATTCTGCTCTATATCATTCAAAAGCGCCTTGCCGTGCATTAAGGAGTCATAGCGCGTTGAATCGATTGTGCAAAACCCTCATCCAGAATGCCGATGATGCCGGTTTCGTTGCGTCCGAGCATTTGTCCCAATTCATCTTTGGTGGCGTACTGCAACACCTGAACGCCAAAATCGCTCGCCAGAGTTTTTAATTTTTCCGAAGCATCGGTTGCTATCACCACAGCCGCCAGTTTTTTTCTGAAATAAGCGGTCGTCACAGCGGATCGACCAGGTGCCAGCTTGCCGGCTTTGTTGGCAAATCCAAAAAGCGCTTTTATTTTTTCCTCAGACATAAATCAAAATCCTGGCCAAGCTGATCTGGATCGATTTTCACTGTGCTTTTGAATGACCGATAAAATGCCTTTTTTTGAATCGCTAACTTGAGACAGTTATAGTCGGCACAAGTATAAGCACCGCGCCCGCGATAGCGTTGTTCAGCATCCAGGACAACATTGCCATCTTTTTGTACAAAACGGATCATCTCAAATTTGCTTTTTTTCCTCCGACACGCAATGCAGGTGCGAAGAGGAATATGTGATCCAACAGCCATTCTCTGACGAATTAAATTGTCATTCCGCTTACCTTTTTGTAACAGCAAGATAATTTATCTATGCATCAGATTCAAGCAAAAAGGAGTCTCTGGGATACTTTACATCAATGCGCGTGGTAATGTCATGATTAAGAAAGGCTTGGCGCGAATTTTGTACACTCCTGTCAAACGTCATGTTTGTATCCATTACTGGACATTTTTATCGTCATGGCACGAATCTTGAATAAGATGTATCACAAAGTGAACAAAGAATTCAGCGACAGAATAAACCAGGGATTGATGTGGATAACGAAGCAGAATTGGGGCGTCCGATATTTTTTATCGATCGCGATTATACTATTGAGAAAACAAGCAAGAATCTGACGCGCAAAGCAGGTATCCACGATGAAGCATCCTTGTCAGGCAGCAAATGCCACCGTCTGTTCTTTAATTTTGATTCACCGTGCCGCAATTGCCCGGTCTCCCGCGCCATTGCTTTCAAGACCGCCGTCGAAGAAGAAATTAAACTCGATCCTCAGGACGCTTTTTCTTTTACCCGCCACGCCATTGCCACACCCATTCTGGATGATAACAGCGAGATTCAACATCTCATCATCGATTGCCTCGGCGACGACATCACAATATATTCGGCAGAAAAGCACGCAACGCAATCAACAACGTACTCTATAGACGAGTTTGAAAACGATGAACTTTTTCAAACGAGGTTGTGCAGGGAACAAACAAAGGCGCTCAGCGCGTTCGCCAGTCGAATGGCGCATGATATTAAAAATGTCCTTGCACTCATTTCGACAAATGTGGATTCAATTGTACAGGAAACTCAGGCGCAGGCTGCACATTTGGACTCGAACAAGATCGCAGAGCAAGCCGCAAAAATTCAACATCATATTGAAAACATCGTCGAACTGGTCGATGTTGCCAATTCGCTCAAGGTGCACAATTGGGAAACGATCGCGGAAAGCGATCTTGCCGATATGCTGAGCAGAGTGCTCACACTGACGCAATTGAATCAGCCATATGCCCACCTTGATATACAACTTGAAATAGCCGACAATTTGCCGCGTATCATAACGTCTGAAATCTATTTGGAGCGCGCCTTGAACGAATTGCTGCGATCCATCCTGAGCAATTCGGTCGAGAACGGGATTGTAAATATTCATTTGGATTATGTCAGGGACGGGGATTATTTTATTTTCGTGATTCGGTGTCGGCAAGACCAAAATATATTTGACGATCTGCGCTCAATGATCCAACAATTTTATACGCAAAAGAAATCATGCGATAAAACAAAAATTGGTCTGTTGATTGCGTACGCGTCGATTCTTGTTCATAACGGTTCGATGAATTACCGACTCTTGGAAGACGGGGAATTTAGCATTGTTTTTAAGCTGCCGAGAGTCTTAAAATTCGATTGAAAACCGTATTTTTTTGTGGGAGTTATTCACGCTTATGGAACCAGAGGATTCTCGTTATGCTTTGACGGAATATCAAGAGTTGCTGGTCGACGAAAAAGGACAGCTTGTTGAATCCAAGGGCAAACTGTTCGACTATAAATCAATTGGCGGGCGACTTGAAAAAGGCGGTAAAATACAGCAGATTCTTGGTGAGTTCTGGAGCAAAGATGTCAAGCAGCTATGCACTTTTGCGCTGGAACGCGGCATTTCCAGTACCATTGTTTTTGAAAACTATCACAACGGTTCAAACCTTGCCCTGCAATTTGGCTTTATGCCTGTTGTGCATAAAGGAATCGTTTGCGGTATTGTTTTAAAAGTATGTGATATCACTGTTGCCAAACGGCTGGAGCACCAGCGCCGGATTCGGGAAAAAATGGCTAACATATCGCAGTTAGCGGCACATATGGTACATAAAATGAACAATCCGATTGCTGCGGCGCTCAATAGAATCGGTGGACTTTTGGTTAAAGAAGTTGATAGCCGTGATCCGGATGTGCTGTTACATGAATTACGCAGCATCCAGGAGCAGCTTTACGCCATTTCTTTAATCACCACCGGTCTTGTCGCTTTCAGCAATGAGAATATCAAAGATTTCAAGCTTGTGCAGGTGAATTCAGTCCTGCAGAACGTCTTTCACTTGATGCATTTTCTTGATGCGCAGCGGAATATAAAACTCGATGTGAATCTCGATACATCTTTGCCACGCATTCTGGGTAGTGAGGTGACTTTGGAGCAATGTTTTGTGAATATCTGCAAAAATGCGGTTGAAGCGATGCCTGGCGGTGGCATATTGACCATCATTTCCAAAGTTGACGAACAGTTTCCGGATTTTATCAATGTGATGATCTCGGATCAGGGATCAGGCATTGCGCCGGAAAACAAGCAGCTTGTCTGGGAGCCATTTTACACCACAAAAGACAAAAGTCACGCTGGCCTGGGCCTGAGTGTTTCTTTTGCTATTGTTTCGCGACATAATGGCAGTATTGAAATAGCGAGTCAGCCAGGAACAGGTTCGACGTTTCAGATCATTTTACCCATTGCGAAAATTTAAAACACAAAGGATAAATTGATAATGAAAGGCAACAACGACACGAGCAACAAGATACTCATCATTGATGATGAGGAGCAAATACTGAAATCAATCGGTGAACTTTTGCAGCGTGCGGGTTTTGATTGTATCACCGCCTCCAACTCGACGTCCGGTTTGGCACTGTTGCAGCGAGAGAGACCGCTCGTCGTGATTACCGACTTGAAGATGGAAGAAGATCGATCCGGCATCCATGTCCTGGAACAAGCCAAAGATATTGATCCCGACGCTGTGGTCATTTTATACACTGCGCATGGTGATGTGTCCGTGACGCGAGACGCCTTTAAAAAAGGAGCATTTGATTTTATCCCCAAAGTGGTACAAACCCATCACGATATATTGACGCCGGTGGAACGCGCGTTTCGATTTGCAAAAATTCAACGGGAAAACCAGCTTCTCAAAAGCCAGCTCGATATGGATGAAAAGACGAGTTTTTATGGGGCAGTTGGCTCCAGTCAGATTATGCTCGATTTGTTTGATCAGGTCAAACGTGTCGCGCAAACCAATGCAAATGTACTCATCACCGGCGATACGGGTACGGGCAAAGAGGTGATTGCGCGCGGTATTCATCATTACAGCAAACGTGCCGATGAATCCTTTGTGCCTGTTGTGGTCAGCGCCTTGCCCGAGAGCTTGCTTGAAGGTGAATTGTTCGGACATATCAAAGGGGCGTTCACCAGTGCGACGTCGGACAAAGCCGGACTTTTTGAGGCAGCGAACAAAGGTACCATATTTTTGGACGAAATTGGCGAAGTACCACTGCAGACGCAACCCAAGCTGCTGCGCGTTTTACAGGAACGCAAGGTGCGACGATTGGGCAGCGTGCAAGAGCGTGATATTGATGTCCGAATCATCAGCGCGACGAACCAGGATCCGATCAAACTCATCGAAAAAGACAAGCTGCGGGAGGATTTGTACTTTCGCCTCAACGTGGTGCACGTCCATATTCCGCCGCTAAAAGCTCGCAAGGAAGATATTCCGGTGTTAGCGTATCACTTTTTGAAAAAATACCGGAATGTCGGGCTCGTTGAAGTTGAAAAGATATCGCCGGACGCGCTTTTCATTTTGCAGGAATATGATTGGCCGGGAAATGTCCGGCAATTACAAAATGCCATTGAGAGCGCCATCGCGGTGGCGACGCGGGAAGTGATTCGCCCCGAAGACCTGCCGGAGCCGATTCGTCCTTCACAAAAACGGGTGTTTCTGGACGCTGCAGAAGACGCGGATTTTAAAGCGGCAAAAGATCGCGTCGTCAAGTCTTTTGAGCGGCAATATCTGGAAACGTTGCTGGAAAAACATCACAACAATATCAGCAAAGTGGCCCAGGAAGCAAATCTCAATCGAAAATCTATTTATCGAATGCTGGAATCTTTGGATATTGATATCCGCAAGAAATAGCCTGTTCTGATCGTTGGCTGTTATGTTTGGGTTCCAGAAACCTCGGCTTGAACAGCATTAAAATCGCCGGTATCAGCACCATGGCGCCGACAAGACAGGCGAAAATAGATACAAAGACCAAAAAGCCAAAAAAGCGTACCGGTGCAAAATTGGAAATCAACAGGGCTGTAAAGCCGAAAATCACCGAGAGGGCGTTGAACGTGATGCCCCGGCCGGTGGTGATGATGGTGTGCTTGACAGCGTCCACTGGATCGCGTCCAGTCTGTCGTTCTTCTTTGTATCGCCATAAGAAATGGATGGTATAATCTATGCCCACTCCGATCATGATCGAAGACAGCATGGTCGTGGCGACATTCAATGTTATGCCAAAATAACCCATCAAGCCAAACAGGATAATCATCGCCAAAACCAGTGGCATAGCCGAGACGATTCCCGCCCAAAAGGAACGAAACAGGGCCATGAGCAGCAATGTCACGAGCAGAATGGCCAAAAACAGCGATTGAATCTGGCCCGTGATCATGAGCCTGGCCAACTGCGAAAATATCATGGCAAAACCGCCGACCAGGGTGATGTCTTTATCCACCGCCTGCATGCTGAGCAGTGTTTTCTCCAGTTCTTTTAATTCAGGGGTGCTCAGGCTCTTGATTCGCGCCATAAGATGGGCATTTTCATAAGTGAAATCCACCAGTTTGTCAAAATCATCGGGATCACCGCTCATGGAATAGAGCTCAAAGTATTGCGCGATGGCATTACGATCATCGGGTATTTTATCATACCACACTTCACCGGAATCATTGAGCGCACGACTCATCTGTCTGACCACTTGCGCCATGGAGGTCGTTGTGCCAACCTGTGGATAGCTCTTTAACAGCTTTTCATATTTTTCAATTTTTTTCATCATGTCCGGATTTTTGATGTCACCGCTGAAAACAAGCGAGACGTTTTGCGCTCCGCCAAAGTGATCATTGATCAGTTCGGAGGATTGGACCAATGGATGGTTTTTATCGTAATAACTTTCCGGATTGGCATCCACTTGAATGAGAAAAGCACCGAGTCCGACGACGACAGCACAGACAGCAGATCCGGCTAAAATTCTTTTAGGTTTTGCGGTGACAAAATCAGCCAGTCTGAAGAGCAGGCGATCGAGCAGATGTTTCATGTGTCTTTCATGATAAAAGACCGGTTTGGGCATCGGCAGCAGGGTCGTGACGGCTGGAATAAAAAGCAGGCTGGCTACCAGAGCATAGGCGATGCCGACAGCGGCGAGAATACCAAGCTGTTTGGCCGGGATCATGACGTGCGTGAGCAAGCAGAGCATGCCGACGATGGTGGTGAGTCCGGTTAGTACAACCGGTTTGGCGAGACTCTTGAACATACGCTGCGCCATCTCGGTTCTGCTGAAGGCATGGCCCTCGATATTGTCCTCCTGAAATTTGGCGACAAGGTGGATGCCGTAATCATTTGCCACAGCGATCATGATGATGGGGACAAGAATCGTCGGGATATAGACTTTCCAGCCAAGCGTCGGGGCCAGCCCCATGGCGATAATAATGGACATGACAACAATGACAAAGGGCAAAAGCACGCCTCGAACTTGCCGAAAGGCGACGAATAAAAAGATCAACATGATGAGCAAACCGAGCGGCATCAAGCGTCCCATATCCTGGCGAATATCCCGGGCAATATTCTCACGAATATAGGGAATACCTCCAAAAGTCACTTTTTCATCGCCTGGAAAATCGGCAAGAATTTGTTCGACAGCTCTCAATACTTCACGATCGACGGCATCGTCGCCCATGGTCATGATGATCGCGGTGAATCGAAAATCTTGTGACACAATTGTTTCATAGACCAGGTCATTGGCCATAATTTCCTGCCGCAGAATTTCTCTTTGCTCTCTGGTTTTTGGAATGTCTTTGACGGCCGGATCAACGATCATCACGCCGTCCTCACCCTTGATGTTTTTCAGGTCGAACAACGACATGACTTTATCAACACCATTAATTCGATTGACTTCTTTGGCAATGGATTTTATTCTGTTCAGTGTTTTTTCATTTAAAACGTCTTTCGTTTCAAAAAGCAGGATGAGCAGGTCAGTGCCACCAAAAATATCTTCTATTTGATCCGTCGCCGCACGGAATCCCATGTTTTTGGGAATCATATTGGCGAACTCGGCGTCGATGGTCAATTTGGAAAGCTGGCTGCCCATTATAATGGTCATCGCGACAAACGTAACAATGACCAGCCAACGATATTTGACAATGAAAGCTGATATCGTTGCCATTTACGCCTCTCTTTCATTCATATATCGCTGTACGCCATGAATGCCATCCAGAACATACAAGCTGATCAGATTCACGTATTCGTCATAAAATTTGTCATCATATTCGATCTTGAATATCCCTTTGGCGATTGGCTGCAATAAAAATGTGGAGAACAAGGTGCTGATGAGTGCCGGGCCAAAAATGGCCACCTGCTGTCGTCGTTGCGCCGGATCAACACCGAACTGGCGGATGAGGCCATGAAAAAAGGTGAACATCTTTTGCACCTTTTGCACTTTGAGCTCCCTGATCTCCGGTTCATCGATGTGCAACTGGCTAAACATCACCAGGGCTTCTTCGCGATTCTCGCGCATAAACTCAATGATTGCCTTGATCAATTTTTTCAAAGAATCTTCGGGTGGCAGGGCAGGATCATAGTTGGCTTTGATAATCTCAAAATAGTTTTCAAAAAAGCTCTCAATGATGGCGCGCAGGATACCCATTTTCCCGTTAAAATAATAGGAAATCATGGAAATGTTCACGTTCGCTTTTTGAGCAATTTCGCGCACGCCGACGAGGCCGTAGCCGCGGCAGGAAAAAAGGTCGGCAGCGATGCGCATGATACGTTGCTTCGGATCTTGTTGTTCTTGCATTCTTGCACCTTTTGGGGTTGCTGTATAATCAAACATTTGTTTTGATCAAACGATCGTTTGAATATAAACAATCATATTTTTATCTGAAAGTGAATTTTTTGTTGAGATTTTAGGACCATATTATAATCGCCGCTTGCCTGTTCTCTATTGACAAAAGTTTAAACCTGTCGACCTGACATGTCATATCATAATACTGTCAATAACAGAAGCAGAATTATTGAGAAATGTTTGAAAATTGGGGAGAGTTTTATGGTGCAATTGCAGGCTTTCAAAACCTCTGGAGGCTGTCGAAAAAGCTCAAAAAGCAGATTTTCCAAGTCACTCCCGCGAAGCAGGGTATTGCAGATTCGCAACTCACGCAAAGACGCGGAGGTACAAAGGTTCGTGGAGAAAGAAATTATAGAGAAATCTCTCAAAATTTCTGAAACCTTGGCGTATCTCAGCGTCTTTGCATGCGGCATTTTTCATGCGAGGTTGACGCGCATGCGCTGGAGCGGCGGAACGAGAATCTTGGGATAGCCGATTCCGCTCGACAGGCATGGCTTGGTTTTAATTTTTTCAACAGTCTCCTGAGGATTGGTAGTGACCCTATTTGAGCAGCAGCATCTTGCGTTCCCCTCGCCAGGCTTCCCTCCTTGTCTTCACATCAAAAATCTGAATTCTATAGAGATAAACACCCGAGCTTGTCTTTTGACCGGTCTTGTCTGTTGCATCCCACATGACAGAATAAAAGCCCGCGTTTTTCTGTTTATCCACGAGTGTGCGGATATGTTGGCCGGACAGGTTGTAGATTGAGATTGTCACCCATCCCGGTTGCGGCAATTGATATTCAATCGTAGTTGTAGGATTAAAGGGATTGGGATAGTTTTGAGCGAGCTGGAACGCTGCGGGCATACTTTTATTGGCAGGAACATCAATACCTACGCCCAGATCCGATTCAAAGGCTCCAATGTCCGGGATTGTCTTGTCCGGCCATGGCCGTGTATTTCCATAAAAATCAATTGACGGACAAACAACGCATTGTCCGTTCACTGTAAAACTGTCGCACCCAGCGCTGATGCACGGACTTGAAGATTGTAGCGAGTACAAAGGATCGATAGCAAACATTGGATTCGCATCAATATTATGCTCTCCATCGCCTACCCAGCCTGCCTGCACATTGGAATAATGCACATCGATGACCCGTCCGGTTCTATCGAGAATTTGTCTTCCGTCACCGGCACTGTTGCCCCACACAATATTGTTTAAAACAACCATCTTTTTTGTGTCGGAATAGATGCCGCCGCCAGTCCCCGATTTATTTTCAACAATGGTATTGTTCATCAAAACAATGGCGCCGTAATCCGGAATGTCAGAACCGGCTTTGCGCAATGATTCTAATTGACCTTTAATCCCTTTTTCATCCCATTGATTCAATACTGCTCCTGTTCGACTGAGACGAGCACCGACGCCGCCACCATACCCCGCTTCATTCATGTAAATCAGGTTATTTTGCACAAGACCAATTGCAGAATCATAAAATCCAATGCCGCCACCAAGTTGGTTGTTGTTGGTTTTATTGTACGAGATATCATTGTTTTGAATCAATACATTCGTAGGTATCCCTGCATGCTTGGGATAGTCATCGCAAAGAATACCCGCACCTATAAGAACGTCATTTCCCTGGATTGAATTGTTCTGAACAATGGCAGTCGACCGGGCAATATAGATCCCCCCGGTATTCACATTATCAAAAATCTCGTTGCCCTCCACAATAACATCTGTTGAGAAAGCCACAAAACACCCCCGGCTCGCCATAACGTTCTGATTAAAAGAATTGTTTGAGATGGTATTATTCTTAATCATGGTGCCTTTCGGTGCTTGTTGAAGGTATATGGCGGTCCCTATCGTTGTAAAAGTACTGAAAACTTTGTTCTCCGAAACGATATTGTCAAGGATGTTTATATGACCGCTCGCGCGAACAACAGCGTAGGGAAGTCCGCCGGTCGACCTGGATTCATTTTGCATGATTTCATTGTTTTGAATATTTACAGAAATAGTAGAGCCCGTTGCATCAACAGCCGCTCCACCGCACATATTGGACGCGGTCACTTTGTTTCCTACAATTGTATTTCCGAAAATCCTGCCGTCGGTATAAATACTTATGCCGCCACCCAATGCCGATTCACCACCCGATTCCGCCACATTATCGCGGACAAGATTATTTTCAACGATGGAGTATGGCGCTTCATTTGTTTGATCGATGAGAATACCGCCGCCACTCGTGCTTTGATCTGCATCATAAATACTATTTCCAATGACTCTGTTATTTGAAATTCGAGCCCCGCTCTCCCGACAATAGATACCACCTCCACATATCCACTCACCGGAAGACCAAATGGTAGGAGTCCCGGTTCCACCCGTTATGGTGAATCCGGTTAGAATAGAAGTTGTATCCTCGCCCGAAATAAAATAAACCACGGAGCCGCTGTCCGGGTGGGCCGGTTGGCTGCCGTCGATGATGGTATTGGCTGTGTGCGCCGTGTCGCCGTCCACAATAAAATGACTCGCAACAGTAATCGCTTTGCCGCTAAAATTGATGTTCTCGATGTAGTGCCCTTCTGCGACAAGAACAGTGTCGCCGTGTGACGCGGCATTGATGCCTTTTTGAATGGTGGGTTGATCGGCTGGGACGTGAATGATGCCCCCGCCTGCACTCGCTGCAAGAACAAGTGCGATCCCAATAATCGTCCAGTACTTCATGGTATCCTCCTTTTTAAAATGATGTTATTGTATTTTAAAAAAGGAAGGACAATTATTCTAACTCGATTGTAACAATTATCGGTAATTTTGTAACATTAGGAAGGTTTATAGAGCTGAGATCAAAAATCGCTCATCTTTAATCTGAAATCTATTGATTTCAGATTGAAGAAAGGCGATCTCAGATTTTTTCTCGTCATTTCTATCCCTTTTTCTTCACCTCCTTCGGCAACACGCCAAACTGCTTTTGAAAACATTTTGAAAAATAGGATGGACTCTCAAAACCGACCTCAAAGGCAATTTCCGAAACATTGCCGGATCCTTGCTGTAATAAGTGCGCTGCATATTTCTCCTCGTTGCCAGGGTCTCCCTGGCAATGCTTTTTTGATACTTGTTTAACGACGGCGAATGAACGGAACGCTCTGCGTTCCAATCAAAATACTTTCCATGAAAATTGATCAATAATTATCGCCTATGTGAACGAGGCCGAGTCTCGCGCAATATATCGTTTCTATTCATTACGATCGCGTCCGCTTCCAGGCGGAGCCATGGGAGCGAGGAAAGGTTTATAGATCTGAGATCAAAAATCGCTAATCTTCAATCTGAAATCAATAGATTTCAGATTGAAGAACGGCGATCTCAGATCTCAGATTTTTTCTCGCCATTTCTATCGCTTTTGCTTCACCTCCCGCGGCGACAATCCAAACTGTTTTCGGAAGCATTTTGAAAAATAGGATGGACTCTCAAAGCCGACCTCAAAGGCAATTTCCGACACATTGCCGGATCCTTGCTTTAATAATTGTGCTGCATATTTCAAACGAATTGTTTTGATGAACTCGTTCGTTGATTGACCGGTAAGCGCTCGAATTTTACGATGCACGTGCATACGGCTCATACCGATTTTTTCGCCAAACCGTTCGTTGGAAAATTGGCTATCCGAGATATGTTCATGCACAATGCGGATAGCGCGTTGCAGGAACCGTTCGTCCGTTGAAGTAAAGGTCATCTCTTTGATTGGTAAGCCAATATCGCGTTGAAATCGTTCGCGCATTTTTACACGGGACTCGATGAGGTTCTTTACGCGGACCTGCAATTCCTTCACATCAAACGGCTTGACGAGATAATCATCGGCTCCTGTCTCCAAACCGGCTAAACGATCTTTCTGTTCGGCTCGTGCCGTGAGCAGAATGATTGGGATATGACTCGTGCGTTCATCCGTTTTGAGTTTTTCACACAACGCAAAACCATCCATAACCGGCATCATCACGTCGCTGATGATGAGATCGGGGATGTTTTCAACTGCATTATTGAAACCACGTTCTCCATCTCCGGCAGTTTTAACTGTATAATCGAGTGCCAACGCATCTTTGATATAAAGCTGCATGTCAACATTATCTTCCACGATTAAGAGAATTGGACGTCCATCTTTTTTGTCCATAGTCCCTTCGGGGACAAGTACGTTCTCCATTTCTATCAACGGTCTTGCTTGCCGTCTTTGCCTACTTGGCGTCTCCTGAACTTCACCGACCGGCAATTGTACGGTGAACGTGCTTCCATTGCCGGGTTCACTTTGTACTGAAATGATGCCGCCGTGTAGTTCAACAAGCTCTTTTGTTAGCGCCAAGCCAATTCCGGTCCCTTCGTGTTCCCGTGTTTCCGAGGAATCAACCTGATAAAAGCGATCAAAAATGTGATCGATCCGTTCCATGGAAATACCGATGCCGGTATCTTTAACCTGGATGCTGAAAATATCATCCTTTTTTTGGGTGGATTGATCATCTTGAAAAGTTTTTAAAACTACATCAACAGCACCGTTTTTTGGTGTGAATTTGAGGGCATTGGAAAGAAGATTTGTCAAAATTTTTTCAAAAGCATCGTGGTCGATAAACGCATAAAAATCGTTATCAGCTCCAAAAAGTGACAGATTTATATTCTTTCGCTCGGCTGCTGATGAAAACGATCCCACAATCCCCCGCAACAGAAAACAGATCTCTACGGTGTCGCGATGCAGAACCATTTTGCCGGCTTCGAGCCTGGAGACATCCAATAACTGATTGATGAGTCTGAGCAGTTTACGCCCATTGCGGCGCATCACATTAAACTGCTCCTGCCATTTTTTATTTGATGTTTGCCGAGACATGTTGTCAAGTGGACCAAGGATCAACGTGAGCGGCGTACGAAATTCGTGCGATATGTTGGCGAAAAATCGCGTTTTTAATGAATCGAGCTCCTCCAGATTTCGGGCGCGTTCTCTATCCAACTGTGCTTGTTGTTTGAGACGAATTCGGCCGAGTTGCGCACGATAAATAACAAGAACCAATCCGATCACAAAAAGCGCATAGCTTACGTATGCCCACCAGCTTTGCCACCAGGGCGGCAGGATATGAATGGCTAATGAGATTCCTTCTTCATTCCACACGCCGTCGCAGTTACAGGCTTTGACGCGGAAGGTATATCTCCCGGGTGAAAGATTGGTAAATGCAGCGGATCGCTCTGAACCGGAAAAAATCCAGTTTTTATGAAAGCCCTCCAGCTTGAAGGCATATTGATTTTTTTGCGGCGCTGTATAATCCAGGGCTGAGAATTTGATGGAAAACGTCTTTACACTATCCGGCAGTGTTATTGATTGAGTGTATGGAATAGCATGTTCCAACATCGAGCCGTGCTCTGGAACAACGTTTTTATAGTTGGCAGAAAATTCTGTGAGAACAATTCTCGGTGGTTCGGGATTATCACGCAGACTGTCCGGATGAAACCGGGCAAGCGTTTTTATCCCGCCGTAATAAATACAGCCGCTTCTATCTTTGTAAAAAGCATCGTGTCCCCATGCGACTCTGTTTTCGCCACTAAAACCATCATCCTGCTTGAATGCTCTAAAAGTTTTATCTTTTGGATTAAAACGAATAATACCGATAGATGATCGCAGCCAGAGATTGCTTCTCCCATCCTCTAGAATATCAATAACAGCCAATTCCGGTTGGTCAAAGTAATGCGTCCAATCGATAAAGAGATTTTTTTCCCGATCAAACTGAAAAAACCCGCGATGCGTGCCGATCCATAGTCTGTTTTTGTGATCTTGGTAAACTGCGTTTATAAAAGGCTGGTTTACTTTTTGCGCGGAAAGAGAATCAATCAGATAAAAGTGTTCAAATGAAACTGATTCGACATTGAATTTTGATAGACATTCCGGATGTCCTATCCACATTTGACCGGTCGGATCGCAGAATAGAGTCTGAATACTGTTTGAGCGCAAACTCGATGAATCCGTTGAGTCATACTTGAAAATTGTCACGACATCCAACGACTTTAAACGAATCAGTCCGGCTGAGACTGTGCCGAACCATACATCTCCGGAAGAATCTTCACAAACAACATGAACGGACGATTCAAATTCATCAATATGCGGCGTGGTATTTATTTCTTCAAGCGCTTGCTCTTGCCAATTGAATCGATAAAATCCAGAATGATGCGATAGCCAAATATTGCCACTTCGATCTTGTTCCAGCGCGTGCATCCACTTGTCTTCTCGCAGCGTATCGTTTTGGAAAACCATATGTTGAATTGTACGAAAATCCGGTGAAACTTTTTTCACACCGCCACCCAGGCTCGTGATCCACACATCGCCGTTTCGATCCTGACATATATCGAACACTTCGCCGGAGCCGAGCCCCGTCGTTTCATCCGAACTGGATTGCAGGACTGTCACATCTTTTCTCCAACGAGCGATTTTGTTCACACCATTGTCATAGGATCCAATCCAGATATTGCCCTGTTTATCCTCAAAAAGACACTTTGTATTTGATGTGCTGATGCTGTTTTTTATGCCGGCTTGCGGGATAAAGTGGGAAAAGGTTTTGGTCTTTTTATCAAAAAGATTCACACCACCGCCTAACGTAGCCACCCATAATCTTCCACGACTGTCCTCGAGGATGCCTGCCGTTGCCGTATAACTCAGCCCGGAATTTTGGGGATCAAACGTCTCAATGGTCTTGCTTTGTTGATCATAGCAGCCAAGTCCAACGTCATTGTAACCCAGCCAGACCTTATTTTCACGATCAACGTACGAACCATGCGCCGCGAGAGAATACCCTGGAAAGCACTTGAAAAAATCAGCAAAACGTTCGGTTTTCCGATCGAACGTTTTGTATTCATCATTGGTTCCGACCAAGAGTAATCCGTTATCAAGCTGGCTCAAAGAAAATATAGCATTTTTTTCTCTGGCAACAACCGGATCTTTAGCATAGTTTAGGTACCTTTTGCAGGCGCCGGTTTGGGTGTTGAATTTATAAAGGCCGGAATATGTACCGAGCCAAAAAATGACATCATTTTCGGCCCAAATAGACATGACTGTTACATTGTTTTCGGCAAGAGGATAGTGTAAAAATTGTTCGGTCACCGGATCGAAGCGGTTCAGACCACTGCCGGTGCCAATCCATAAAATATTTAATCGATCGACATAGAGGGATTTTATATTATTGGAAGACAATGAATTCAAGTCCGCGGGATCAAAACGAAACTCGCGAATGTCGTAACCATCCCAGCGATTGAGCCCATTGCTGGTGCCGAACCACATAAATCCGAGCGTATCCTGGGCAATGCAAAAAACGTGATTGCTGGACAAACCGTCTTCAGTCGTCAGATGGTCAAATTGAACGGAAAAGACAGGAAGTGATAAAACAAAAAGAATATAGACGATGCGCTTTCGCATTTTATCCCCTGCTTGTCTTTGCAGGTAAAAGTTATTTTATAATACTTTTATTTCTGATTTATTTCAAGGATAAAATATTTGTCAGATGCAAAAATTGATTATCTTGAAAACTAAACCTGAAAAGCTTATATTAATTTGAGTGCGTTTTGTTCGCGCCCGGTGAGCTTTTAGCTATTGGATGATGAGTGATGAAAACTATCTTGATACTCTTGAGCTTTACCCTCACTGCTTTGGCTGATGTGCTCTCTTTTCTCCCACCCGCCGATGTGGAGCCGGGGTGGGATTATGCATTTCCGCCGGAAATCTACACACCTGACAATCTCTTTGCCTATATCAATGGGGAAGCCGAGCTTTACAAGCAGTACGACATTGTTGAGATGGCTACGGCTTCATACGTCCGCAAAAATAATCCCGCTTTGACTTTCACCCTGGATATTTTCGACATGGGTACGCCCTTGGACGCATTTGGTGTCTACAGCCATTATCGCTATCCGGATATGACGTTCGCCGAAATAGGAGAACAGGCGGTAGTCTCTGACTTGAGCGTGCGATTTTGGCAGGATCAGTACTTTGTACGACTCGTTGCCGGCGCCGTGGATACAACGCTGACTCATACCATACAGCGCGTGGCGCGCGCGCTGAGCGATACACTGCCGCATACTCCAAAGCCGGACAGGCTCGAGTTGCTGCCTGCAGAACATCAAATCGCCAACTCACTCAACTATCTCAAACCCACGTACTTGACGCTGCAGCATGTTGCTGCTCTTGAAGCGCGCTATCAAAGACAAGATGAGCAATGTATCCTCTTTGTCGTATTTTGTAAAGACGAGCGCTCGGCGCGGAAAAATCTGGCGCAGCTTGCCGATTCGACAGGCGTGCGTGCGAAAATATTCGGGGATAAAATCTATAGCGTTCGCGATTTTTCCAGCACAAACATCGCAGACTATTTTTTGCATCAGCTGCCGTGATGTGCTTATTTTCAGTCTATTCAAAACGCCACAATACCACTCACCCGATGCGTATGCCCCAAATCGTGCGTGACAAAAGCATAATCCACCCGAAAAAATCGCAATGATAGTCCGGCACCGGCTGAAAAGCGCTCGCCCCAGACGCCGGCACGCAAGGCAATGGTGTGCAAAAAAGCGAACTCGACGCCAACGTGTCTATCCTGAAAAGGCCTCACCTCCTGATCGATGGTTACGGTCAGCCGCGATTCGAACGAGGTGAAATAAAATGAACCGGCCAAACCACACAGGATCGCGGTTTCGATCTGGTCTTTGTGGTTTGAGTTGGTGTTCCAGGCTAAGGTTGTGCGAGATAAATCTCGCACTACGATGCTGCAGCCGAGCCATGATGTTGCCTCGCCTTTAGCCTTGTTACGACTGACCGTGCGCAAAAGCACACCGGCATCCAGTCCCTGGCCAGTGCCGGTTTTGTCGTCCAGTTTTTGGTTGATGAATTTAGCGCTTAATCCAACAGAGACTTCAACGGGCAAGATAAGCATGCGCGGTTTAAAGCCAATGCCGAGATCAAATTTTATCTTTTTGCCAATAGCGATGAACACCGCGTCCTCGACATCCGAAAAATAACCTTCATTTTCTCCGGTTGAGCGATATTGACCTGTGGTGAGCCGGTCAATGCGACTGCCCGCAAGCGGCGCATACCGGGGAATATCATCAACACCAAGACGAATCCAGCCGGCTGCCACGGCAATGCCTGATGTCAGCGATAACGTTGCATTGGCCGTGTTGTAATGTGCCAGTCCGTTGAAAAGAGGAACATGTTCAAAGGCAAAAGTCAGGCGACTCGTTTCCGGCAGGCCGGCGGGATTCCAGTAAAACGCCGCGGCATCATTGGCTAACGCGGTGTAGGCGTTGCCCAGAGCTGCCGAACGCGCACCAACCCCAATGCGGCCAAAGTCCGCCGCAAATTTGCCGGCATACAAAAGGTTCCCCGGCGAGAGTGTCGCTATAATAATCAAAATGACGTGTCGTTGATTCATGTGGCTCTTTCTTCCATTCGAGCACCAGTTCCATTTCCTATTTCAATTTAGCCAATCGTTCTATTCTCTCTATTTTTTCATCGCCATGCTGCGCCGAAAATTTGACAAAATAGACGCCGTTGGCGATGTCGTTGCCATCGCTATCGGCGCCGTCCCAGTCCACTTCGTTGTAGCCGGTGATATCGGTGAACTCGAAACAACGGATTAATCGGCCGGACACCGTGTAAATGAGCAAGGTGACGCGGCTCGCCATATCGGTGATATTGAAGACAAATGTTGTTTCACCTTCAAAGGGATTGGGATGGTTGGCGATAAAGTCGAGGCCAAATTTTTCCGCAATGCGAAAAGAGACCTCTTTTGAGCATACATTCCCGATAACATCTCGAGCGGATATTTTAAAAGCATGCTCACCGCCGGTCAATTCCGGGCGACAGGAGATATGCGCCAAGCCGGCATGATGTGGATCGAGGGTGACGACATAGTCCGATTCCGCCAGCGCACTGTCATCCAGCCAGAGTTGCAGTCCAGCGGGCGAGACATCAATCGCGCTCGCATCCTCGAGCGCGATGTTAAAAACCGGATGAACCGGCACCACATCGCCGTCGGCAAAATGCTGGCCCTGGACGGACAAGGTGATGGTGGGTGCGTCGACGTCGTCACTTCCCAACAGCGCAAAAATTTTTGCTCCTGGCGGCAGGTTTGCGACCAAACGATCGTCTTGTTTTGTGGTTTCAACTCCTTTCCAGGATTTCGTGTCCGGCAACCACCTGTAAATGCGGACTCCGTCTGATGCCAGGAAAGCCGCTGTTGTTGAATCGTTTGTTTCCGCTTCAATGGCGACTATTGCTGCATTCAATCCCATTGTCGAGTCCGCTAACTCAATCGCAAAGGTCGCTGGATACAAAGCTGATTTTACTTTTAGAAATGTCAGACAGCCATCGCCGGCGGCTTTTTCCAGGTTAGCATCCTGGAAAGCACGGATGGCAATGGAGGTGCTTTGCGACACACCGTGGGCTGGAAGAAGAAGCGATATACCGCTCATCATCGGCAAATATATCTTGTTTGAACCCAACTCTGGCGTGGCGATGCAAAGTCTAATCTGCCTCGTGTTATTTTCTTCTTCCTCCTCAATGATACAATTTTCAGGATCAACCGTCAACTCAAGTTCATGGATTCCGGCGGTCAGTGCGGCAAGGGGCACAACAATCGTCGAATCCTCGCGGCCGCGAATGAGTGGGATAGTATATTTTTCAACAAGCATCTGACCTGTTGTCGCATTGAGCAGGCGCAAAGCGACATCCCGGGCATCCGATTCGCCGCGATTTTTTACCGTCACTTTGAGAAAGGCATCATCCGTCGCAAAATAACGCACATCCGTATCGACATAAACATCCGGTTTGTACAGCACCTTGTATTCACGAACAGCGGTTTCGGTTCGAACGCCCTGCTGATTGATGATCACCAGTTTGTATTGAATCGTTGTACCTTCTTCATGTGACAGTGCCTCCGACGAAATCCAGTTCGTCTTTTCACTGTGCTGCAATGGCACACTTTGCCAGGTTGACAAATCTGTCGACCACACGACATTCAGTGACTGCAGGCTGCCAATTTCCTTGAGCACATCGGCATCGATGTCCGCGTAAAATAACACCGGCTCGAATCCTGTTGGTTTCTCCGGCCGGATGCCAAATCTGGCGATCAGCGGTCGGATGACACTAAAATCGGCAAGACCGACGGCATGTTGTTGTCCGTCGCTAAAGTGTGCCCGCACGGTGCCGGCACCGCCGTGCTGCCCCCACTTGTTTCGCAACTGAGAGGTGAGAGTCATTAAAGATACATCAAAAAAACTTTCACTGATCTGGATGTGCTGGCCGGCCAATACCGAATCCAGCTCACCGATGGCACTGAGGTGCAGATGACCCTTTGCAGCAGGCGCAGTGCCGGAAACGCGCAACACATCTCCCTCGGCCAACACTTTTGGGGACAGTGCCAGCTCGATTTTTTTCTCGGGTAAATTGAGCTCGGTTGCCGGGTCGCCAATGAGCAAAAAGTTCTGCACCGGCTCCCAAAAACTTTTGGTTTTGGCGATGAGCTCATACTTGGCGTGCGTGGTAATTTCGCCCAAGGTTCGCAAGTTTTTGTTGTAAATGCCATCAAAAACAGCATTGTTGAAATAAAAGTCAGAATAGATATACGACTTGCCGGCGGACCCGAACATGGCCATAATGCCCTTGTTTGGCGCGGTTAACAGCACTTCTCCAAGGGAGTTTCTTTCCGGATTGTCAAAGTGACCGATATAGCAAGACATGGTGATGGCAAAGGCATAGCGGTCCTCGTTGGAGAGTCGAATGATATCATCCTTTTCAAACAGATTGGCGTCGGCGATCTGCTCGCCCGAGCCATGCACGAGAAAATTGATGATATTTTGGCCGCTATTGATCCATGCAATAAAATCCTCGGTCGCGTTGTAAAACGGCGATTCAAAGTCGGTCGATAGCCGTTTCGTCACCATCCATTTGGGCAAAAAATGGTCAACGAGGTATTGCGCTGAATAACCGAAAAAATCGCCGTTGCCGGACGCCAGGGTGATATGCCGACGCCATTCATCCGCAATGCCGCGCGTTTCGTAGCTGATAATTTTATCGACCATGGTTTCCGCTTCATCCTGCGTGTTGGCCGGCAGGCGGCCAAGGTAAACATCCGGCAGATCGTCATCGCCGCTGATACAGGCAAAATAGTTGTCGCTCGAGGTCATGCCGAATGATTTTGTATTGACCATGACGCTTGGCACATAGGATTTTAATGTGGCATCGGCCGCGACATCCTTGTTCATCAAATAGGTTGTATCGCCGAACAGGATAAAATAGAGCGGCGCCGGTTTGTGCCACTGGCTGTAAGTGTAAGCAATGAAACGTTTGATGGCGCGAGGATCGTAGAGGCTGGAGCTGAATTCGTCATAAACATCCTGAATGTCAACCACCATTGTGCGCAGTCCCTTACGAGTCCGATAGTCCGCCAATCGCTCGGCCGCGCCGCGAAAGGCCTGATGTGTGATGATGACATAATCTGCACTATTGTCAACTGCGGCCAAAGTCGACGGTTCATCTTTTTCGATAGACAGGACCGAGCTCAGAGCATTTTCCGCCACGGCATAAAGTTGGGCCGGATGTTTTGCAGGATAGGTTATACTGATGTCGAAACCGTGGCCGCGACTCTTTATTTTCGGGTGAACGAGACGGTAGCCATTATCCGTCAATAAATAGACCTGGTCAGAGCTAAATCCCGAGAGTCGCCAAATTCGATTGGATTGTGGCTCCAGGTCAAAAGTCAGCTCATCAGTCACTGCCGTGAGCCGGCGCTCATATTCAATTTCAAACCAGTTCAAAAAGACAAAATCGGCGAAAACAGCGGTATTGTCGAGTGGCAAATCAAAATAAATCGTACGATTTGGATTTGTGTTGTTGGAAAAAAAACGTGCGGTGTAGAGAGTGAACGGCGTTTTTTGTGATCCAGGAGCTTCACCAACGGGCTGTCCATCGAAATGGGCAACCACGTGGTGGTTCATCTCCACCTCTTCCGATTCCGAAAGGCCGTGAAACTCTGCCGTCAGTTTCAGAGCGCTCCCTGACAAAAGTCCGGGCAAAAAGACCGGGAAATTGATTCTCTCCCCATTCATCAGTTTTTCCCAGAACCAGTGATCAGCCTCGCCATTGTCATACCCTACGAGACGTTCATAACGCCTGTCTTTTTCAAAATGAATGGTGAGCGGAGCGGTGGAGAGCGTGTCCGTTTCGGTTTGATTGGGAGAGGCTGGCAATTCAGTAAATGCCATGCCTGAGCCACCCCAGGAGAGTTGATAAACATTGGTATCTGAAAACAGTGAGAGATGGGTCTTTTCACCGGCATTCTCTTTGCCGACAAAAATAATACGATCATTGTAATCAAAGCTGCCGTCATGAGCACCTTCGACGATGATGGGAACCGGTCTTCCATTATTGGCCAATGAAAAAGTGCGTGGATTTATTTGTCGAATATCAATGCCGGCGCTTGCCAGCTCCCGACCAGTCACGCGGTAAACGCCGGCTTTGTTGAGAGAGAGACGAGCCATTGGCCATTCAAGTCCGGTTGTCGCTTTGGACAAAGCCTGAACAGATGCCCCCGAACATCGCCAGGCGCGGCTCGATTCATAATTACACAATATATTCTGAAAAATGGTTTCATACGCCTTTTCTGCATCGATGAGAGCGGTGGTTGTGCCGGTCTCAAGTGCAAAATCAATTTCGAATTGTATGCTTTTAAGAATATGTGCTGTCCCGGAGCTCGCCTGATAGCGAACGGGATAGAGATGAATGAACAGCACCCGTTGATTGCGAATCATAGCGTCCAGGCCGATCTCGGCTGATACCTGCGGAAACCAGGCTGATGATGGATGGGCAATGGACCTCACATCTTTAGAACCTGGCAGATTATTTCTTACGGTGCCAATCTGCCGTGTTTCTTTTTCTTCTGCAAAAACATTGAGACGAGGCCGGCTGTTGGCCGGGATGCCGAGTCGTACAGTCACCAAAGGTAAATGCGGTACACCTGGTTCGATGATTGAGCCGGCATGCTGCATGTTTATGCTTGTCGACCATTCGCCATTTTCGAGCGCGCGGACAACCGTAATCGTATCAAAGCGTGCCTGCACAGAAATAGACCTCGCGGTTGATGCCAATATTGTCACATCAGCGCCTGGTGTGTTTGAAAGCCCGTGCGTTGCGAACAAAAAGCCGAGGAGCGAAAGGCATAGTTTATTCATAGGTATATTCCGGAAATAATCTTTGGGTAAATTTTTTGACGGGTGCTATTTTATTCACGAGAGAATTGATGGCCGCTCCGGCCATCAGGATGAGAAAATAATCCAGTGGCAGGCGGAACCGCACTTTGGAGATATAAACTGCATGCAGCAGGGTGAAAAACAGACCAAACAGCAACCACAACAGCATCTTTTTTTTACCGGCGCGATTGCTGATGGCAAAACCGGTCAACGCTAACAAAAGAATTGGCGCATAGCTGATCCAGCTGATCAAGCTATGAAGACATTTGTAGCGGGGATAGCCTTCGGTTGTGGGCGATGGATCTAAACGCCAGAGGGCGACTCCCTTTTGCACGGCTAACCAAAGGTAGTGGTTCTGATCCGACTTGATGTACTCGAGCGCTGTGGCGGAATAGAGATGATCGGCTTCGATTTCGCCCGCCATGCCAATACGTTGAGCAAATTCCTGTGGCATCTCTATATTGCTGCCACTATTGGCCGTGCTTTTGGGATTGTTACCCAGCCACAAATTACGTCCCCCATTTGTCGATAGCACTGGCGTGCCGAATACGTGATAATTACGCAGCAGCCAGGGGAAAAGAACGCTCGTCATGGTGAGACCAAAAACCAGGGCTGTCAGGAGCAGTTTTTTGGGCGACTTGAACAGTATGATCAACAGCCATAATAATGTCGCCAGACCCAATACGGCTGCCGAGGTTCGCGTCAGAATTGAGAGACCCATGCAGAATCCGGCCAGCGCGATATACCATTTCCTGTTGTTGTCCAGCCCGATGAATAAAAAAGTGACCGAAGCCACGAGTGTCAAGGAAAACCAGGTAATTGGAAAAAGGGTACCAGTGCTGTAGATAAAATAGGGGTATCCTGCCGCCAAACCGGCAGAAACCAGAGAGGCGACAGGACCCACTATGCGGAGAGAGAGTAGAGAGAGGAGCAAAACTGTTATAGAACTCACAAATGCCTGGACGACACGAACGGACGGCGCGTCGTTTATGGCAACTTTGGACAATATGGCTAAAAAGAGCGGGTAGCCGGGTGGACGGAATGCTGTTGGTTGACCTTGTGAATTCACATAGCCGTTTCCCGCGGCAATGGATTGACCCAGTGCCAGGTAATCAGTTTCATCAACCCACCAGACTCTCGCGTCGAGCTGCGAGACGTAGATCAGGCGTATCATGAACGCCGCGACCACGAGCATAAAAATCATAGATTTGTACACAATATTAGTCGCCCGCATAGATATAAATTCCTTTTCCCAGGGTGCCGACAAATACCTCTGCGTTTGTCGATCTGGTCACATGGAGCGATTTTATTTTGGCTTGACCAAGTCCTTCGTTGTGCGGGTGCCATGATGCGCAGTCATCATGGCTGACAAACACACCATCTGTTTCCGAAACCGCCCACATGGTGCTGCTTTTTTCCCGGGCAGCCAAAGCGCAAATAGACAGATCCGCTAACTGATCTCCAACGTGCTCCCAGCGCTCACCGCCATTCAATGACTGGTACAAATCCACCCAACCGGTGCTCATGACCAGGTGATCCGGATTTTTTAGATCAAAGACAAAACAGTTGGCGGCTGCCACATCGTCGCCTTCGCTGTGTACCCCGTTATTTATCTTGTGCCAGGAAACACCACCATCTGTGCTGCGCAAGTTGCCATGCCAGCGCGCACCGATATACAGGGTAGTGCTGTCACGCGGATGAACGGCCACGGTGCGTATTTTACCATACTGAAAAATGTGCGCCCATGTCTCGCCACCATTTTCACTTTTGAACAGCCCATGTTCCGTCGCAACGTAAACGGTCTGATGAGATGGCGACACAAAAATGTCATTCACATGTGGATTTTTATCAGACGACCAAACGGATTGCCATTCTTCTCCACCATTCAACGATCGATAGACTCCCTTGCCCCACGATCCCGCATAGACGATGTTGGCACGTGCAGCGATACAGGAAATATCATTTGTCTCCAGTCCTTTGTTGATTTCACTCCAGGATTCGCCATTGTTAACCGATTTGTAAATGCCGTTGTGAGTGCCAATATAGAGTGTTTGCGTCTCTGGCACATTTGTTATTGCCGTGACAGTAAGCGTCTCCGGCAGGCCGGCGTTACGGGTTAGCCAGCCCGAACTTTTTGGGGCTGGTGCGGTGGTGGAGCTGCACTGTGCGAGCAACAGTGCTGCTGCATTTGTTAGCAGCAGTTTAAAGAGTCTTTTTACCATTTTTTTCTCCGCGTTTTTCTGATCCGAATACATGACAAATTAGTGCGAGTCGCAAGAGATCTGCTCAGCTTTTTGGGACGAGGCGGATTTTCCTTTGTCCCTTGGAAGAATATTGACATTTTCTGCGTCAGTATAGGCTTTGCGATGTATTCCCGACAGGACAAAGTCCAGCAGATGTTGCTCAGCCTCGTCCGCGCTTTTCATTTCAGGGAAAAGGCGATTGTAGGCAGCAACAAGTGCTTTGTGTGTGTGCGTCCAGGCTAACTGGCCGCGAATGCGTGCATAGCCGATCCGACCCATTGCCTGCCTTTTCTCCGGATTTTTCAGCAACTCATCAATCGCTTCGGCGAACAAGCGGGTGTCATTCGGTTGCACATAAAACGCCGCCTCGTGTGCTGAATTTTTGTGTTCATCCAGATCAAATGCGACGATCGGTTTACCAAAGGTCATATATTCCAAAATTTTATTCATTGTTGAATGGTTGGCCCATTCGGTCCACGGGTCCGGATCAACGCACACATCGGCGGTGGAGAGGTAACGGCATAAATCCGTATCCGGAATACGCCCGGTAAAAGTGACGTTTTGTTGCAATCCCATCTCGTCGCGCAATGCTCGCATGGCGGGCATGGCCGGGCCACCGCCAATAAGGACGAAATGCGTATCCGTCCGACCCAGTTTGGTGATGAAATATAAAATGGCTTTGAGCAACAGGTCCACGCCATCTTGCGGGCACATTTCGCCGAGGTAGCATACCAGATATTTTTTGCCAAATTTAAGTGGCGGCTCTGGTCGCACTGTTTGCAGCCGCTGCACATCCGGACCAGTGCGAACCACATACACGTCTTGAGGATTCTTGCCGCCGCGCTCGATAGCGATGTTTTTATACGAGTGATTTGTGCTGAGCACGAGTGTGGCATTTTTGAGTGTCTTCTTTTCGAGCCAGACAAGTCCCCGCCGCAAGAGGCGCTTGCCGTGATATTTCGCATCGAACATCTCGGGGGACAAATCGTGGTGATCAAAGATAAAGGTCACGCCGAACAGCCGATAGATTTGACCAAGCACCCAATAAGTATCCGGCGGATTGCAAGCCTGGATGACATCAAATCCTTCTTGAAACCAAACGCGAATCGACAAGAATGCGGTCGCCAGCCATGCGTAAATAAATTCAAAAAAGTAACCGGGAACGCCGTGCGCTTCAATGGGCATCTTGTAGCGATAGACAGCGATGTCCTCGATTTTTTCAAAACTTTTCGAAAAATCCTTTGATTTCGGCGAGATGATGGAAACATGCAGCCCATAGTCGCGCAGCGTTTTCGCCTCCAGCCACACTCGCCGGTCAAACGGCACCGGCAAATTTTGCACGATGATTAAAACTTTACCAGCACAGTCCTTCATAGTGTACCTCGGCATTTTTATGTTGATGTTCGTTCAAGCCTGACAAGTCAATGATGTGATGACCATTTGAGCGCTCACTCAATACCACATGGTGCGCTCTGTTCCGATTGCCAATCAGGACAATTTGTGACTTGTTCAATACCTCTTCAACCGAATCCGCCAGGAGTTTATCCAGGTATGGTGTGTGTCGTTGCAGATAATCGATATTGGCGCCGCGTTTGCGGGCACTGAGGACATTTTCGTCATAGATGCTCAGCGAGTAACCTTCATTTAACAGCCGCTCTGCCAGGTCAACGACCGGGCTTTCGCGCAAGTCATCGGTGCCTTCTTTGAAGCTGATGCCAAGGATGCCGATACATGTCCTGTGGTCTTTTTTCACCATGTCAGTGGCAAACTGGATATGTTCCAGGTTGCTCGTCAGAGCCGATTCGAGCAGCGGCACCTTGACGTCCGCCTGGCGCGCATGATGCGTGATGGCGCGCAAATCCTTTGGCAAGCACGAGCCGCCAAATGCGAATCCCGGTTTGAGATAAATTGGCGACAGGTTGAGTTTGGTATCCTGGCAAAATACATCCATAACAATGCGGGAATCGATGTTGAATTTTTTGCACAGCCGGCCAATTTCATTGGCAAATACAACCTTTAAGGCGTGGAACGCATTATCCGTATATTTGATCATCGACGATTCCGCCAAACCGATGCGAAAGATCGGCGCTGACAGCGAAGAGTAGAGCTCTTGCAATCGATCGCCGGTTAATTCATCGACCTGGCCAATGACAGTTTTTGGGGGATTATAAAAATCCGATACAGCATTGCCTTCACGCAAAAACTCGGGATTGAGAGCAAAGCCAAAACCGTCTCCAACCTTTTTGCCGGAATATTTTTCCAGTAGCGGGATGACGACCGTCTCGGCCAAGCCGGGCAGTACCGTGCTTCGCAATATGATGGAGACATATTCTTCTTTTACTTTCAGCGCTGCACCTATATTCAGGCACACCTGTTCAACCTGCTGAAAATCCAGGCTGCCGTCGGCGTGACTCGGTGTTCCGACGGCAATAAAAAGTATGTCTGATTGTTGTACTGCATGATCCAGCACAGTCGTCACGGCAAGCCGACCGGAGAGAACCTGTTCAGCAATAATATCCGAGAGACGATCTTCAACAATGGGTGAAATGCCGCGGGCGAGGAGACGAATTTTTGCGGCATTCGTATCGACACCAAGGACCGTGTGCCCCATTTCAGCAAAACAAGCGGCTGAGACGCATCCCACGTAGCCCATTCCAACAACACCTATATTCATTTATGCTTCTCCTTTGCTGTAAAAGTGTTTTGTTCAAGATCGTTCAATCAGCGGGTGATCGTTCCACGCGGCGACCTCGGAGATAACAGATTTTATTTTTCCGCGCGGCGTGCGCGTTATATACGGCACTCGTTCGATCTCCAACCGAATGCCATCACCAAGCCGATGATAAAGTTTTTCCAGCACGATATCTCCATCACGTTCGCTGAATGCTTCATCCGCAACGATTCGCACGATAACTCTATCCTGTTCCGGCTGATAAATCTGCGCTTGCCTCAGATGGTGTGTTCCCTTGTAAATGTGGTCGAGTCGACCAATAATCTTGCCATTTGGCGTGATGATCGAATCGTCCGTGCGGCCGACAATTCCTTTTAAAACCGGATAATGTCGCCCGCAGGGACAAGCCTTGTCCAGAGTTTCCGCAATGTCGCCAACACGATAACGAATAAGTGGCATCGCGTTATTATTTAATGCCGTACCGACGATTTCAAAAAAACCGTCGCCAACCTGGCTGCTGCGGACCAACTCGACGATGCTGTACTCTGGCACAATGTGATAGCTCCCGTGTTCGCATGTATGAATCGCAGCGATCCGCTCCGCCATGCCGTAATAATCGAAAACGCGACAGGCAAAAGCCTGTTCAATGATTTTTTTGTGTTCCGGAACAAGAGTTTCTGAAGAAGTCAGGATCGCCTTCATCGGCAAGACCATGCCCCGATCCAGCATAAAAGCTGCCAGTGCATAAATGGACGACGGATATCCATCGAGTGCAACAACTTTGTATCTTGTCAGCGCGTGGACATACTCCCGGAAAGTTTGCGCGGAAATGTGGTAAGATGACATGACCAGCTTGTTTTCCGCACCATTCCAGGCGCAAAATTTCTTTGCAGCCAGAGATCGTACGGGCAATAACTCACCCTTGAGCGTTGCGTACCGATCACCCTCGGACAGTCCTGCCCATTGGCGTTGCCGGGAGAGCATGGCGTATTCAAAACCAATATTTCGCAAATCCCGATACAAAGTCAGCGGCGTGCCGGTTGTTCCGCTGGTGTGGCACTTGTACAATACCGGCGCAAAACTTTTTGTCGACAGAAATTGCCCAGGATTTCTCCGCACCATTTCTTTTTCGACAAATGGCATCAGAGAAAGGTCTTGCAAAGAGCGGATGTCGTCCGGCTTTACATTAAAAATTTGCATCGCACCACGATAATAGGGCACATGCTCATAAACCCGTTCGATTAAACGTTTGAAGGCCTGCTGCTGATAATCCAGCAAATCGCCCTTTGACCACCATTGTGAGTCACTCAAAAAGCGGTTGTATTTTTTCCACGGACTGAGTCGTTTTTTTACAAATATATGCTTGAATCCGTTCAGCTTTACACCAATATTGATATCCTGTACCTTCATAAGAAATGACCTTATCCTTGATCGTGCTGTTCTATCTGCTTTTACACTCTGCCCGTTTTTTACTCATTTTGCCAATTTTGTTTGGCGATTTCTCGATATAATTTCAAGCTGTCAAAAACACCCTTGTGGATGATGCTCGAATATAAAGAAAGGTATTGCTGGGCGACATTTTTGATCGAATAATTTGCCATGATATGTTCTCTCGCTTGTTCTCCGACGCGCACACGCAGGAATCGATTGTTGACCAATACCCGGATAGCGGCGGCAAATTGTCGCGGATTTTCTACATTGGCGAGATAGCCGTATCGACCGGTTTGCAAAATTTCATCCGTTATGCCGGGCAGCAAGTTGGCGATAACTGGCAGACCACATGCCATCGCTTCGAGCATGGCGTTGGGCTGCCCCTCTTTGCGGCTGGGATGAATATATATATCGGCGGCTTGATAATAATCCATGACATTCTCTTGCTGGCCCTTGAACTGAACAATGTCTTGCAGAAAATACTCGCTAATCATGGATTTCACTTGTGCGACATAGTGCTCGTATCCAGCCTCAACAGTGCCATAACAATCGCGATTTGTCATTGGCCCAACAACCCACAAACGTATTCTTTTTTTCATTGCATGGTCCAGTTGGAAAATCGCACGTAACAAAGCATCCAGACCTTTGTTATAATTGACCGTACCAACGGTGAGCAGGACGATTTTCTCTCGTGCAACATGCATGGCTGCGCGTTTTTTTTCTCGTGCTGCAGCGTCGAGGGGTTTGAATCGCTCATGATCGACACCATTGGGTAGACGAATTATTTTTTCGCGCGGCACGCCTGAAGTTTTGCATGAATTCTCCAAAACTTGTGATGTTGCGATAATGGCGTCAGCAAAATTGAATATTTTAAATTTGGCAGCGCCACCCGTGCGGTGGAGCACTGCAACTGGATCGTCAACAGAAAGATTGGTGATTTTGGTAATAACCGGCACATGCGCACGTCGGGCTGCGATGTTGATACGCGGATGAAAGCCATGCGTGTGAATTAGATCAATTCGCGAGCGATGGGTGTGAATAAACTGATCCAGCTCACACCAATAGCGAATGCGGCCGAGTGTTGAATAGACCTCGCGAGCTTTGCGCACAATGCCAATGCCGTCGATTTCATCGTGAGCCGCAAGCTTTGGATCATGCGTGCCGGTCAAGACCTGGACGTGAACGCCTGACCTGCAGAGTTCCTGCGCCAGACGATGGCCTTGCAACGCCGCGCCGGAATACTCGGGAAGATAGACCCAATGGGTCATGAGAATTCGCATTTGATTACCCTCCTGTCGTTATATCAGACAAACTGGATCGGAATGCCTGACGCACATAATAACGATACACACACTTGTATACATGATTGGACATTTCGAACCAGGTAGAGCGAATGAATCGCGCCGTTGATACTAAAATGGGCACTGAAAGTGAATTGATAAAAAATCGCCGAAAGATATGCTTCACCTTGCGATATTTTTTGAGCTCCGGAGCATACACACCATAGCGGTGCACCAGCACAGCGCGGTGCTCCGGTGCCTTGCGGTACCACAGCGCTATCGCCCGGCCATACAAGATACCTTTGTGGAAATAACCTTTCTCGTCCATCGGATGATGATGGACAACCTCAATATCCCTGACAAAAAAGAAGCGGACACCAAGTTTAACCAGGCGGGAGGCAAATTCCGTGTCCTCTGCGGCTGGTAAACGCGAATCAAAGCCGCCCGCCCTGAGACAGATTTCCCGCGCGATCGAGGTATTGGCTGTTCGGTATTCCGGCCAGGGCAATTCAGCCGTGCACTGCTTGTCATATTTTGTGGCTGCCTCGTTCACCCGGCTCTGCTCTGCTTTTTTCAGCGATTCAGACATGCAAACGCGTCCGACAATGCAGGTTTTGTCGCCAAAATGGTGTTGCCAGCTTTGATGTTGAATGAGCAGATTTTTGTGTGGTATAGTATCGGCATCCAAAAAAAGAATCTGTTCTCCACAGGCTTTTTCCAATCCTGTATTTCTTGCCGCACCGGCAGTCGTGCCTTTCCCTGCGAGAGCTGTGAGATTCAAACACGTCTGTTTCTGAAAGTTGGCCAGAAAGACATCGGTGCCGTCAGTCGATTGATCATCAATGACAATAACTTGAAAAGCACGCTGTGGAAAAGTCTGGCACTCCAGCGCGACAAGCACCTGGCGCAGCGTATCGCACCGGTTGCGACATGGAATGATAATGGAAAATTCATACTGGTCTTTTTTCATATAAACACTCACGCCGATTTTGCCTGTTTGATTTTTAAGAACCATTTTATCGTGATGCTGTGACCGTTTCCAGGTTTTGCATGCGGCTTGTTATTCCATTTGGCAACGCCATATATTTTCGACCGCACACTCACCCATTCAATCGCCCAAAAAATCGAGGTTGCTGCCAGAACGGAGCAAGCGGCGCCCGATGCGCCATAAAGTGGGGTGAGAACAAGGCTCAGAGCGATGACTGCCATTGCCGCCAGCGAATTTGCCAGGACATCGTACTTTTGCTGATGCTGGCTCACTAACGAATAGGCGAGCACAGGTACCATTGAAAATGGCACAATCATGCCCGCTAAAATCCTCAGCACCGGACTGGCCTGGAGCATGGTTTCGCCGTACAAGATATGAATGATGTGCGGCGCAAGGCCACATACTGCAATGGCGACAGGCAGACTGAGTCTCACAGCATATTTTATCGATTGATTTATTATTATACGAAACTGTTCTGTGCTTTGGCCCAGGGAGCGTGATGCGACCGGAAACAGCGCTTGTCCATAGGCTAATATAAAGGACAGGATGATATCAACAAGCTTGTAAGCAGCTCCAAAGAGTCCAACTTGTTGTTCACCGGCTGTGTGGGTGAGGATGATCACTGGTGCTGTCCAGAACAAACTGTTCATCATCGCGATCAATGCAAAAGACGGTGTCATTTGACGCAGATATTTTAGCAAAGTCACATTCATCTTCCACACCGGTTTGGCAAAGCGAGACGCAAAATAATAGGCGATCAAGGCTGAGATGACCTTGCTGAAAAAGATGACGGTCGCCATGCCTGTAACGTCTCCATTCCACCACACCAACACCGCGATGCCGACCGCCACCTTGAAGATATTTTCGCCCAAACGTGCAACAGCGATGAGCGGCATTCGTTCCCCGGCGCAAAGCAGAGATTTGCTCCAGTAGAAAAGCGAAGCCGGCACAAGTGCCGCGGCCAGGATGCTCGCCGCCATTTTTGCTTCCGGACCGGTGTACGTTAGCCTTGAAAATCCGAGCATGATAAGCGTTGCTGATACGGCCAGAACGCATCCGAAACGTACCGTTTGCCCGAAATAGATGCCTGCCTTGCTGTGCTCTCGCGCCACATCTCGAATGACGACGGCTCCCAGACCAAGTGTCGATACAGTATGAAAGAATGAGAATAAAGACAGACCAAACGCCAATACGCCCAGCGCTGTGAGGCCGAGAGTACGTGCGACAAAAATCCAGAACAAAGCTGATCCCAGTCGATTGATAATTTCGGCAGTTGTGCGCGCGAGTGTATTTTTAAGCAGTGATTGCGCGATGGTCATATTTTTGTTCTCCATTCAGTCGAATGATCGTCTCGATGAGCGCCATGAAAGCCCAGATCAGCAAGAGTAACGAAAAATTTTCTTTGTAACTTTTATCGGAAAGCGATTCTAACAACATGCCGGCATACCCGCCGAAAATACCGATAGCAATCGCCACGAAGAAAGGATTGACACTTTTAATGGCCTTGAAAATGCGCGAGCCGAATGCGGCAAGCCACCAGAATACCGCTGTAAAGCCAACAAGACCGATCTCGGCCATATAGAGCAAATAGTTGTTATGGACCGCAGCTTTATTGGTAAATGTATCCTCCCCGATCCAGTAATCAGCTAACATGGCGCCATAGTTATTGATGCCGCAGCCGAAAAAGGGGTGATCCTGGATGATTGCCCAGGCGACTTGAGCCGTGGTGAAGCGCGACATCAAAGAGCCGTGATCGTCGTGGGTCAATCGCATCCAGATCACATTGGCAAAAAGACTGAGCAAAAACGCCCCGAGCATCGTTGACAGCCCGAGTACCGCCAGTGTACGGAAACTCATCACCCGATACCGAAACAACAGGGGTGACATGATCATCAGCGAAAAGACCAAACCCAGCCAGGCGCTGCGTGACAGCGTGCTGATCATGGCAAAAGTGCCACAAAGTGCCGCGAGGATAGCCATCAGGTTGAGTGTTCGATTTTGCCGCACCAATATGATCATATAAGCGAGAGGCAACAGCAGACCAAAATATCGTCCGAGATGGTTGGCATTGCCTAACGATCCGCCGGAACGAACAAACGCCCCCATTGCTGCGCCGGCTTTTGCCTCAGCCGCAACACCGATTTTGGCGCGTAAAAATATCTCGGTCACAGGCGGATGAATATTGATAGCGGTCGCGATGCCTGCTTGAACGATCATCCCGAAAAAGAGCGCGAAAAGCATAACCTGCACATCCTTTTCAGTTTGGATATTGTTGGCTATTATCAGATAAAAAAGAATGGCTTTGACGAGATTTATCGTATCGAAAAGACTCCATAGCAAATCTTGAGCATTTAGCATGGATAACAGATAAAAGAAGAGAATGGCGATAGACGGTAACAGCAGTGCTGGGAAGAATTGCAGCGTTCGCGCTCGATTGCTGTTTATACCGCGTAAAAGGGTGATCATGGCCAGCAGGAACAGGAAAATATCGACAAGCCCAACAGCTAATCCATCAGCGCCGCCGGGACTGGGCTGTTGGATAAAATATATATCAACATTTAACGGGAAAACAAAAACAAGCAAACCGAGCAAAAGGCGGCGGCGATGACGTGTCATCATAAAAAGCGCGATACCCATCAGACCGACAAACAAGGAAATGACAAGCTTGAATGGCAGGTACAGAAGCGCTGCGGCTGCGATAATTGCAGTGGCCAGAACGGCAGGTACGACGAAGGCGGTAGCATGGATTTTCATGAATTGATGTTGTCTCGTTTTTTGCATAGCAATAGCGTGTGCCTGTTTTATTTGATCAATCTTTTGTACAATCCATCCGGGATAGTCATTTTGCGACGGTTCAGTGTCACACCAAGCAGGTTTGCCTGTGCAGCGATTAATTTACGTTTGGCTTTTTGGGCGTTATCCCAGCGAGTTTGCCCCGCTTTGACGACAAGCACTACACCATCAACAGTGGAGGCCAGGCTGATGGAATCGGCAAAATTCAGTACGGCTGGTGAATCGAAAATGACGTAACGAAACAACTGTTTCCACTCGCGCACCAGACCACGGAACCGCTCGCTGCCCAACAATTCAATCGGATTCAATCGGGTTTGACCGGCAGTCAGGATGTGCAAGTGACTGTCACGCACGGGGCGAGTCAGTTGTTGCCATGCCTGGCCGGACTCGATGACTTCAGCTAATCCCCCTTTTGCTTCCAAAGCAAAATAGCGATGAATGGCGGGATGATGTAAATTGGCATCAACAAGCAGAATGTTGTTACTGTTTTTCGCAAAAGCAAAACGCGAATCTATCGATTTTTCCCAGTCCTGGAAAACATCTCTGGTTGAAACACGATGCATGTTATGAGCAACACCGGATTGCACAATGCGATCAGATTCGGGAATCTCGTATAGCTTTTGCGCTGTTTCGTTTTGCGGCTGTTTACCTTGTTGCTGCTGCCAATGTGTCAGCACGCCGCTACTCATTAAAAAAGCGAGAAATGTAGCGATTGTCGACGATCCCTCCCCGGGTGAAGTGTCAGCAATTGCCAAGGTGTTTAAAAATCCCTGTTTATTCGCTATTCGAACGTGTTCCTTGAGATCGTAAAAATCGCTCACGATTTCATTTGGCATATCGAGGACAAATAGCCCGGGCTTTGGGTGCACTGATTTTGGCCTATAATCCCCATGTTCATGTTTTTCAGCGGCAGTTAGCATATCATGTACAAAACTCATGGTTTACTCCGTTAGACAAGTGATAGTAACTCTGAGAGATCAATCGCTTCAAAAAAATCATACTTTTCAATGATACGAGGTCTGTTCAAATTCACCGCCGTTCCGGGCTTTTGAACAGTTTTTTTCCGCCGAACCTGATTTTTTTGCAGTTGGCACGCGGGTTGGAATGTTTTGCTTTCAGCGGCTGGTGCTTGTATCACATCGCCATTTTCCACCAATTCCCGAATGATCGAAGTATCAACCTGCGCCATTTTTTGATGTGCTCCGGCATGCAGGGCATCATCACAAAGTTGGTTGATCAGGCGCGGGATACCGCCGGATAATTCGTAAATTTTTCTCAAAGCCATATGAGAGAACAGGGATGTATTCTCGGCGCCGGCTACTGCCAGACGATGCTGAATGTAGGCGACGGTTTCTTCACAAGTGAGCCTCGATAAAATTGCTTTACAATTGATTCGCTGTTTCAATTGAACCATTTGTGGCATATCCAGCTTGGCGTCCAGTTGCGGCTGACCGCAGAGAATAATCTGTACCAGTTTTTTATTGACAGTTTCCAGATTGGATAACTGGCGGATTTCTTCCAGTGCTGCCAATGTCAGGTTTTGCGCTTCGTCGATGATGATGAGCGGCAAACAATTTTTTTCATACTCTCGGATGAAAAAAGTATAAAGCTCGATCAGCAGATCACTCTTGTTATCACTTTTGGGTGCAAAGCCAAAATCGCGACAGATGTACTTGAGTAATTCGTTTGGTTGCATCGTTGTGTTAAAAATCCAGGCGAAATTAACTGATTGCTCAAGTCGGGTCAACAGCGTGCGCAATAATGTGCTTTTCCCGAGCCCGGGTTCGCCAATGATCGTCGTAATTCCCCGTTGCTTTGTTACTGTCGCCAGAAGGCGCTCCAATGCTCTTTTGTGTGTCTCGCCGACAAATAAATAGTTCGGATCTGCCGTCGTTGCAAAGGGTTCATGCTTTATTTTGTAATACTTGAGATACATCACTTTTCCTTGTCGCAAGAAAATTAGCAGAGACATGCCGGCATTTTTATATTATTGTTTTTATTTTCCGGCTCAAAAATTTGCTCAATGTCAAGATGGAAAATTTCCGCTACTTTTTCTTTAAAAGTTTCCGATGGTTCAATGCGACTATTTTCAACCATGGACAAATAGGTCGAACTGCACCCTAACAGGATGGCCAATTCATATTGTTTAATGCCATGTTCCCATCGTTTGATCTTGAGTACATTCTTCATGTTGGTTCTCCTCACAGTTTAGTCAAGAGGTTTGAAAGCGATTGCTTTTTGCTTATGTTCAAGCTGGTGCAAGGCGCGCGGATGTACATCCTGAATTATTGCCAGAACAGGCAGGCCCAGGCAGTTTTGTGCATCCTCGGCTGTGTGAACAGCGTGATCAAAATATTCGACAAAAAAGGCCGCAGAAAAAGACAACACCGAAGCTAACATGATGCCGAATGCGAGGACCAATTTTTTGTTTGGACGTGCTGCCTGAAATGGTGGCACAGCCTCTTCAATGAGTCGGGCACCAACGAGATGTTCCTTTTTTCGCGCCGCTGCCAGGGCGTGTTCGCGCTGTTCGATGAGCGTGGCATGCACGTTTTTCAGCTCATCAATGCCGATCGTGTGCTTGCCCAGTTCATATTCATTTTTTGACAAATCGGCAATAGATCGTGCCACCTGGGAGCGCGTGCGTATCAACTCGCGCTCCTGCGCCTGCACTGCTTTGACATCCGTCTCTTCGAGTTGAATGATCTCCTGAATTTCTTTATCGATTTTTGTTTGGATATTTTCGATGTCTTGCAGCACGGTCGCCATGTCCGGATGTTTTTTGGTGTATTTTTGCGCTAACACGTTTTTCCGCAACTGCAGATCAAGCTCGGTCTTTCTCAAGTTGTTGAGATACTCCATTTTGCTCAAACTGTTGCTCGCTTCGGTGACGGGAATTGATATCCTCTGCCCCTGATTGAGCTGTTGTTTGATCACCTGCAATCGTGATTCTTTGGCGATGCGCTCTGTTCGAACGCGCGTGATTTCCTGATCAAATTCGGCCAAAGTTGAAAACAGAATCTGTGTTTGTTTTTCCGGTGCCAGAACCCTGGTCTCACTTTTATAAATCTGGCTTTTAATTTCCAACGAATCAATACGCTGTTCGAGCTCCTTGATCTGTTGATTCAGGAACCTGACAGCCGATTCATCTTTGGACAGCGCTGGTCGCTGTAACAAGTATTGCCGGATCGATTCGTTGACGATTTGTGCGGCGCGCTCCGGATTTTGATCCGCATAGCTGATAATTAATATGGACGTGTCTTTTTCGCGTTTCACCGACAGATTTTTAGTGAGCCGTGCAACAGCCTGCTGATGGCCATGTTGTACGTCTGTGATATCGTTTGAAACAGCCAATCCCAGTGTGCTGACCACGGGCTCGATGATCGCTCGGGTTTTCAAAATGGCCACTTCAGTGGCGATGATATCGTACGGCGCCCGGACAGTGCCGGGATTTGCCATTTTTTCATAATCATCCTGATAACTCACGATGAGACGGGCCGTCGCTTCATAAACGGGCGGAAGGGTAAACGTCACAACCGCTACCGTCGCAAAAATCGCGATAAATGAAAACAGAACAAGTCTGATTCTTCTGGCGATAATGCTTGTAAAGCTTTGTGGTGACAGGGGGCTATCAAGTTGATTATATTGAATCACACGAACTCCTAACGAATCGCATTGTAGTAGTAAAATCGAGTTGCCAGCTCTAATGGGGGCATCACAATTTTGTAAATTTGCGTGACAAATGACTCCAGGTCAGCGACGAACGTTCTGGGTACATAAACCAGATCATATGGCAAAACCTGCATATCGTTGTTCAACAATGTCTCAAAGTTTGATGGCAAAAGATTGATGCGTTCAGCGGTCAGATTTTTTTGCTCATCGCTACGTATTAAAATGATGCTGTTCATTTTTGCAGAGAATAATGGTCCACCAGCCGTGGCGATGGCGCGCAAGATGGACATGCCCTTGGTAATGTTATAGCTGCCGGGATGCTGCACTTCACCGAGTACATAGACATAGTGGCCACCAAATTCTCGAACGAAAACTGTAACATCCGGATTAACTAAAATTTCACTATAGTTAGATGTGATGATGCTATCGAGTTGCGTGACGCGCATGCCAGCGACATCGATGTCACCGAGACGCTGAAGGGTGAGCTTGCCATCAGGTCGCACCGCAACGACATCGTTATATTCTGCATTATGAAAAAATTTTATTTCAACAACATCGCCGTAACCGAGATGATATTCACGCGGCCCTGCACTTTTATTGACTTTAGCCATGGTTTCTCTATTGTGCGGTATCTGGATTTTGACTTTTGCCGGCGAGGTATTGATCTCCTGCAAATTGGGATTAATGGCGCACGACAACCAGATGGATGTGCAAAAGGCTAACGTCCCTGTCACTCGGCTCATAAAACGTCCTCATGTCTTGAAAAAAAATTATTTAGTAAAAATCTTTAAAAAATAGGCTGATCGCCCACGTGGACAATCAGCCCGCCCGCTATTTCATCAATGCCATCTTGCGTGTTTCGCGATAGCCGTTCACTTGAATTGTATAAAAGTAGAGTCCGCTGGGTGCTTTGTAGCCATTCTCGTTCAAGCCATTCCATTCGATGCTGTATTGTCCTGCGCTTCTCTCTTCCTTTACGAGTTCCCGCACGACTTGACCGACGAGGTTATAGATCGCCAATGTAACAAGTCCATCTTCTTTCAAGCTAAAAGTGATGGTTGTCGTGGGATTAAACGGATTCGGATAGTTTTGCTCGAGGGCATATTGATCGGGTGCTGCTTGCGTCTCAATTCGTTTTGGACCATAAAAGCGCATAACGCCGCTTGTGGATAAATCGGCGATCCAGTAATAGACAATTTCGCCATCCTGGTCAATCTTCTCTTCCCAACGATAATCATGTCGGGTTTCGGAATTGAGCGCACCTTTGATTAAATCTTTGGTAGCACGGATTTTTTGTCCGCTTGGCGAGTCACTTTTGTAAACATGGAAGCCAAGGTTTTCAGTTTCTGTCTGCGTTGTCCACTCTAACACCACGCGTCCAGGAAAACTGCTGATGCTGAAACCGGAGAGCTCGACCGGATTCGTTTTTCCATTCAGAAAAGTGGTGATCATGAATGGTGGAAAATCATAATACTCAAATTCATTGGCCTGCTGAATTTGATAGAGGTCTGAATCTCCGTAACTATCTTCGATACTGGTAATCACATCTGTATCCCAGGCACGCAGATAGACGGAGCGGCCCGCCTGGAGCGACGAGTGGGTGAACAGCTTGTCAAACCGACCGTCTGCATAACCGAGTAAATAACCGTTACCCACAAAAGTGTCGCGAATGAATTCATCATCTCCGGTCGGTTGACCGAGTTGATTGGGATCAGCGCTCGGTGGATCGATTTTGCCATCCTGTCCGGCCCAGATGAGCTGGATGAGGTTACCTTCATCTGAAAATTGCCCGTCTTTAAGATTTTTAATGCCACCTTTGCAGCTGGCATTAAAGTCTCCGGCAATCAACGTAGCGGTGACCACAAAAAGCAAAAGTCCGACGAAATATTTTGTAGCGTTCATTTTGAAATTCTCCTTTTATTTTATTCAGTCGGCAAATGCCGGATTTGGAAATGTCCATACTTTACACTCATTATCGCCCTTAATCCAGATGATATAGCCTTTGCCGGGTTGGAATGTGACAGTTGCTTCTTGCTTGCCCGTCTCATCCATCCAGGTGCCGTCCAAATCGTCATTCACGCCATCGACAACCCATGCCCGTTCGTAGCCGGTACCATCCCAGGCATTCAGGATATCCGATTCACCACTGCCGACGCCGCCTTTCATAACACCATCCTGATAAAGCTCGGTTTTCTCCAGTGAGGTTGTAAGCGGGAAAATACAACCGATAAAATTGTGGCCTTGCATCAAGGTGATGGTGCGCTCGGCTTCAGTTGGCACGCAGCCGGTGATCGTCAAAGCTGTTTCCGAATGGCCTTCCTGAACAAGAATCCAAAATGCAGCGCTTGGATCGACCTTGTGCTGTGTCTCCTTGCCGGTTGCAGCGCTGATCCAGGTATCGTTGAACTCTACCGCCGATCCTTCATACAACCAGGCAACAAGATATTCCTCGCCATTCCAAAACCGAAGTTGATCTGCTTCCGCCGAGTTTTCACCGCCGGTCAACTGATCGGCAAAACTCGCTCGTACGGATGGATCAGCCGGAATCAGGGGGAAAGAGACTAAATTCAAACCGGTATGAATATCGATGTTGTAGGCGCCAACAGTTTGATACTCGTGGATTGTTTGCCCGCCAGCAAGCGCCCGAACCGTGTAATATGTTTCATGTTGATTTGAAGTAAAGTGATGTGTATCAATGTACTCGTGATCTGTCGCAGACAAAGTGGCAATAGCCGTCGTTGGTGTGAAATAGGGATTTTGGCTGCGAAAGATTTCAAACGTGTCGCAATTATGCACTGGCGTCCAGACGAGACGTATGGCTTTATCCTCTTTCATTGCAACCAACATCGGACTGCCGACAACCGCACTGACCTCGGTGGACGGTGCGCTCACATTGCCGGAATGGTCGTAAGCTTTGATAACAAAATAATATTTCACGCCATCCTGCAAATCCTCTGCAATAAATGTTGTGCTGTTTTTTACATCGACTTGTTCCGTGTAGTTAGCTGACTGGGTTCCATAGCATACGATATATCCGGCCAAATCAGGTTCCGAGTTGGCATCCCATGTTGCAATGAGACTACCGGCCCAGGTTACGCATGTTGAAATCAACAGGCCTACCACGAGAGCGATAAATCGATTTGTCCATATTGTCTGATGAATGACTGCTTTAACACTAAATGTGAAACTTTTCATGAGGCTCACCTCCTGCTGATGCATTTAATGAATTGGTTTTTTGTTGATCCCAACTGTTGGATCGAATCGGGAAAAGGGAAGAGACCAGGTGAGCAAATTATCGTGAACACCATTCTTCTTCCAGGCGACTCCTTGCAGCCGCTTGAGATGACTGGGCGAGTCAGGGCGGCTGTGCAAAGTCCATTTATGAATTTGATCTCCCTTAAGCAGCTTCTATGCCAGATTGCGGAGTGGTGATTTCGCTAATGGTCAATAAAGGGTGAATCCTACGGGGAGAGAGGTCTTTTTATATGTTTTTCAGCAGCTTACGTCCTGATATAAATTCAAACAAAAGCATCTGGAAGGATATCCGATTGTGTTGCGACGGTGTTCATGGCAGCAGGTGAGTGTGTAGTTGTCCCCACAACGCCCCATCCTATATACCGCGAGATGGACACCTGAGGAGGATGTGTTACAATTTGTAAATAGCTTGAGATTATCTTGACGCGGCCTTTGGCCGCAACCAAATGAATGATATGATCTGTGTTTCATCCGTGAAAATCCGTGGCTTATAAACTTTATTAAAAAATACAGTTATATTGCCTTGCAGTTCAGGCGGGTAAATTAAGGGGATGAAGCAGAATAATTTGCATTGACAAGCAAAGACAAAATATATATATTCCCCCACTGCTTGAAACCCATATTTCAGGCGGCTCTTAGCTACCAGCCGAGATGACTTGGGCGAGTCAGCTGGTAGCTATTTTTGTTACAAGGAGGCAAATTCAAAGAGCTGCCGTTCCATCAGGCGTTCCGTGGCTTTTGCGATAGCTTGTGTTTCGGCAGTTGACATGGGCTTGTAAGCTTGATAGGTCACTCCCATCTCAGCCGCCAGTTTTCGAATCTTGCTGTTCATGTCGTCTGTTATAATGATCACCGGCAGACGCGGTCGAATGCGTCGAATGACGGGCAGGATTTCAATCCCCATCACACCAGCCAGGTCCAAATCGAGGATGAGAAGATCTGCTTTATTATCCAATAATTCCAGCAATACCTTGACGCCACTTTGTACCATTTGAACGTGAAATTGCGCATTCGAAAGTCTGACTTGAAGATGTTCGAACACCTGTTGATCAAGTGTTCCAATAACAATGGTCTTTTTTTGCATGTTCCAATTCCCATATAAATTGACATGCTGAATGCAAAACAAGGACTATGCCACGTATTTTACAACGGATTTAAAAATTACTGTATTTTTGCATCCATGCTGGAAATATCATTTTGATTTTTGTGTTACAGGAGAAAACAGGAAAGGATTACGCATGTCCTTGTTAACGCAAGATGAAATCATTCGCCAATTGCAAGTCCTCAGCCATTGGGAGCTGATTGACAATCAAATCATTCGCACTTTTGTTTTTAAAAACTTTATTGAGGCTGTACGATTTGTCACGCACGTTGCCGAGATGGCTGAAGATTTGGATCATCACCCGGATATTCTCATTCACAGCTGGAATAATGTGACCATAACACTGTCCACACACAGTGAAGGCGGCTTGACGGAAAAGGATTTTAAATTGGCAAAGCTGATAAAAGATCTATTCGAACAATTTTAACTGAATATAACCTGAAACGTCGAGATGACAATGATAAACTACAAGACGCCGTTGACGAAAATCGAACGCTGGATGGATTATCTTTCCATTTTGATGATCGTTCTCCTCTTCGTTTATACCGCACGACATGTCGCCGCTTTGCCGGAGACAATACCGGTTAATTTCGGGATGACCGGCGAACCGGACAAGTGGGGCAGCCGGTGGTTTGTCTGGCTATTGCCAGTCGTGGCTCTCTTTGTATATGTCATTTTGTTGATTCCCGACAAGTTGCCGCACTATATCAACTATCCCGTTAAAATCACTGAGGAAAATGCGCAACGCCAATACCTCATGGCCAGAATGTTTTTAAAAACGCTCAAATTGGCCATAACTGTGGTTTTGCTCATCCTGCAGTGGTATACTATCAAATTGGCACTTGGCCAGGCCTCGAGCTTTGGCTCATTTTTTAACCCCGTTCTGCTGGGTATCGTCTTTTTGCCAGTTCTGTTTTATTTTTATTTCGCTCTGCGGGCGAGGTAATAAAATGAGCATAAAAATAGCCTTGCACTTTCCGAATAATTCTCTAAATTATACCCAATGAGTATAGTTATAGCAGAATTGTCGAGCCAGTGAATACCTTCATCAAAAGAGAATATGACTATGCCTTGCGGATTTGTGCCTATCTGGCCGGCAAATTTGGCCAGGGATTGGTGCCTATTTCCCGGCTTTCCCGCTCTTTACTCATTTCTCGTCCTTTTACAACAAAAATCGTCTATCGTTTGAAAAACGAAAAAATTATCACGACCGTTCAGGGCAAAGATGGTGGTGTCTATCTGAGCCGATCTCCGGATACGACGACAATATACGATGTGCTTTTTGCCATGGGATTTGATTCAAAGCTCAACGAGTGTCTTGCTGATGGGCATCAATGCCCAATGGAGGAAATTTGCCGATTGCATTCTTTTTTTGAACAGCAGGAAAATCTGCTTTTAAAACATTTTAAAAATAAAAAATTGTCAGATGTGATTATGACGGATGATGAACTCAAATCTTCCGTCCGGCAATCTCTGAATTTATAACATAGTGGAGGATAGCATGGACGCACTCCTGTTGGCACGATGCCAATTTGCAGTGACCACAGTTTATCATTTTTTCTTCGTCCCTCTTACACTTGGCTTGTCGATCCTCGTCGCTATCATGGAAACCATTTATGTGAAAACCGGAAATGAGGCCTACAAGCGTATGGCCAAATTCTGGGGTGTTTTGTTTCTCATCAATTTTGCCATGGGAGTTGTCACCGGTATTGTGCAAGAGTTTCAGTTTGGCATGAACTGGTCGGAATATTCACGTTTTGTCGGTGACATCTTTGGCGCTCCGCTTGCCATTGAAGCATTGTTGGCTTTTTTTCTGGAATCCACTTTTTTAGGCGTCTGGATTTTCGGCTGGAATCGTCTGTCTCCCAAAATGCACGCCGCCAGCATGTGGATCGTTGCGTTTGGCTCGAATCTGTCCGCTCTGTGGATTCTCATCGCCAATTCCTTCATGCAGCAGCCGGTCGGTTATACTATTCGTAATGGCCGCGCCGAGATGATCGACTTTTTTGCGCTGCTCAAGAACGGCCATGTCTGGGTGCAGTTTCCACACGTGTTTTTCGCCGGCATATGTACGGCGGCCTTTTTTGTCATCGGTATCAGCGCCTATCATTTGATGAAAAAAAGCGACGATCGTTTTGTCTGGCAACAGTCCATGAAAATAGGGACAATTTACGGCGCCATCGGCGTGATTTTGGTCATGCTGATCGGCCATAGTCAGGCGCAATATATGATGAAAGTGCAGCCCATGAAAATGGCGGCGGCAGAAGCGCTCTGGGAGAGTGAAAATCCGGCGGCTATGTCACTCTTTACCATTGGGAATGAGAAAAAACGCGAGGATGTGTTTGCCCTCAAAGTACCGGGATTGCTGAGCTTTTTGGCCTACAATCGTTTCAGCGGCGAGGTAAAGGGCATCAATCAGTTGCAGATGGAGTACGAGGAGAGTCACGGTCCGGCCAACTATGTCCCACCTGTGGCAATTTCCTATTGGACCTTTCGCATCATGGTTGGCGCCGGTATGGTGATGCTGCTGCTCATTGTTTTTTTGCTTGTGGCTCTCTTTCGGAACAAATTTGACTTTAAGCCAATTGTTTTTGGCGTGCTTTTATGGGCGATTGCGCTGCCGTACCTTGCCAACACCACGGGCTGGATTTTTACTGAAATCGCCCGCCAGCCATGGGCTGTGTTTGGCGTCCTGCGAACCGAAGCTGCTGTTTCACCGAGCGTCAGCGGCGGTGCTGTGCTGCTCTCACTCGTTCTGTTCACACTTGTATACGGCGCACTGATGGTTGCGGATATTTATCTGCTGAGAAAACACGCGCTGGCTGGAACCGCAAAGCTCAATTTTCACGAATAGGAGGGTGCCATGGATTTGAATACAGTTTGGTTCGCGCTGATCGCTGTGTTGTTTGTTGGATTCTTTTTCCTGGAAGGATTTGATTATGGTGTCGGCGTTTTACATCCCTTCATGTCAAAAGATGATAAAAAACGTCGCGTGACGATCAACACCATCGGTACCTTTTGGGATGGAAATGAAGTGTGGGTATTGACCGCCGGTGGCGCCATGTTCGCGGCGTTTCCGCATTGGTATGCAACCATGTTCAGCGGTTTTTATATGGCCCTGGTACTGCTACTCCTGGCCCTCATCGTCCGCGGCGTCTCGTTTGAATTTCGTAGCAAGGATGCAAATCCAAAATGGCGATCGTTATGGGACTGGATGCTGTTCGTGGGGAGCGCCGTGCCGGCTCTGCTATGGGGCGTGGCCGTGGCCAATCTCATTCGCGGGGTACCAATTGATGCGAATATGAACTATGTTGGCGGCTTTTTTAATCTGCTGAATCCCTACGCGCTCCTTGGCGGCTTGATGACATTGTCACTGTTCACCTATCATGGCGCATTATTTCTCACTCTGAAAACAACCGACGATATTCTCGTAAAAGCCCAATCGATTGCACAAAAATTGTGGCTCCCCACAACAATCCTGGTTTTTGCTTTTGTTATAGCCGGTTACTTTGCCACCGATATGTTCACGCGACTTGGTGCCAATCCCGGCGTTGTTCCCATCATCGCTGGTCTCGCATTGCTGTTATCAGGCTGGTTCGTCAAAATCAGACGCTCCGGTCTGGCATTTACTATGACCGGCATCACCCTTGCCGCATCAGTGGTCACTGTTTTTATCGGCTTGTTCCCACGCGTTTTGGTCTCCAGCTTGAACGACGCCTGGAGCCTGACGATCTATAACGCCTCTTCTTCACCCTACACACTCAAGATTATGACAATTATCGCTGTGATATTTGTGCCAATCGTCCTCGTCTACCAGGGCTGGACCTATTGGATGTTTCGCAAGCGGGTGAGTGTGAATTCCGAGTTGGAGTATTAGAGGACGATAGATGATGCGCGCATCGCGCATCTCGGATCACTTTTCACTCATAATTCCTTTTTTTGACCTCGCACATGAACCTGGACAAAAAGCTACTCCACTATCTCCTCAACAAACGCCGTCCGTTTCTTGTTTCAATTGTCCTGATGCTTTTGACAAGTGCAGCTATCGTCTGGCAAGCCGCTCTTTTGAGTCGGATAATCAATAGTGTCTTTCTCGAAAAAAAAGATCTTGCCGCGATTTTACCATTTTTGCTTCTCTTCCTGTCTCTGGCTATTGTGCGAGCTGTGACACTCTGGGGAAGCAAAGCAGCTGCCAACAAAATTGCCGAGATGGTCAAAAATGATCTCCGCATCAAACTGTCTACATATCTGTTTCGATTGGGGCCAGCTTTTACGCGAACGCAACAGAGCGGCGACCTGAAAAATACCCTGGTGGCTGGCGTCGAGTCTCTGGATGCTTATTTTAGCGAGTATCTACCGCAATTGGTGATGGCCCTTTTTATCCCACTCCTTATATTGATCTTTGTTTTTCCCGTTGATCTGCTGTCCGGTTGCGTTTTCCTTTTCACCGCACCGTTGATCCCCTTTTTTATGGTTCTCATCGGGGATATCGCGCAGCGACGCATCAAAAAACAATGGACGCTCCTTTCGCGCATGAGTGCGCATTTTTTAGATGTGCTACAAGGTTTGACGACGCTGAAGATTTTAGGCCGCAGTACTGATCAAACAAGCAAGATAAAGTCAGTCGCGCACGAATTTCGCTCCACGACGATGAATGTATTGCGCATCGCGTTTTTATTGGCCCTGGTACTGGAAATGTTAGCGAGCATCAGCACAGCCATTATTGCGGTCGAGATTGGTTTGCGTCTTTTGTATGGCCGGATTGTTTTTGAGCAGGCTTTGTTTGTGCTGATTGTCGCGCCCGAATTTTACCAACCACTGCGACAATTGGGTGCGCGCTTTCACGCGGGTATGCAGGGATTCACTGCTGCAAAGTCTATTTTTAATATCCTCGAGACACAGCCTCAAGTCAAGGCTGGTTTTATCAAACCGCCAAAATTTTCTCAATTACACTTTCAGAATGTCAGTTACACCTATCCCGGAAAGCAAAAGCAGGCGTTGCGGGACGTCAATTTTACAATCGCGCACGGCCAGCATATCGCCCTGGTCGGACGTAGCGGCGCCGGCAAAACAACCCTGATTTCCCTGTTGCTGCGTTTTTTCGACCCGGCAAGCGGGAGTATTTTGATTGACGGGTCATCACTTGTTGATGTTGATGTTGATGCATGGCGGCAACAGATCACCTGGGTGCCGCAGCATCCTTTTCTCTTTCACCAATCCATTGCAGACAATCTGCGCCTTGCCAGGCCGCAGGCGACGGACGCTGAATTGAAATCCGCCGCACAGCGCGCACACATTCATGATCTGTTCGCCACTTTGCCGAACGGCTACGATACCATAATTGGCGAGCGAGGTGCCCGTTTGAGCGGGGGTCAGGCGCAGCGCCTGGCCCTGGCGCGCGCTTTTCTCAAAGAGACATCGGTGATTATTCTTGATGAGCCAACCTCGTATCTCGACAGAGAGACCGAGGCGCTCATACAAAAGACGATGACGCAATTGGCGGCCAAAACCATTATCACTATTGCACATCGACTGCATACGGTCCAGCGAGCGGATAAAATTATTCTGCTTGAACAGGGTGAAATTGTGGACGTAGGGCAATATCAAGATCTGTTGGCGCGATGTCCGCTATACGCCACGCTGGTGCACTCGCAGGAGATTTTGGCATGATCATCATGAAAATCATTTTGCATAAAGCTTATGCCATGATAAAGTTTACGAGGATGTTTTGAAGTCAACGTTTGTCCGTCTCCTCAAACTCGCGCAGCCTTTGAAATGGTCGATGCTGCTCGCTGCGTTTATCGGCTTTCTTACCATCGGCAGCAGCGTTGGATTGATGATGACCTCGGCTTATATCATCGCCAAAGCCGCATTGCAGCCGACGATCGCAGCCCTGCAGGTCGCGATTGTTGGTGTGCGCTTTTTCGGTATGACACGCGGGATATTTCGCTACCTCGAACGTATTGTATCACACGAGGTGACCTTCAAGCTGTTGGCGCAACTGCGCGTCTGGTTTTATACGGCCATCGAGCCGCTCGCACCGGCGCGGCTGCAGCTGCGCAAAAGCGGCGATTTATTGTCGCGTATCATATCGGACATCAACACCCTGGAAAATTTTTATCTGCGGGTTTTTGCGCCGCCGTTGGTTGCGCTCTTTGTTTCCATTCTTGTATGGTTCCTGTTTGGCATGTTCTCCTGGGTGTTCTCACTGATTCTGTTGATTTTTATGCTGTTGGCTGGCCTCGGTGTGCCGATGCTGACGCACGTCCTTTGTCGTGGTATGGGGGAAAAACTGGTGCATCTGGAATCCGAGCTCTCGATTCTCGCTCTGGACGGTTTGCAGGGTCTGCCGGAGCTTCTGGCCTTTGGTCGTGCAGCGGATTATCTCGAACATTTTGCAGACCTGAACAGCAGATTCACAAGAGTGCAGCGAGCCCGTTCGCTTTACGGCGCATTGCACGAGTCATTGATTGGTCTGCTGATGAATGCGACGATTTTCACCATTTTTATCGCCGCGGTCCCGTTTATCCGCAACGGTCTGATGGATGGTCTCTATCTTGCTATCCTGGCCTTGGGCAGCATGGCCGCTTTTGAAGCGGTGTTACCGCTACCGGCTGCCGCGCTGCACCTCGAGGAAAGCCTGACCGCAGCCGGACGGCTATTCGAATTGACGGATGCTGCACACCCCATCAAAGAACCGGTGCGCGTGCCGGACATTACCTCCTTTGATATCTCGTTCAAAAATGTTCATTTTGTCTACGCGCCGAATGAACCACCAGTAGTGCAGGATTTGAATCTCGATATGCCGTATGGCAGCAAAATCGCCCTTCTTGGCCCCAGTGGCGTTGGTAAAACCACGATTGTTCATTTACTCATGCGCTTTTGGGCGCCGCAGTCAGGAGAGATCACAATTGGCGGCATTTCGCTGGATAGGGTGCCGCAGCACGTTTTGACTGATATCATCAGCTATATCCCGCAAAATCCCTATCTGTTCAGCGGCACGATTCGTGATAATCTGCTGTTAGCCAAACCGGATGCGAATAAAGACGAAATGATATTAGCATGCAAAGGGGCGATTGTTCACGATTTTGTTCTATCTTTGCCGGAAGGTTATGCGACCTGGATTGGCGAGCATGGCCTGCGGTTGAGCGGAGGCGAGCGACAGCGGCTGGCGCTTGCACGGGGACTGCTCAAAGACGCGCCGATTTACATTTTCGACGAGCCCACCGCGAATCTGGATGCGGAGACGGCGAGGGATGTCTTAGCATCTATCATTAATATGACTGACGAACGAACAATTGTGATTATTTCGCATGAAAAGTCGTTGGTCGAACAAATAAATAAATCAATAAATCCTGAATCTTCTTTCCGCTTTATTGTGCGTGAATTTTTCCGGCGATAAAGCTCACTACTGCACAACCGCTTCCTTCCGCTGCTGCTGCGCCGTCGATAACCAGGTCGTATTCTCCTGCGAGATGAGCGCTTCGACGCGTTCGATAAAGGTTATGTTTTTGTCCTCGACATCCCGGTATAGGCCGGCATGGGCATCATAAAAGACTTTTTCCTTTTTCAAAGTCTCGCAGGTGGTACGATAGTTCAGCCAGTGCTCCTGGTAACGAAAGGTCTTGAGCGCTGTGGTGAGAATGGCAACAATCGCTGCAATGACGATGGCTGGCCAATGAAATATATCCTCCACAGCAATGAGAACAGGCGTCAACGCCGATAAAATGATCACCAGCCATTGGAATCGTTTGTAAATTTTCTGGTTGATGGTCGCCTTGTTATCGTACCATTTTACCTGATCCTGATATCTTTTTTCGAGATACTCCTGGAAATCTTTTGCATCCACAACGGTCTCCTGCTTGTTTTCCATTTTTATTGATTGTAGTGATTTTTAGGAAAAATGTCAATGTCAACAAGTATCACAACAGCGGAATTCAATTACCTTTTTGAGCGTTAGGTGAATATGCGAACGTGTTTGCCTATATTAAAAGTGGTGCCTTTTGAATTGAAAACATGCCACTTGTATAAAAATGTGCAGATCAGTTTCGCTCGAAAAGAGAGCTGGTTCCATTTTTGCAACCTATTCCGAAAAGCTAACTCCGATTATCCAGCATATACATACGTGACAGGAAATGGATTCGCTCATACGTTCAATTGGGAAAAAGCCCCACTCAATTGCCCGCGCAGGATGGATATCATGGGTGGTCATGCTCCTGAGGTTTTGTGAAAATAACTTTTGAGTTATTGACAGTGTCGTGCAAATTTTGTAATTTTACAAGTTTTTGCTATCATTTTTGAGGATAATATGAAAAAGAGTGCTCTTGTTGTATTGTTTTTTTCAATCAGTCTTTTCGCACAGAGCAGTATCATAACTTTTCACGCCATCAACACCATCACCTGGGAAACGATAACTCCGGATAGTATCTATATTCTCAATGTCACGCAATATACAGATACCATGCTTGTCGGCACAACGACGTTTGATCTGGCGGGACCAGCAACTGTTTACAACGAGTCATTACTACCGCCCAATCGATTTTATCTCTCCAACAATTATCCCAATTCATTTGTTGAAGCCACCGAGTTTGTGATCACGCTGCCAGTGAATGATGATATTACAGTGGATGTTTACAACGTGCTCGGACAGCGTGTCGCGAATTTTTCGTCCTTGTTGCCACAGGGTGACCACGCCTTTTTATTAGAGGGCGCAGGATTGGCGAATGGTGTCTATTTTGTGCGTGCCGCCGGCTCACAAGGCATACAGACGATTAAAATGCTCAAAGCGGGCGAGCAGGTGCCCTCTCCGGTTGAACTCAATTATCGTGGCTCCGGTTCGGTGCCTGTAGCTGCTACGCTGGACAAGTCTGGCCACGGACCAGGTGATACGTACAGTTTCACTGTCTACGCGGATGGCTTTATTCCACAGATGTTGGATAACCAGGTGCCGAATGGGGGAGAGACTTTTCAGTTTGATCTCATGCCGTTACCGCCGCCGGACGATTATACGTCACATTGGTTTGGCTTTAATTTGTTAGGCAAATTTACAGTCGAGTGGTCAAATGACGGTTATGTTGAAAAAGACTTTCAAATGATTTCCGATTTGGGATTTAATTTTGTCCGTTTGCCCATTGATTATCGAACTTTTACGCAGCCAAACGATTGGACAGCCTACGATCCCAAAGGCTTGGCTCAAATTGATGATGCCGTGGCCTGGGGACAAAAGTACGGCATTCACGTCAGTATTAATCTGCACCGGGCGCCCGGCTATTGTGTCAATCCGCCTGGCCAATCCTTGCCGCCGCATCAGGATGTCAGCCTGTGGGAGAACAAAGAGGCGCAGGCGGCTTTTACTGCCCAGTGGCGAATGTTTGCCGAGCGCTACAAAGATATTCCACGCGATGCGCTCAGCTTCAACCTGGTGAATGAACCCGCCGATGTGGATGGTGACACTTATGTCAACGCTGTGTTGCCGGCAATCGAGGCGATTCAGCAGGTATCGCCGGATCGTATTATCATTTCCGATGGCGTCGAGTGGGGCAATGCCCGCGTGGATGAGATTCTCGAGTATGGCGTTGTGATGTCACCGCATTTTTACAATCCGTTTCAGCTCACGCATTACAAAGCCGAATGGGTTGATGGCTCTGATACCTGGCCCGAACCCTCCTGGCCGCCGCAATTGGTTGCCAACTATTTTTACGGCTCATATAAAGCGCCCTGGGATACACCTCTGGAAATTGAATGTGACTTTGCCGCCGGCACCATAATAACGTTGCACGTTCAGCAAGTTTCTACTGCGGCCGATTTTCGCGTCGCGACCGAAGACGGGACGGTCTATACCCATTTTTTCAAACCCGGGCCGGGTGAAGGTGAGTGGAAAGAGGTGATTTATGCGGAAGAGTGGGATGTCTATCAAAATATTTATGATCGCGATTACTCTTTTACCCTGGACAAAGCAGCTAAAAAATTGTCCATGAAGATTTATGACGGTGACTGGATGACATTTTCCTCGCTGCGAATCGAACCACCAGCTTCTTCCGGATTGCCGACGATCGAGACACAACCAGGCATCACGGATTGGGGAGTGCCACAAGCCGCCTTTCGCGTCGATGAAAACGGCACACTGATTGTGAAAAAAGCACCAAAAGGATTCGAAGATCGTTACAAGATGAATGGCTTTCTGGATCAATGGATTGATCTCAAACGGAATGGCACGCCGGTACATGTCGGTGAGTGGGGCGTTTATAACAAGACACCGCACGATGTGACATTACGTTTCATGGAGAATCGTTTGAAAGCAATGAAAGCCGCCGGTCTCGGCTGGGCATTGTGGAATTTTCGCGACAGCTTTGGCATACTGGACAGCAATCGACCGGATGTGATCTATGAAGATTATAACGGCCACAAGTTGGATCGTCAGATGTTGGAATTGTTACTGGAGTATAGTGAGTAAACAAAAGGAAATGCGATGAGATACTCGATATTGCTATTAGTGTTTGTATTTTGCAGTTTCTGCTTTGCGCAAGATTTGACGCAGGATGACTGGATCGATCTGTTTGACGGCGCCACCCTGAACGGCTGGAAGTTTAGCGAAGATGAAGGGACGTTTGCGGTAAAGGACAGCGTCATTGTCGTACATGGAAAACGTAGCCATTTGTATTACATCGGCGAGGATGGGAATGCAGAGTGGATAAATTTTGAATTTAAAGCCGATGTCAAAACAGAGCCAAAATCCAATTCCGGGATTTATTTCCATACAGCTTTCCAGCAAGAGGGCTGGCCGGCCAAGGGTTATGAAGTTCAGGTGAATAATTCACACAGCGACTGGCGCCGGACCGGCAGCCTGTACAATATTGTCGATCTGCGGGAGTCTGAAGCAGCCGATAACGAATGGTTCAGCATGCATATCATTGTACAGGGGAAACGTATCATAATCAAGGTGAACGAAAAGCAGGTTATTGATTACACAGAGCCGGAGAATGTGAATTACCAGGGCATGCCAGGGCGCAAAATCAGCAGTGGTACCTTTTGCTTGCAGGGGCACGATCCCAAGAGTACTGTCTATTTTAAAAATATCATGGCCAAAAAGTTGCCATAAGATGTTTGAATTATGTTATTCCTTCGAGCCGAGATCAAATCCGATTGACAGTGCAATGTTATGATAGGATTCCTTGAATTCGATGGCGCTGATCGAGCCGATTCTGCCGACCATACATGTCACAGCAAGTGGATGACGAAAAAGAGATCCTTCGACTCCGGCTATCAACGCCAGGTCAGAATTTTCCAGCAACGGAATGATCGGGCCAGGGTCTTCAATGTGACGATAATCGTATGGCGGTTTTTCGGGTGGACAATCCGGATCATTTGGATCATAGAGCGTCTGCAAAATTTCGCTCTCCGCATCGGCGGAGAAACAAAGATTGAATGAAAATCCGGCAAAGAGAAAAAAGGAATTGGCGCTGCGAGGATTGAGACGGTAATGTATCTTGAGCGGTACATCAACGTAAAATGAGGCCATGGAGTAGTTGCGCAACGTGACGATGCCCGGATAAGAGTGAGCGCGTTTTTCCTTGATCTCCAGTGTACGATAAGCTCCCTGTACAGCATAGCTGTAATAAAAATTTTGTTTGATGATTCGCCGCCACTGCAGGCCGATCGTACATCCAGGTGCCCATGTCTGTTGCGATGTGATGCTTGATGCGCTGATACCGACGTTAAGGAATTTGTCGGCATGTAATTGCGGATTAAATATTAAAACAAAGCCAAATAAGGAGATTAAAACAGCACAATTAATACTTTTAAAGCTCTTCATGCTCGAACCTCCCAATTCTGATAATATTTGATTTTTTCCTCGACGAAACAGAAATACATTCAGCTTTTTCAATATACAAAATTGGTCCATCGTTTCAAAGCGCCGGCGGTACATTGTCCAATGTCTTCTGTACTACAAACCTGCAACATCGTGTTTTTTTAGCAAAGTTGATAAGCCACGGGTGATCACTGAAATAATGGAACGCGGATCGAACGG
>JAFGKD010000136.1 GCA_016928775.1 Candidatus Zhuqueibacterota bacterium | reverse complement strand
TCCACATTTTTTGCCACGACTACTATGTGGATAACTAAAAAGATGAAATCAATATACAATGCACACGGATGAGCACGGATTTTTCGGCTTTTCTTCGAGAAAGCTTTGGGACTGGAGGCTAAAAACGCTTAAAATGAATGATATGATCCGTGTTTCATCCGTGAAAATCCGTGGCTTATAAACTCTGCTAATAAAATCTCTTGTTCCTCTGCTCTGCGGAGGAAAAGAGCACGGACGCTCCGCGTCCTATCAGGTTGCCGTGAGTTCGGACGCGGAGTCTCCTTTTCTGCATCCCGCCGGAGACCGGCGGGACGAGATTATTCTGTTTATCTTTATTCTTTTCATTGGATTTATTCGATTTTTTACTATTTTTCCAAAACATTACACATTCTGATGATGGGGAGTTTACATGCGAAAAATAATTCGACTATGTGTACTTTTATTAACGCTTCAAAGTGTTGCCGCTTTTTCGTTCCTGCAACAAGACTCTATATCTGTAGATACAGCTGCAGTGGACACACAAATAATTGCGGAACAAAAGACAAGCAGCCGTTCCAGCTTTGCCTGGGATAAACACATGCCGTGGATTATTGCCTTTCTCGCCGTGTTATTTGCTGTTTACCAATACGTAAAACGTCGACGCGACAAGAAGGATGAGGCATATGATCAACAACAAGGTATCGCACGATTCCATCGGGAACAGGAACAGGATCGCCTTGAATCTGATGAAGATCGCTACATCGATTTTTTGCGCGAAACGCTGGGCAAGATCGGCATCCTGGGCGCCTCAAAAATTGACGCCCTGCAGGTCAAGTTGTTAGAGTCGTTCGTCTCTCTGGATTTGTCCGAAACGAGTCGCACGGAAGACAAATATGAGAGAGATTTTCCGGAAATGCAAAGAAGCGACAATCTTTCGCCCGAGCTGGTGATGCGGCGCGCCTTTGCCAAACACCGAATGCTTCTCATCATCGGTGATCCGGGATCTGGCAAAACCACGCTGCTCAAGTATTATGCCATCTCCATCATTGAAGGCAAGCTCGATCATCTCATTTCGGTACAACGCCCGCTGCCGATCTATGTGCCGCTACGCGAGATAAATTTTAGTGAGCAAGATCCCAATTTGTGCGAAGCCCTGGAAAAATGGACGAATCCGCCCACATTTAAAATCACTCAGGAGACTTTTGCCCGCTGGATGAATGAAAAGGATGTCCTCATTTTGTTGGATGGATTGGATGAAATTCCGGAAGAACATATCCGGCGGCGCGCGTGCAAATGGATCGACAAAACGGCAGAAGGAATCGCCAAAGCCCATTTTATCATCACCAGCCGCTGGACCGGCATTGACGCGGAAAAAAATATCAAAATCACCTTTCCCCATTTACGTGCGGATGTCTGTGACTTTAGCGACGAGCAAAAGTCACAGTTTTTAAAACAGTGGTATACGGCATCTCTGACCAATCAACTGCCTCCACCGGGTCAGGATGAAAAAACCTGGCTGCTCAACCAGAGAGAAAAAGCGCAGCGTCTGGCTGGCTCAGTCATCACTTATCTGTCGCAGCCGCACAATACAAATTTATCCGAGTTAGCCAGGTCGCCGATGATCCTGCAAATTATTGCGCTCCTGTGGAAAGAAAAGAGCTTTAAGGCGCAAAGCCGCTCGACGCTCTATTCCGCGGCGTTGCACTATTTGCTGGAAGAACGCGATGTGGAAAAGGATATTCCGGTTTTTATGCATGCCATCGACGCGATCAATGTCCTCAAGCCCGCCGCCATGTGGATGCAGGAGACCATAGCAACCGATGATGTGGATATGCAGACGATGCACAATTTTTTGCAGGACCTGCTTGACGCTTATGATAAAAATGCGAAAGATTTTTGCGATTTTCTGTGCAAGCGAGCCGGATTGTTCATCGCCTATGGCAAACGCTCCTATATTTTTCGACATAAATCTTTTCGCGAGTATCTGGTGGGCGAGCGAATTGCCGCGCTCTGGCAAGACAAAGTCAGAATGAAACAGATCGCCCGTTTTTTTGGCGCAGAATGGTGGAAAGAACCGTTCCGGTTTTATTTTAATGCCGCGGACTCGGAACGCTTTAATGCCTTTATGGAGGCGTTTTTTGCATCGACAAAAAAAGAGCTGGATCAGAAAGAACAGAATTTTCTCATCGAACTGATCAAAGAGTCCCCGGCCAAACCGGTTTCCGCCCTGCAAAAGAAACTTTTTGATAACCGCCTGGCGCCACAGCGCAAGCGCTATATCCTGGAATGCCTGAAAGCCATCGGCTCAAAAGAGGCCATGGCCGTGCTGCAAGAATTTGCCGAAAAAACCACCGAGCCGGATGTCGTCAAACAAGCGCAGGACATTCTGGCCGAACAGGCTGCGGCAACGGTTGCAGCAGAACCTCTCGTTGACGTCGGGGTGAGCCAAGGCAGGGATATTTTTCAACTCTTGCCGGCCTCTTTTCGCAACCGGCACGAGCTCAATGCTGAATACCTCCGCATTCCGGGCGGGTCTTATGTTTTTTCTCAATACAAAAAAGAGGTGGACGTGCCCGATCTGTATGTGGCCACATATCCGGTGACCAACAAGCGCTACCGCCGCTTTGTGGCTTTTCTGAAGGAGGAGCTGCAGGAGGAAAGCCTGGTGCCGCTGCCGCATTTTGCGCAAGAGTTGACGGCATTCGCCGCAACCGTCAAGGGATTCAGTGACTATTTGCCGTCGCGCCTTGATGAGTGGGCGTCAAAAATGGCGATCAAATACGATAATAAAAAATTTCTCGAGGACGACCAGCCGGTGATGTGCATCACCTGGTACGATGCGGTGGCCTATTGCGTATGGCTGACCCTGATACAAGCGGCGGGACAGCGCGGCAACAATACACCCGGTTTGGCCGAGGCCGCAACGTTCTACCGCCTGCCGCATGAATACGAGTGGGAATGGGCCGCTGCGGGACGGGAAGCGGATGGCTCGCTGCGGGACTATCCCTGGCCGAAAGAGAAAAAAGATCCGACACCCAAGTTGGCGAATTATGCTGGAAACGTGGGCGCCACCACACCGGTCGGCCGTTATCCCGAGGGCGCCACGCCGGAAGGTGTGATGGACATGGCCGGCAATGTCTGGGAGTGGCAGGCGAACTGGTCTTCGACGACGGAAAAATATCGCGCGCTGCGCGGCGGCTCGTGGTTCGCTGATCCCGGGTATCTGCGCTGTTCGGCTCGCGGCAGCTGGCTTCCCGATTACGAGGGCAACATCGGGGGTTTCCGTGTCGTCCGTGCCCAGTCCCCTTTTTCTGAAGTTCTGAATTTCTGATCCTCTGAAACTCTGGAGCGCGACATATGAGCCAAAAAGAAATGCTTATCGTTAAAAAAGCGTATGATTTTTGTAAATGGTTATTAAAGCACACGGATAAATTCCCGAAATCGTATCGCTTCAGCGTGGCGGTGAGATTGGAAAACGCCATTCTTGATTTTATTGAAGCCATCTCCATCGCCAATATGCGCAAGGACAAGGTTCCGCTGCTCAGGCGGGCGGACGAGGCGCTCATTAGATTGCGTCTGTTATTACGCTTGAGTTTTGATCTGAAATTTATTACTATTCAATCGTACGAATTCGGCAGCCAGAATATCGTTGAGCTGGGAAAAATGCTGGGTGGCTGGTTGAAGCATCCATCCGGCAGTTTGTAAAGGAAAGGAGCTGCAAACGGACGGCGCGCTGCGCGGCGGCTCGTGGATCAATAATCCCGAGAATCTGCGCTGTTCGGCTCGCAACAACAGGAATCCCGATAACGAGAACAACAACAGGGGTTTCCGTGTCGTCCGTGCCCAATCACGGTATTTTCCATCTATCGATCATACAATTCTAAAGACATTACTAAGGCGTCGTATCGCAGACGAGCGAACCCTGTGGCTGCTCGATAGAATTATCGATAACAGCAATGAACAGGAATTTGTATGCGATTACTACTTCGGGGATACGCTCTTTTCGCCGCTGGAACGTCGAAAAGGTCTGCCCATCGGCAACCTGACCAGCCAGTTTTTGGCTAATTTTTACCTGAATGATTTTGATCATTTCATTAAAGAAGAATTGGGGTGCAAGGGATATCTTCGTTATGTCGATGACTTTGTTTTGTTTGGCAATTCCAAATATATTTTACAGGAGCGGCACTATCGATTAACGGCTTATTTGGATACATTGCGGCTAAAGTTGAATCCGGCCAGAGTGATGCTCTATCCTTGCACCGTGGGCACGGCATTTCTGGGTCAGGTTATTTATCGCAGCCACCGCCGGCTGCGCGGCGAAAATGTTCGGAAATGTCGAAAAAGATTAAAAGACTGGGAAGAAAATCCGCCGGAAAATGTCGAGCACCGAATTGCAAGCTGGCTGGGACATGCCACGCAGGCCGATACGCGCGGATTGTTGCGTGCCCTGAACTTGGAATTATCATCTATTGAATAAAACATCCGTTAATGAGGTACGAGGCAAACGATCGCCCAGGATATCCGTCCTGGGCTGACAATAGAACGGAATATCTATCCCACTCGGACAAATGTCCGCATCCATTTCCCGTCCGGCATGTATATGCCGAACGATCGGTATCAGATATTTCCTTGCATCTTTGCTGCTTTTTTTTAATTTCGATCAGACAATAAAGGAGTCAATCATGCAGACACGTCGTTCTTTTCTCAGGCAAGCATCCTGCAGCGCTGTTGTATTAGGGGGAGCCATCCTGTCCAGTTGTTTCAAAAAGCCGCGTCCCAATATTTTGTGGATCATTGCCGAAGACATTTGTCCGGATATGCAGTGCTATGGCAACAGTCTGGTGCAAACGCCGCACATCGATCGGCTGGCGGCCGAGGGCATTCTGTATACAAACTGTTTCACGACAAATCCCGTGTGCTCGCCCTCTCGCTCGGCCTTGATGACCGGTTTGTATCAAACAAGTATCGGGGCACATCATCATCGCAGTCACCGCCAGGACGAGAATCCAGCACAACCGGCATATCGATTAGCCGAACCGATAAAATTGATCACCGAATACTTTCGTCAGGCCGGCTATCACACCTCCAATGTTCGGGGATTTTTTGGCGGCTATACGGTTGGCGGCAAAACAGACTGGAATTTCGCCTGGGACAATCCATTTGACGGCCAGGACTGGAACGAACGCGCGCCCGAGCAGCCGTTTTACGCGCAAATCAATATGTCGCTAACGCATCGCGTGTTCAAGCGCGATCCGGACAACCCTATTGATCCTGCGGTGGTCGAGATGCCTCCCTATTATGTGGACCATCCGCTGGCGCGCCGCGACTGGGCGGATTACCTCGAATCCATTCAGGTGCTGGACAGGCAGGTGGGTGATGTTCTAAAGCGGCTGGAGGATGAAGGGCTGCTCGACCAAACGATCATTTTTTTCTTCGGCGATAATGGTCGCCCGCATTTTCGCGGCAAACAGTGGCTGTACGATCCCGGCATTCATGTGCCACTGATCATTCGCTTTCCATCGGCAAAAGGTGCAGGACAAGTTCGAGACGATTTGATCAGCGCCATTGATATATCAGCCACATCGTTGTCGCTGGCCGGCATCAAACCGCCGAATTATATGCATGGCCAGGTCTTTCTCGGCAAAAGGGCGAAAAAACGCGACTATATTATCGCCGCCCGCGATCGCTGTGACGAGACCATGGACCGTATTCGCTGCGTGCGCAGCAAAAGATATAAATATATTCGAAATTACTATCCGGAGCGGCCGTATGCCCAGCTCAATCGTTATAAAGAAACCCAGTATCCGGTGCTCAGGCTCATGCGGCGATTGGCCGCTGCCGGTGAGTTGAATGAGGCGCAGGCGCGATTTTTTGCCTCAATGCGTCCCGAGGAAGAATTCTATGATCTGCAAGTTGATCCGTTTGAAATTCACAATCTCGCCGGCACTGCCGATGTGCAGGGCGAACTAAAAAAATTGCGCGCAATCCTGGAAAAATGGATTCAACAAACGGGCGATCAAGGTGAGGAAAAAGAAGATCCTGCCATCGCAACATATTATGAGCAAAAAAGCAAAGCCAATTACAATGAACGGCTCGCACAGCTCTATCGGGAGGAGGGGATGGACGTGGACTTTATCAAATGAGAAGGAAAAGGAGTGTGGTCTTTGAATCTGCAACCGCCGGGCGGCCAAGTATCTTTGACGATATAATGTGATAGAAATAAAAATATACAGTTGTCAAAAAACAAGCCAAACCACAGAGATATTGGCGCAGCATTTGGCCGCAAGCAAAATGGTCCGCGGATTACACGGATTACACGGATGGCACGGATGGCACGGATTACCTGGCGCGGCCTTTGGCCGCAGCCGAATTACAAGCCACGGATGCACACGGATGAGCACGGATTTTTTGGTTTTGCTTCGAGAAAGCTTTGGGACTGGAGGTTGAAAAATATTAAAATGAATGATATGATCCGTGTTTCATCCGTGAAAATCCGTGGCTTGTAAACTTTGCTAAAAAAACAAGATATTACAGACGTGTGGTACGGATGGATAATAGACACCACCCATCTCAACGTAGCTTTCCCTCCAAAAAAGGCACCTCGAAAACTTTTTCATGCATAATCGGTCCATGCCCAAAATAGCCCTGTTCGCCAAAAAGCTCGCCATGATCCGAGGTCACGGTGATGTAGGTATTGGGCGGGATAAAATCGAACAGTTTTTCAAAGACGCGATCCAGGTATTTTATCGCGTGAATTTGTCGTTCCTTGAGCTCGTTCAATTGTGTCCGGGTAAAAAAAGACATCTCGGCCCCATCATCCACAATCTTGCCGCCGACGATGTGGTCATCGAGATGTTTAAAGACGCCGTGCACGCCATGTATGCGGGGCCATTCATTCTCCGGCTCATCCGGTGTCGCGTAGGGGTAATGCGTTTCACCCACGTTCAGCATATAAAAAGATGGCTGCTCCTCACAAAAGGTCATGGCATCCAGCATGGCCGCCATGTCATTGTGTTTGTCCATGAGCTTAAAGGTATCAAAGCCGGTGTTGATCGGCGTGTAGGGATTGAGCACTGGCAAGGAGACCAGCGCGTGCGTTGTATAACCCAACTTTTCCCGCATAAACGGGGGGAGGTAGAGCTGCGGCACCAGACTCTTGAATTCGAACTCGCTCATCCCGAATCGCTGATTAAACTGGATAAAATCTTTTTTATAATAGTCCGAGGCATAAACGTGCGTCGGGCTGGTGTGCGGCAATAATCCCATGAGCATGTTGTAATGTGACGGCGCTGTCCACGAGGCATAGGAGTAACGTTTTTCCAGTTCGCCGAGTTTCCGTATGGTGCGAGGATTGGCCGTCACAAATGTATCAAAGCGACAGCTATCGAGAACAACGATGATATAGTTATTCAAATGTGCCCATGTCGGTTTTGGCGGTTCGGGTCGCCGATATATTTTTTCAGCCGTTTTCTTTTTGCTTTTCGAAAACAGAGCCATTGCCCAGCCATCCTTCTGTTTATGCCTTTAATTTATATGCCAAGCTGCCATTTTACGGAGATATTTCTGCCCGGCTCAATGGCGATAGCACCTCGATTGGTTGATAAATGATCCCGGTATGACCGGTCAAAGATATTCGATAGTCCGAAAAAGAGCTGACTTTGCATACGTGCGAGAGCAAAGGGCCTGCTATTTATAAAGAGATCAAATACCGTGTATCCCGGCGTCGTTAATTCCCAGTCGGCGACTCGATCTTGTGTCCCGACCACACGTGCCGCGCATTCGAATTCCAAAAATCGGGACAATGCGCTGCGCAGACCCAGGCGCCCGTTGAGTGGGGGCACCAGCGGCAGGGGTTCACCCAAAAAGGTATCCGTGCCGTGCACATACGCGGCGCTGCCGAAAAAATGTATCGACTTGTAGAGCTGCATATCCAGGCTCACATCCGCTCCGTACAGCTCTGCTGATCCAATATTTGTTTTGAACAAGGCATTTCGCCCTTCATAGTCGCCGGCCGTCTCAGCCACCATATTTTTTATCTGATTGATAAAGACATTGCCCACCAGCGTCACCCGCTTGCCCCAGTAGCGCAGACCGATGTCAGCAAATAGACCCTGCTCCGGCTTGAGATTCGGATCACCGATTTTGACCACATTCCCGAGATCAATATATTGATAACGTTCCTCCAGATAGGGAGATCGAAAAGAGCGCGCCACGGTGAGAGTTACGTCCATATCCGCGGAGGCTTTATAGAGCAGGCCAAGATTGCCGCTCCAGGAATTATCATTGGCTGTGGTTGCTTCCCACATCACCATTTGATCCGGCGGATGATCATTTTGTTCACCGTTGACAGTCACATACACCGGCTGAAGGGTTTTTTCATTTTCGACGTGAATAGCGTCAAAGCGGCCGCCAAGCGTCATCGTCAGGCGATTTGTCCATAACGGTTTTTCATCCTGCAGGAAAAAGCCGGCGCTGCGATAGCTTGACAGGGGAATGGGCCGTTCGCCAATGATCTGGTCAATCGAATTGGCCACAGAACCGTCGGGTTTCAGCACATCAATTCGCATGACTCTTTTACGAAAGCTGTCCATATCTTTACCCCAGGCATCGATACCGGCGATGAGATGATGGCCGTAAAACAGCCAGTCTGATTGCAGTTGCAGTCCGGTTGTCGCATGCGTTGCGGCCGGCACTATTTTGAGGACATTGATTTGTTTTGGCGGGTCCGGCATATTTTTTGTCATGTGCGGAATATTTTCAACATCTCGCAGAATGTCCTGTTTAAAATATTTCAGCGAGATTTTTGTGAGTGCGGGCGTCACGTTGCGCGCGATATATTCGGCACTGAACAAATCCCGATTTTCACGGGGATACCGGACCTCGGCGGTGCCCGGGAAAAGGCTATTGCCGCCCGGAATGCCGATATTCGTACCACGATACTGCTGCCAATTGAGCAGGAACTCGTGAAAAGCAGATGGTTTAAAGCCGATTCGCGCGGCAATATTTGTTTCATTGTAGTGGCTGTTGGGCAGAACACCCAGCGGTGTTTGCGCATCCTGAGCCGAGCGATTCATGCCGGTCACTTTGGCGTGCCACTTGAGTCCGCCACTCTGTACTGCAAAAAAACCTTGCGTACTCTGATTCACGCTGCTGTAGCCGCCCGTCACGTTGCCGCGAATATAAAAATTATCGGCATAGGTGGCGTCTTTGGTCTGAATATTCACCACACCGCCGATGGCCCCGGTGCCATACAACGAAGAGCCGGCGCCTTTTATGACTTCAATGCGTTCGACATCATTGATATCGATCATGGACAATCCCGCGGCCAAATCGTTCGCCGTATCGATGCGATTGCCATCAATCATCATGACAATATTGTTGCGACTCAGACCACGAATAGCGACGTGTGTTCCCCACACACCATCGCGGGTGATACTCAATCCGGGCGCTGTTGCCACAGCTTCAGAGACGTCGCGCGGAAAAGCGCGTTCAATATGGTGTTTGTTGACGCTCACCAGGGGCAAAGCAACATCGCGTAAAGCGCGCTCATACCGGGTACTGGTCACAACAAGCTCACCTGCAGGCACAGCGTGCGGTGTCAGTTGAATGGTGATCGTGCGGTTCTCGTCCTCGGATAAATTCAGGGTGAGACGCCTTGTCTCAAAGCCTATGTAGCTAATTTCGAGGTTGATTTTGCCGGGCGGTACATCGGAGAGGATAAAGGCACCATCTTCATTTGAGATCGTTCCCAGAGTGGTCCCAGCGATGCTGATATTAGCATTGGCAAGGGGCGTCACGTCTGCTTTGTTCTCAATGAGACCGTCAATTGTCGACGCGTGTAAGCTTTGCGCCAAAATGCTGAAAAGAAAAACCGACAAGAAAACCTGTGTCGGTTTTGGCGAAAAAAAGCTCAACCATTTAAAAAGTGGCCGACAAAAAATTTTAGCGTGGCTTGTGGATTGGAACAGGGGTGTATACTGCTTTTTCATTTTTTTCCTCCTTCATGTCAGGATAGACCCTTCACATCGGATTCTTTTTATGTGATAAAATTTACAAATAAAAAGCCGTAATAGCAAAAAATATGTGATGTTATTTTCAAGAAACCACGGATTTTTCTGGCGCGGCCTTTGGCCGCAGCCAAAAACGAGCACTATTCTTTAGAATAGAACGCGGATTGAACGGATGGGACGGATTCTAACGGATGAAGAAATCCGTTCCAATCCG
>JAFGKD010000135.1 GCA_016928775.1 Candidatus Zhuqueibacterota bacterium | reverse complement strand
CGGATTGGAACGGATTTCTTCATCCGTTAGAATCCGTCCCATCCGTTCAATCCGCGTTCTATTCTAAAGAATAGTGCTCGTTTTTGGTTGCAGCCGAAGGCCGCGCTGGGTACATCCGTGGCGCAAAAAGTTGGTTGCGGCCTTTAGCCGCAAGCAAAATAAACAAGCCACGGCTTTATGGATTCAGCATTTTTCTGAGCACGGCTGGCAAGATGCCGCCATGACGATAATAGTCGATCTCTACCGCCGTGTCTAATCGAAGCTGAACCTGGAATGTTTTGGCTTTCTCTTTCAATGTAGCCGTAACCACCACGTCCTGTTGCGGTTTGAGATGTTCCGGTATATCGATGCTAAATTCTTCATGTCCGGTCAATCCCAGCGACTCGACGCTCTCACCCGCAACAAACTGTAGCGGCAGAACGCCCATTCCGACCAGATTGCTGCGATGAATGCGTTCGTAGCTTTCCGCAATCACCGCCTTGACGCCGAGCAGCAGCGTTCCTTTGGCCGCCCAGTCGCGCGAGCTGCCGCTGCCATACTCCTTGCCAGCCAGGACGACAAGCGGCACATTTTCTTCCTTGTATTGCATCGCCGCATCATAAATCCACATCTGCTCGCCATCCGGCACGTGAAGCGTCACTCCTCCCTCGGTTCCGGGCGCCAAAAGATTTTTCAGGCGAATATTGCCGAACGTACCGCGCACCATCACGCGGTCGTTACCACGGCGAGCGCCGAAAGAATTAAAATCGACGCGCGCCACACCATTGTCGATGAGATATTTGGCTGCCGGAGAATCCTTTGGAATCGAACCGGCGGGGGAGATGTGATCCGTCGTCACCGAATCGCCCAGTAGGGCCAGCACGCGCGCATTGTGTATGGGACCCACTTTTTCCGGCTCGACGTGCAAATCGACAAAAAATGGCGGCTCCTGCACATAGGTCGAGTCCGGATCCCATTCATAAATATCGCCAGTGGTTGTACGCACATCCTTCCACATCGGACTCAAGGCGTTGACGTCGCGGTATATTTTGGCAAACATTTCCGGATTGCTCGCTTTGGTGAAAATCGCCATCAACTCGGTTTGTGACGGCCAGATGTCTTTTAAATAGACATTTTCGCCATCCTTGCCAAAACCGATGGGCTCGGTCGTCAGATCAATATCCACCCGTCCGGCCAAAGCGAATGCGACCACTAACGGCGGCGACGCGAGATAATTGGCCTTGGCAAGCGGATTAACCCGGCCCTCAAAATTACGATTGCCGCTGAGCACCGATGCGGCGATGATATTTTTCTTTTCAATCGCTTCAGCAACCGCCTCGGCTAACGGGCCGCTGTTGCCAATACAACTGGCACAGCCGTATCCGACAGTATGAAATCCGAGTTGATCGAGATAGGGCGTTAAACCTGCTTTATTTAAATACTCGGTCACCACGCGCGAGCCGGGTGCCAGACTTGTTTTGACATAATTGGGGACTCGCAGTCCTTTTTCCACCGCCTTTTTCGCCAGAAGGCCGGCGCCCAACATGACCGCCGGGTTGCTGGTATTCGTGCAACTGGTGATCGAAGCGATCGCGATAAAACCATGCGTGACAGCATGAGCGTGGTTGTTTAGCGTGACGGTTGCCGAGTTTTTGAGCTGTGCTTCACTTAATTCAAAACCGCGTTCTTTCATCGGCGCTTTCAAGGACTGATAGAACGCTTTTTTCATATCTCCCAGGTGGAGCCTGTCATGTGGCCGTTTGGGACCGGCTAAAGAGGGTTCGACCGTGCTCATGTCGAGCACGAGTGTGTCGGAAAAATGGGGATCGGGCGTCTCGGGAGTGCGAAAGAGCCCCTGCTCTTTCATATACCGTTCAACGAGCCGGACCAGTTTTTCCGGTCGACCGGTGCGACGGAGATAATTCAGGCTCTCCTCGTCCATGGGAAAAAATCCCATGGTTGCGCCGTATTCCGGCGCCATATTGGCGACGGTCGCGCGATCCGGCAGACTCATTTTTGTTACGCCTTCACCGTAAAACTCGACAAATGTGCCGACAACCCCCTTTTTGCGCAACATCTGGACAACGGTCAGGGTCAAGTCTGTTGCCGTCGTCCCTTCCGGCAATTCACCTTCCAGTTTGAATCCGATCACCGGCGGTGCCAACATAAAAAGCGGTTGACCCAGCATCACCGCCTCCGCTTCGATGCCGCCGACACCCCAGCCGACAATCCCGAGGCCATTGATCATCACCGTGTGCGAATCCGTGCCGACCAGGCTGTCAGGGTAGACGATACCCTCCTCTTCGAACACACCTCGCGCCAGATATTCCAGATTCACCTGATGAATGATCCCCACGCCTGGCGGTATAACACCGAGTTTGGCAAAAGCCTGCTGTCCCCATTTGAGAAATTCATATCGTTCTCGGTTGCGCTGGAACTCGATTTCCATATTCACTTTGAGGGCATCGGATGTGCCATATTTATCTGTTTGCACGGAGTGGTCGATGACCAGATCACAGGGAATGAGCGGTTCAATTTTTTTGGGATCGCCGCCCAGTCGCGCCATGGCGGAGCGCATCGCTGCGAGATCAACCACTGCCGGCACGCCGGTGAAATCCTGCAATAACACGCGCGCCGGTTTGAACGGCACCTCTGCAGCGGACTGCTGTGCCGGCTGCCAATTGGCTAAATGATGTACGGCTTCTTCGGTGACATCGTAATTGTTGCAATGACGCAACACTGCTTCAAGCAGAATTTTAATGCTGCATGGCATATTGGAGATGTTGCCGATGCCGTTTTTTTCGAGAGTTTCCAGTTTGAAGATTGAAGCGACGCCAGAATCCGTCGGGAATGGTGATGTGGCGCCGAACAGGTCTTGATATGCTGATGACATGCTGTCTCCCTTTTTATTTTTCATCTCTAAAAATGACGATGAGCCGGCGTGGACCATGCGCGCCGAGAATCAATATTTTTTCGATATCCGCAGTTCGACTCGGTCCGGTGAAAAGCAGCATATTTTTTGCCGACTCTTTAATTTTTTCAAACAACTCAAAATGATGCCGCACAAGTTGATCTCTCCAAACGAGCGCGATGACGATCTCCGGCAAATAATACGGCAATGTACTGGTCGTTTTATTGAACAAAATCGCCAATGTGCCCGAGTCCGCAATAGCATAGTCAATGTCGACTATCGTAATGGCTAGTGCCGCGACAGTCGCCACTTTATCCGGCGCATCTAACTGTTCCGGTCTGATGATCGTGCAGTTGTCTGCCAGGAGCGTCAGCACGCTTTGCGCTCTGCCCGAGCCGGCGTAAGCCACAGTTGTCGCCCCACTCTCGCGGATGATATTCTCGATGATGGAGGCAGCTTCTTTGTCGGTAGAGACGGCTATAAACTCACCAGCGACGTTCTGTAATTCGCTTTGGAATAAATCGGTGAGGCTTTCGGCGGTTGCTGGCGTGTGAGCCTCTAATTTTTCTTTTATGCGCTTTTCGACAAATTCTGGATCATCCGGCAATTGGCTGGGTGTTTCGAGCGATTGCTTTATATTTTGTAAAATGTGTGTGCGTGATTCCAAGTTATTCTGTATGATTATGAGTGAAATGCTCATGTATTGAATGATTAGATAATAAAAATAAGCATAGGAAGCAAGGGAATTCCTTCACTCGTAACGCAGTGCTTTGATCGGTTTTACAAATTGGCAATCTTTGTTCTTGCTTTATTCGTCATTTTAATATTAAGTTCTATTGCTGAATCAAAGAATAAATGAGGTGCAATTGAAGGAACTAAAAAACTTGATGATTTCTGTCTCCGGCGTCCGCGGTATTATTGGCGACGGTTTGACACCGGAGATTGCCATGCAGTTTGCGCAAGCCTATGGCAGCGAATTTCCAGGGAGAGTGGTTGTGGGCCGTGATTCGCGCGTCTCCGGTGAAATGCTAAAATATGCGGTATGGTCTGGATTAATGGCTGTTGGTTGCGATGTACTTGATATCGATCTTGCATCCACGCCGACGACCGCACTGGTGACTGAGCGGCCTGACCATGCCGGCGGCATTATTTTGACGGCCAGCCATAATCCAAAGCAGTGGAATGCTTTAAAGCTGTTAGCGCCCGACGGTCTGTTTCTGCGACAGAAACAAGGTGAAAAAATTGTAAACCGCGTTGAAAACGCTGATTATAATCTTGTCGCATGGGATAAAATTGGCAGAGTGCATGTTTTTCAACATGCCGCCGAGCAACATATTGATGCTATTCTCAATTTATCGCTCATTGATGTGGATCTGATCAGATCAAAAAAATTCAAGATTGTTATTGACTGCTGCAACGGCGCTGGCGCGGCCATTCTGCCGCAGCTTTTTGCAGCGCTGGGTTGCGTGCCTATATTCCTGAACCAAGAACCGAACGGTTTGTTTCCGCGCAATCCAGAGCCGGTGCCGGAGAATCTTGGTGACTTGAGTCGCGCTGTACTTGAGCACAATGCTGACCTCGGTCTGGCGGTGGATCCGGATGTTGATCGGCTCGCGTTGGTCTCGGAGGAGGGGAATCCACTTGGTGAAGAATACACACTGGTTTTGGTGACAAAATTTGTCCTGTCAAAAACGCCCGGTGATGTTGTTGTCAATTTGTCAACGACGCGCGCGATTGATGACATAGCAAAGCAGGTTGGCGGACGTGTGTTTCGCACCAAAGTCGGAGAAATAAACGTGGCCGTTAAAGCGAAACAGATTGGTGCGGTGATAGCCGGCGAGGGCAACGGCGGTGTCATATATCCTGAACTGCATATCGGGCGAGATGCTCCCGTCGGGATCGCTTTGATGTTGCAGTATATGGCGGAATCCGGAAAAAATATGTCAGCATTGCACGCATCTGTGCCACATTACTCTATGATAAAAGACAAGATTGAATTGGGCTTTGCTGCTGATGCCCGGGCAATTGTCAACAAACTCGCCGAACAGCACGCGGACGAAAATATAAACACGCTGGACGGTTTGAAGCTGCTATATGAAAATTCATGGATTCATATCAGAGCGTCAAATACAGAACCCATCATTCGCGTGATCGCCGAGGCGCCGACAACAGAGCAGGCATCGGCCATGGTCGAGGTCTTTAAGAAAAAAGTCAAGGATTTTTCCTAAAGAGCGCCAAACCATATATGATTTTGATACTTACATGAAAGCGAGGGACAATGTCTCAACACTATTTTGAAAAGCTGATTACGCAGACGCATGCAGAATATAAAAACCGACCCTTGTTGAGGACAATTGATATCGCGTCACTCGATGGGGAGTCCATCGCATCGTTTATAGATCATACATTACTCAAGCCGGATGCACGACAGGAGGATATTTTAAAGTTATGTGAGGAGGCCAAGCAGTATGGCTTTGCCTCAGTGTGCATCAATCCGACCTGGTTGCCGCTGTGCGTGGAATTCCTTGAAGACAGCGACGTTTTGGTATGTAGCGTGGTCGGTTTTCCACTTGGCGCCAGCACGACGGAAACCAAGGCGTTGGAAGCGGAAGAGCTTGTCGCTCTCGGCGCGGATGAAATTGACATGGTTCTGAATATTGGCAACCTCAAAGATAAAGACTATCTATCCGTTTATGATGACGTTCTGCAAGTCGTTGATGCCGCGAACGAGGCGACGGTCAAGGTTATCATTGAGACATGTTTGTTAGATGAAGAGGAAAAAGTCGCTGCCTGCGTCCTGTGCAAGGAAGCCGGCGCACATTTTATCAAAACGTCAACGGGTTTCAATGGGCCGGGTGCTGCCCTGGCCGACGTCGAATTGATACGACGTGTTGTCGGTGCAGAATGTGGCGTCAAGGCAGCGGGCGGAATACGTGATTTTAGCACCGCTGTCGCCATGCTCAAGGCCGGAGCCAATCGTATCGGCGCCAGCGCCAGCGTGGCTATTGTATCATGAAAGGAAAAGCAAGACAGGAAGGCGCTTTCAGGATTTTTCGTCGACGATTTGAACGTCGGCGCTCTCCTTTTGCTTGTCGACCCACTCACCAATCAAATCATCTCCCTTGTCGGTTTTGAGGCGATCGATAATTTCATCTTTTACGTCCTCCAATGATTTGCGGCGAGCCGGTTTTTTATCGTAAACCGTGGCAATATGATAACCAAACTCTGTCAGAAAGACGGGAGAAATCTCGCCGATATTCATTGAAAAAACAATCGTATCAAAGGCTTCTACCATGTGACCCGGAGAAAACCATCCCAGGTCACCACCTTCATCCTGACACGATGAATGCTCGTTGGCGATGTGGGCAAAATCCCCGCCATCCAAGAGCATTTGGCGGATTTCCTTCATTTCCTTATAGGCGACGCTCGGATCGGCTGGATTGGGCCGCATGACAATGTGGGCGCCGTGAATCTGCTCCGGGATGGTAAAGTCTTTTTCGTTTTTTTGAAAAAAATAGCGAATTTCGGCATCTGTCGGCGCTGGAATATCTCTGGTCAAATCGCGTAAAAATTGATTGATCTTGATATTCTGTTCCAGGTCTTTTTTGACTCGCGGAGCATCTTTTTTCTTCAAGCCAAAGTTCTCGAAAAACTTGGCCTCACCGTTGTGCTGATCAACCAGCTTTGCATACTCGTTGTCCACCAAAGCAGTTGGCACACTGGCGATGGCTTTATTTGCCTGCTGACGAATAATTGTCCAATCGATAATACTCTGTTTGGCTAACGTTTTGATCTGCTCGTCATTCAAACGTGGATTTTGCCGGCGCTGATTCTGAATCTCCTGATCAATGACCTCCTGGGTGATCTGCTCGCCATTAACGATAATTTTCATGTGTACGATCCTTTTACACCTCGACTGACAGCGTCACCAGTTTGGCTTCAACGCCTTTGAGTAAATTTAATTTGCGGGCCAACTCGGCGTGCTTTTCTTTCTCACCCACCAATTCAATAAAAATCAAACCGCTTTCAGAGCACTCTTCGAGCACACCCTCATGCAAGCCCAAACGTGTTTTGATTAAACATCCCCACTCGGTTAAAATTTTTTGCACCGTGGTGGCGGACTCTTTTCTTGAACTGACGAGAATCAATAGTACGTCTCTTTGCATTTTTTCTCCCAATTTGGTTTTTACACATGATTTCTCAACATCAGCTCCGCCGGATGCGGATTGAGATAATATTGCCGTTTGAGATAGGATTCATCATATTTATTGACAAAATGCTTTAGCAGCGTCACCGGCACGATGAGCGGAATAAGATGTTGGTGATACAAATCGATGACCTGCAATACCTCCTGCTTTTCCGCTGCCGTTAACTGCTTTTTAAAATAGCCCACAATATGTTGCAGGACATTGACATTCTTTTTGACCGTTGCTTTGAGTTTGAGTCCCTCCATCATATTGACAAAATAGTCGTGATTCAAGTCGTCTTTATCTCTTGTCTGAGGTGCTGCCACAAGTTTGCCCAGGACCCGCATGTGCTTTTCGCTGTGCGCCATGAGCAATAATTTATGATCCGTATGGAAATTGACCAGCTCTTTTCGCGAAGCGCCGTTAGCGAGATATTTTCGCCAACGGTGATAAACAAACACCCGTTCAATAAAGTTCTCTCGCAATCCGGCATCGTTCAGTCGGCCTTCATCCTCAACCGGCAAATGTGGAAATCGCTGCATCAACATGGAAGCGAATAAACCGGCTCCTTTACCAACAGGCATGCCGTTTTCGCCATAAATTTTAACATCACGCATACCCGAGCTGGGCGATTTGGCTTTGAAAATAAAGCCGCATGTATTTTCTTGCTCCAATAAATCGAGGCGTTTATCGATCCAGCGGAGCATCCGCTCGGTATGATCAATTTTGCTTTTACCTGTGAGCAATCGCACACCGGTGCCAGTTTGTACGAGTCGCATTGACTCTCGCGGAATCGGCAGGCCACATTCCACTTCCGGACAGATGGGGATCCAGTCTACAAATGGGCCAACCACATTGACAAGATATCGATCCAGTTTATGGCCACCGTCATAGCGGACTTTTTCGCCCAGCAGGCAGCTGCTAATGCCGAGTTTTATCCTGTCGTTTTTCATGGTTTTCCTGTTCCGGGAAATATTTTATGCTTTTAATCCGTTTTCAATTTTAATCAATTCACTCGCTATTTGCAAGCATTAACTCGGTGCACTCAAAGGATGTGTGCCGATGTCATCAATAATTGTTGAAATCTGAGTTTAAAAATCTGTTAAAATAGTCTAAAAATTAAGTTTGGTAAAATGGAGAACGACCATGCGAATTCGAATATCGAATATAATCCTAATTGTTGGACTAACGTTGTTCATGAGCTGTGCAACATTACAGCAGTTAGTCGTCCCACCGGACGTCAAAGTCGAGAGCGTAAATATTACCGATTTCTCCTTTGAAGATGTCACGCTGGATTTTGGTCTCCTCATCAGCAATCAAAATGCTTTTGGCGTTGATCTTGAGGGCTATTCTTACCAATTTGCCATTGAGGGAAAAGAGTTTCTCTCCGCGGATCAAGCCCGTCAAATTGACATCGCGGCCGCGGCCAACTCGAATATCAGCATACCGGTTACAGTAAATTTCAAAAAGTTATACGAGTTGATGACTCAGACCAAAGACCTCGACAGTTTGTCGTTTAGTCTCGTTGGTAATTTGCGTCCGGGTGGATTGTTGTCAAATTTTGATATTCCCTTTAAAAAGTCGGGCAGTCTGCCGAATGTACGAATTCCGCAGATCAAATTTTCCGGATTACAGGTGAAAAAAATGGGGTTCACCGGTATTGATCTGGAGGTCGGGCTCAATCTCGTCAATAATAATGTGTTTGCTTTTGATATTGGCAAGCTGAATTACGACATTGCCCTGGCCGGCAGTCAATTAATAAAGGGCAGCACCGAAAAGCTGGCATCTGTTCCTGCCAAAGGGAGCGGGGAGATCAAAGTGCCTGTATCTCTCGATTTTTCCGGCGCCCTGGGATCATTGACGTCGATATTGAAAGGGAATAGCGTTCAGGCCACCATCACCGGTGACACGGATTTGAGCACACCTTTTGGCCCGGTCAACCTGCCATTTCAAACGACGCAGGATATTCCCATCATAAAATAGAGTTCCCACAAAATTTAACTCATTTTTTTAAAGTTTGAGAGTTCTTGCGGACTTTTCGCTTCTATTATTAGCAGGAAAATTAATGAGGTGTTTTTCTGCTTTGTTTAGTATTTCATGCTGAATTGGTCCGAATGAACAGGGGTTTATGGGGTGAAGAATTCAATCCATTTTGATGTCGTACATTTCTGCGATATAAAATAAACAAGGAATTTCGAGGTGTCTGATACTCGCAGAGGAGAGTGATGAATAGCCAGCAAGAGTACTCGAAATATGGACGTTCTTTTAGTGCTTCCTGGAAAATGTTTGGCTCTTTTGAAAAAATGCTGCACTATATCTATTATACATCGCGACACATCTGGGGCGTACCGCTCATTGGCTTGATGTGTTTTGAAGAAAATCCGGTGAAGCAGAAAAATAATGTTGTCTGTTTCTGTCAGCCAGAGGTGACACTGCTTCCCGAACGCAAATTATTGTTTGATTTTATGCAGGAGAAAGTGACGAGCATAAAGCGCGACAAGAACACGTTTTGGGCTGTGCCGCTGAAATATCAATCCCATCTCTATGGTGTTTATGTTATCCGGGCCGATGAGAGGTTCAGCAACACCATCGATAAAATCACTGACTATATTGAGATGTATTTACAAAGATATTGGCTGTACCGTCGCTCGCAAGAGTTGTTTGACGGGCAGAGTCTTTGTATTATTGGTAACTGTCCGGCGTTACTCGACAGTCAGAGGAATCTGCGTAATTTTGCCGAAAAAGATATTCCTGTCCTTATCACCGGGGAAACTGGAACAGGAAAGGAGTTGTGGGCGCGTTCCATTCATCTCCTCAGTGGCCGTCCCGGGCCGTTTTTAACAGTAAATTGCTCCTATTGGGATGATAAAAATACAGCTGTTTCAAGCTTGTTTGGCCACAAGAAGGGCAGCTATACCGGAGCGTTTCAAAATCGCAACGGCATTTTTGTTGAAGCAAAAGGTGGTACGGTGTTCCTCGATGAAATCGCCGAATTGTCCCTCGACATTCAAGCATTGCTTTTACGAGCGTTAGATTATGGCGAGGTGACACCACTCGGTGCCACGACGCCGTCCAATGTTGATGTGCGAATTGTGGCGGCTACAAACAAGGATGTCGAAAAAGCAGTTCAAACGGGTCTTTTTCGAAAGGATTTATATTATCGCATCAAGGGGGCTCAGCTGCACTTGCCGCCATTGCGCGAGAGAGGAGAGCATGATATCCTGGAATTGGCAGAATATTTCATGCAAGTCGCCAATTGCGACGAAAAGAGAGAACTACACGGGGATGCTTGCGAAGCCCTGTCGGGCTACCACTGGCCAGGCAACATTCGCCAGTTGCGCTATGAAGTGCAAGCAGCCATGTATCGCAGCAATGACGAGATCATTCGCAGATGTGATTTATCAGAAGAAGTAAGAAATCATCAAACCGGCTGGCATGGAGAGCAGGTGGAGGAAGAGTCGCTGTATCACACAGTGGTCGCCGAAATCGAGCAAAAAAACTGTGACTTTTGGCATTGTGTGTATAGACCCTTCCGCCAAAGCAATCTGAGTCGAAAAGATGTCAAATCGATCATTGATGATGGACTCAAAGAGCATGGTGAGTTACGGGTGTTAGCGAAAAAGCTCAATGTCCAGGAGACAGACTATCGCAAGTTTTATTTATTTCTGCACCGCACCATATACGGGAAAATGTGTTCAGTGGAGTGAATAAACATGCACTTGGTTGAACAGCAGGTAAGCAAATGAATTTTTGGGAATTAAAAGTGAACAGCAGAGCTAAAAATTCACCTCGCTGGACTCACCAAAGCGATGAGGCTGTAAGCACTCAATATAATATTGGCTCAAATATAATAAAAACAGCATGCTTAACTGGCTTAAAACTTCAATGAAATTCTGGCATTAATCTTGTAAAAAGGTGAACATCGTATGTCGAATCTTTTAATAGATGTGATGAAAAAGGTCAAGCGAATTAAAATAGCGCAGTATGCTCGAAAAGTTATCCTTATGGTTATTTTTTTATCAAGTTCTCTTTTATCGACTGAAAAGGTCTATAAAATCACCGGTCATGTATATGATAAAGATGCTGCTGCCATTCCGTATGCGAATGTCTTTTTAAAGGGAAGCCTCATCGGTGACATGACAGATGAGCACGGGTTTTTTTCATTTAGCGCAGCCAGCACATTGTTTGATACGCTGGTCTGCCGGCATATTGGCTACGAGGAATTTTGTACACCGATTCCCTTTCAGACGGAGAGTCCCTCGTATATGTCGATTATTCTCAGGGAAAAGTCGCTGCAGAGTCGCCCCATTTATATCACCGCCAGTTCCTACAGCAGCGGTGACGAGGGGCAGGTCACTTTGTCCTCGCTGGATATCGTCAAGACACCTGGTGCGGCGGCGGATGTCATGTGGGCGATTCAGACTTTTCCCGGTGTTCAGCAAGTTGAAGATGGTGCCGGCCTGTTTGTGCGCGGCGGTGATGTCAATGAAACTGCAGTTGTCCTGGATGGTGCCTATCTTTTTCATCCCTACAAATTCGAATCACCCAATGGCGGCTTTTTTGGCATGATCTCGCCGTTTTTGCTCTCCGGCACCTTCTTTTCAACCGGGGGTTATGGCGTAGAGTACGGCAATGCTTTGTCCGGTGTACTCGCCATGTCCAGTCACTTGATACCAGATGTTCGGAAAATTTCGCTTGGTGCCGGCGTGGCCAATCAGGCGATCGGCATTGAGATGCCGATTATTCAGAGCACGCTTGGTATGAGTGCTTCGGCAAATTATAGCAACTCGACACTTTTATTTCAAATGAATCGCCACAACCATGAATTCAGTCAGTATCCGGTTTCCTGGGATATCAACCTGAACACTGTCTGGCGTTACTCGCAGCAAGGATACGTGAAGCTGTTTTTGTTCCACGAGCGCGATAACATCGGCGTATCTGTTATCGAACCTGGCCGTACCGAGTTTTATTCCGGAGACAATTCGAGTGTTTTATATAACGTGCACTGGAACCATACGTTATCGCCAAAGTGGCTGTTCAAAGGTAATCTGGCATACTCGGGTTTTTTCAAGTCTGATGACTTTATTACACTCGATCTGAAAACCCGGCATCATCTTTATCAGACTCGAGTGGCTGCGGAATATTTTTCGTCTCCTGTCCATATATTGAGTGGACTGGATTATTTTCAGCATCATGAGAACGTGACCGGGACGATTCCGGTTCAGGGGGACCAAGCCGATGGAGTGCTGTTTCCCGTGGATGTGCGCTATTTCTCAAAGAGGCTGGCGCTGTATCATCAATGGCGTATACAGGCAGGGGATAAGCTGCAATCGCAAACCGGCCTGCGTTTCGAAACAGATACAAAATCGGGCGACCGCTTTGTTGACTGGCGGCAGTCTTTTGTCTTTAAAGTCAAGCCGGCCATTGACCTTGTCTTATCGGTCGGGCGTTATCATCAGTTTCCGCAGCCCGATCGTTACGATGTTGTCGTCGGTAATCCAGCATTGTCTTCTTTCAAGGCGTGGCATTATATTCTGGGGCTTTTTTATCAAAAAAGAGAAACACTGTTTCGGGTGGAGGGATTTTATAAAGATTACCATGACCTGCTGTTGCAAGATCCGATGGTCAACTATACAAACGACGGCTATGGCCATGCAAAAGGCATTGATATTTTTCTAAAATCAGCATGGCGGGCGTTATCCGGGCGAATCTCATTGAGTCTGTTAGAGTCGAAACGAAAATGGATGGATGCACCATATCTCGTCGCAACTCGATTTGATATTGCTGTGAATGCGACGCCGGTTTTAGAATATACATTTGCCCCCACATGGTCAATAGCTTTAAAATACCGATTCGCCACCGGCAAACCCTACTCAAGCTCTCCCGGAACTTATCATGATGAACGTGTGCCCACCTATCATCGAACCGACGTCGCTGTCAATCATTTTTTTGCCCTTTTCCCCGGCAATTTTTCAGTGATTTACCTGGCGGTGAACAATCTTTTTGACAGGGACAATATCATGGATTATCGTTATTCGGAAGACTATGTGGAACGGGTGGCGGTGAAATCAACGATTCGACGCACATTTTATCTGGGCGTCCAGACGAGTATTTGAAAAGACTGGGGGGAGAATTGAAAGTCTTGCTGATTAATGCGGGAATTGATAACAAGGAGGGCGAGCCGATTATTGAAGGCAACCGTACCCGACCGCTGTTTCCTATGTTGGCTTTGCCCTACCTGGCAGCCTATACACCCCCGCACATTGATGTGCAGATTTATGATGAGGCACACGGTCTCCTGGAGCACATCATTGATGCTGATCTTGTGGGCATCTCCGGTATGACCATGCACGCCCGTCGGATGTATCAATTAGCAGACGAATATCGGCAACTGGGCATGCCGGTTGTCCTGGGTGGTATCCACGTCACCTATATGAATCAGGAGGCATCAGAACATGCCGACGCTGTCGTTCAGGGTGAGGCAGAGCAGCTCTGGCCCCTCTTGCTGGAGGATTTTCAAAAAGGGGAGTTGAAAAAGTGCTATCACGCTGCTATTGCGCCGGATTTGCATAATGTGCCACACCCGCGACTGGATTTAGTGGCGGGAATTGCTTACCGACCTCCAAATGGCTTTTTAAATTCAGTCATGAGCACACGAGGGTGTCCCCATAACTGCAACTTTTGTTGTGTCACCAAAATGTTCGGCCGGAAACTCCGGTTGCGCCCGATCGATCAGGTGATCGAGGAGATACTGACGCTCCCTCAGAAGACGCCAGTCTTTTTTAATGATGATAATTTAATTGGCAATACCAAATATGCAAAAGAGCTGTTTCGTGCCCTGTTGCCGTACCGCAAAAGATGGGGATCACAAATGAGTCTCAAAATTGCGGAAGATGACGAGCTGCTCAAGTTGGCAGCGCGTTCGGGATGTGCTTCCGTTTTTCTCGGCATAGAAAGCATGAATCGTAACAACATTGTCGCCATCAATAAAAAATCCGTCAATAATGTTGATCACTACATGGATGCTGTCCGGAAAATTCACGACGTTGGCATCGAAATTATTGGATCATTTATTGTCGGTTTGGATGATGATGATGATGGTGTATTTGAAGATATATATGACTTTGTTGACAAGAGTAAAATTGAAGTTCCACTGGTTGGTATTCTGACGCCATTCCCGGGCACAGATATTTATTACCAGTTTGAAAAACAGGGGCGAATAATTGACACCAACTGGAACAAATACAATTTAGCGCATACAGTCTTTCGACCCAATAAAATGACACCGGAACACCTGGATATAAAATACAATGAGCTCATCAAGCATCTCAATCGATTGCGATTTCGAAACGACATCATTCGTTTCAGCATATCCTGAAAGGTGTGAACGTTAGGAGACGGTCATGTTTTTTCCGAGAATCATCTGTGTTTATTGCTCACTTGAAGTTTTATTGAGCTCGGTTTGTCTTTTAGCCTGTAGCGAGCGCAGCAATCCAGTGAGTGAACACCTTGTTCAGCGTATTTATCGCGCTCGAGCTGATATGGATATTGAGAGTTTCGAACAACTCCTTCTGGAGCTCGAAACAACGACGTGTGATCACGACGAGTGTGCAATCGTCTCTTATTATTTATCGTTTATTCATTTTAATATTGCTGTGCATTATTTCAATTGCAGTGAAAGGGATCAATCGTTTGCTCACCTCGAAGAGGCTTTACGACATATTGATCAGAGTCTTTGTTTCCAGGCAACAGCTGATGCATACATTCTCAAAGCACATGGTCTCGATTTCCATGTTTTATTTGAACCACAGCGAACAGCAGATTTCATGCGCAGCATGTGGCAATGTCTTGGGCAGGCTGCACATCTTGAACCGAACAATCCGCGTCTTTATTTGGTCAAGGGTCTTCATTACTATTTCGCTCCATCATATGCCGGCGGGGATAGACAGCGCGCAAAAGAATGTCTAAAAAAAGCTGTTCAATTGTTCATCAGCGAGGATCAACAAACAAAGGCCTACCCGCGATGGGGTTATGAAGATGCCCTGGCGTGGCTCGGTCAAATAGCTGTTCATGAAGACAGCCTGGACTTGGCCGTGTACTATTATAATCAGGCACTTTTATTTAATAAAAATTTTAATTGGATAAAAGACGAGTTGCTGCCCCAGGCGAGAGATAAATTCACGATGAACTCCTCGCTGGCGACTGGTGCTGTTCAGTTTATCGCTCTTGCATCATTTGTTTTGCTGTTTTTTTCGATTGTATTCTGGATCATAAAAATCAAATTTATCAGAATTTAGAGGTATCGAAATGAAAAAGTACAGCCTTGGTCATCCTTTCGCTTTTCTGATTGTGTTTTTACTAACTTGTTTTACGAGCGCGCTGTCGCAAACGTTGGATTCCTATATTATTGAGAACAGACACAAAATGAAACAAGCAATAAACAACGGCGATATTGATGAACTAGCACAAACCAGGCAGCTTTTCGAGAGAATGTTGATGATGAATCAGCAAGAGTGGCTCGTGCATTACTATATCGCTTTAGCCAATCAGAATTTATACTATTTCGTTCGTGATGATCAGGATCAACAAGCAAAACTCATCAATGATGCCATTGAGCATTTGGAGATGAGCCTAGAGCTGAATAAAAAATTTGCTGAATCATGGACACTCCTGGCCAATATGTATGGATTGCAAATCGGCGTCGACAGCAAAAACACCATTCAATTAAGCAAGAAACAAAAAAAAGCGATAAAAACTGCGACAAAGCTCGAACCCGATAATCCGCGGCTTTATTTGGTCTCCGGAAGGTCTGCTTATTTCGTACCAAAGGCTTTTGGCGGTGGATTCGAAAAAGCCAAGGCTGATCTGGCAAAAGCGCTTGATTTGTTTTCTTCATATGAGCCACCGTCGGATATCTATCCACAGTGGGGGGAAGATGAAACCTATGTGTGGTTGGGACAAATAGCAGCCAGGGAGGACAGCTTGCAATTAGCGGAATATTATTACCAGAAGGCTCTAAAAATTAATCCAGAGTACAAGTGGGTCTCCAATTATTTATTGCCCACCTTGAAAAAGAAAATGAATGCGACTGTGCAGTCAGATTTTTAGTACACTACTTTGAAGCGGGAAAAAATGATGGCAGGGCAACGTGATTTTTCATTCTGAAAGGAGGTTGATATGAAGATTACCAAAATGAAATCTAGTCGATTTTTACGCAAATTGTATGCAGCCGCAGGATGTTGTACGACGACGAGCACATGTACGTGCTGTAATAGCAATACCTGTGAAGCCGAAGATCCGGCGGATCCTATTTTGGTTTAAGCTGTTTACATTCAAGATTCTTCTGTTAACGAGGATTGATTCACGTCTGCATATAGGCAGAGCGAAATTGTCCTGCCATCATTGCATAAATCAATGGATAAAACCCAACGGGGGGAAAGAATGATCAAAGAGATTTATCAAGTTTTTGAAGATCAAAAGCACGGTATTTATCAAATCCGCTGCAAAGATGATTTTTTTACAGTAGAATTTTATGACCAGGAAGAAAAAGACATCTTTTTGGCGAGCGTGCATCAGTTGCAAGATGAAAAGCGAGATATAGATGAAATATTGCATGAGCTTTATGAACAGCACCCCAAGGAAAAAGTGAATGCAGTGATTGAAGAGCTACGTCAACTTGATTTATTGGTCGAAGATGACCTCCGCGATCGTTTTGCCGACCATCTCACCGAACAATTGAATTTCTGGGATTATAGCAAATCGCCCAAATCCCCACCGGCGTTCCAGATGCAGGAACGAGTTCAAAACACCATACTGGCTATCGTCGGAAACAAGTTTCGCATCGACCTGATCGCGCAAAAGGCAAAAATGTGTGGTTTTGAAAATATCTCGACAGTAGAGATCACTTCTTCGGAAGATCAAATCTTAGCGCACATAGAAAAAAGCGATTTCTCAATTGTTGATTCCAATGAATGGAATCCCGGTGTCCTCGAACAAATCAACCAATTAGCGGTGACAAAGAATATTCCATGGCTTTTTATCCAGGGCTGCAATGCGTTGTCGGCGAGCATTGGTCCTCTATTCACTGGACGGCACAATGGCTGCTATCATTGTCTCATGACTCGCATGAAAAGCAATATGGAATTCGTCCCTCATTTCGAGGAATTTGAAAAATATCTCAGGAATGGCAAGCGCTCTTCGACTTCCTGTGGTGCCCCCATCCCGTTATATGATTTGATTGCTTCTATCAGTGTCCTGGAAACGCTGAAATATGTGACCGAATGGTCTGTGCCGTCGTTGTATAAAACTTTTATAACCATTGATTATTTCTCTTTGACGATCACACATCACAAATTGCTCAAGGTGCCGACCTGCCCGGTGTGCGAACCGGCGCAGGATTTTTTGCAGGCGCCCTGGTTAGAACCTGTGACCTTGACATGAGAGGGGGAGTTCATATGAAAAGCTCGGAGCTGTATGCGCTCAAAAAAGCGAAACAACTCATTTCAACACAAATTGGGATTTTGAATTACATTTCAAAGTTACCAGTATTGCACGGTGATCCTCAATTGATTGCGTATGGAATCTATCCATGTGACTCGACACGATTGGGTGCTTTGCGTTTTAGTGGCCGTAGCAGCGGTTGCGGCTACAACTGGCGCGATGCCATATTGTCCACTCTGGGTGAAGTAGTTGAACGATATTGTCCAACCTTTTATAATCGAAGTGCATTCATTAAAAGCAGTTACAATCAATTGGACAAACCGGCGGTGCATCCGAACGATGTCGCCCTGTTTCACCCGCGTCAATATGAAAAGTTTAACTTTCCTTTTGTCCCGTTTTCCGAGGATCAGGAGGTGCACTGGGCACCATGTTTGGATTTAAAAACCGGGAAGGAAAGATGGTTCCCCGCCTCATTGATTTACCTGCCCTGGGCAGAAGAGGAAGAACTAATCGGACTCTCCACTTCTACCGGGCTGGCGGCGCATACAAACTTTTATAAAGCTGTTTTGAATGGTCTATACGAGTTGGTCGAACGAGACGCTTTTGTTATGACATGGATGCACAATATTGTCCCCGCAAAAATTTTAATTGCCGCGGAAATTGAAAGCTTTTTAAGGAGGTTTTATCCACCTCATTATGAATATCATTTTTTTGATATCACTTATGATATAAAACTGCCGACCGTTCTCGGTATGTGCTTTGGCAAAGCCGAGTATGGGGATTTTGTCGCTGTCGGATCAGCATGTCGTAGCACATTTGCCGAGGCCTTGGATAAAGTGATAAAAGAGATGGGACAGGCGGTGTCTTATTTTCGCTATCTCTTGGGCGTCAAAAGGGATTGGTATCCGAATCGTTTTGAGCACGTCCATAATTTCGAGGAGCACTCGATTTTTTATCTCAAGCGCACAGACTTGTGGCATGTATTTGATGTGTGGAGAGATGCACTGCCAACAAAAGTGATCGATTTTGAAGAGAAACGGGTGAACGATGAACGAGATGAGGTGAAGCGAATTCTGCGCCTGTTTGTCGATTGTCAATGCGACATCTTGTTAAAAAATCTGACTACCTCCGATGCTTTGGAGGCAGGATACCACAGTGTAAAAGTGATTTCTCCACAACTTGTTCAATTGGGAGGAGACTATAACTATTACTTTTTAGGGGGAGAACGACTTTACGATGTACCTGGCAAATGCGGCTATCAGGCCAAATCATTTGACCGACTGAATCCATACCCTCATCCATTTCCCTAAACAAGGAGGTGATCGTGAAAACACAACATATTTTTGTTCGACAAGAATATGATAAAATCGATTTTGGCGCCTATGGAAGCAAAAATTTTCGAGACTCGCAAGCTTTGACGTTTCATGAGTTTTCAAAACTGGACAGGTGGTCAAGCCGAATTCTTGGCCTGAGTATTGAATCTTTCAATAGCGAGATGTACCACTCGCGCGCGAGTCAGGCGTACAAGCCTTATCCGGCACACCATTTTATCAGTTTTGACGAGTACAAGGACGCGATTCCTCATGCCAATTTGTTCGAAACAATTCGTAAACGCCGAAGCCGAAGAATATATAAAAGCTACAACCTGACTTTGCAGGAATTTTTTTATCTCTGTCATTATGCTTATGGTATATCGGCAAAAGCAGCGATAAAAGGTGTCGATCACGGGCATTGGTATTACCGGAATGTACCCTCCGGGGGAGGATTGTTTCCGTTAGAAATTTATCCGGTTATTTTGACTGGAGAATGCGAGGCTGGAATCTATCACTATCGACCCGATAAAAATGGTGTTGAATTGCTACTGAAAAATAATTTTTATGATACAATCAGAAAAATCATCACTGCCGAACCCATGGTAAAGCTTGAGAGCGCGTGTGCGGTAATTTTTGTGTCCGGTTTATTCGAGCGCACGATGATCAAATATGGCGAACGCGGCTATCGATTCATTTTGCAAGAGACCGGTTTTGTTGCCCAAAACATAAGTCTTGTGTGCGAAGCCCTGGGATTGGGGTCATGTATGATCGGTGGATATCTGGATAATGCAGTCAACGATTTTATTGGCATTGATGGGTTGTTTGAAACTATACTCAATGTAATTGTGATCGGCAAGCCCGAATAATAGAGATGGCGCCGGGCTTTTCATCAAAACAGGAAAAAAAGATGATATATTTTTCGGACATCAATTTGAAGATAAGCGAACACTTTGCCATACAAAATGTTGGTTTAGAGGTGAGACAGGGCGAGCTTTTTGCTTTGCTTGGCCCCAATGGCATGGGAAAGTCGACACTTATTGATATTATAACAAATGTCATTCATCCCAATTCTGGTATGGTGAAAATTTGTGGCAGAGATTTTCATGAAATGAAAAAGCATGTAGGGGTGCTCTATGAATATACTCCTATGTTTTACTATTCAACCGTAAAAGAGATACTCGCTTATCTCTGTGTCATCTATAATGTTAGATTCGAGCGACTGAAAACCTATATTGAAAAATTGCAAATGCGGGAAAAAATCGATAGTCTGGCCAAAGTTCTGTCAAAAGGGGAGAGACGGAAGGCAGGCATTCTGTTCGCATTGGTGCATGATCCATCAATTTTAATCCTTGACGAACCAACTGCTGGTATGGACCCTTTCATGCGCGATGTGTGTTGGACGATTTTTAAACAACATGACAGGACAATTTTTTTTACGACGCATTATTGGGATGAAGCAACCGAGCATGCGGATCGAATCGCATTTATATCACGCGGGAAAATTATTGGAATAGACACGCCCAGTTCTTTTTTGTCAAATTATCTCAATTGCCAGCAAAAAATTAGCGTCCCGCTTACGTTTGATCTCAGTACAATCGACCACTCGGTACTCTATGTTCTCAATGATGACAAGTACTTGATCTATACCCAAAATGAGGAGGCGATATCGCACATTCAAAAGAGCACGGATTCGTACAGCATCTCGAGTATTGACCTAAAAGATGTTTATCTTTATCTAACAAAGTATGGGGGTGACTGATGATACAATTTTTCAAGATTTCACTTGCTTCCGCATATCTGGAAACTGTTTCATTTTTTCGAGTAAAAGAGTCCTTTTTCTTTTCTTTTGTTTTTCCGGTTTTTATATTTGTTTTGTTTGGTACAATATGGGGTGATTCCTATAGCTATTACATTCCATTTTTATTGTCCGGCGTAATTGGTATGACAATCGCCAGCGATGCTATGTTTAGTATAGGCCCGGTTATTCGGCTCTATCACACAAATAACGTTATCAAATTTTTACGAAATCTGCCGATGAACATTCTGTCACATTTTTTCGGCATGCTTCTCAGTCGGATACTCGCTCTCGGGCTTGCCATTTTTTTGGTGTCCACAACTGCTGCTTTGATTTTTAAATTTCGGCCATCAATGAGCGAATGCTCATTTTATATGGTCGGATCTATCTTGGGAGTTATGCTGTTTTCATTTTTAGGCTTGTTTCTATCCTCTTTTTCCAATAGACAGTCAGGTCGAGGATTTATTAATTTACTCTTTTTTGTGATGATTTTTCTGAGCGGTTGCTTTTACCCGGTTCAACGACTGCCGGTTTTTCTACAGCATATTGCGCAATTTTTACCTCTGACGCATCTGCTTGAATTTATCCGCCAAGATACGCGGGTCATATGGTACTTGATAGGGTGGATTCTGCTATTTATGATACTATTCTATTTTGTTTTTTATAAAAAACAAATTCTACGATAATGTTAGCGAGTATTGTGCTATTTGTTTGTCTCGTGCTTGTTTTTATTCTTGTGCATGAGATGGGGCATGTGATAACAGCAAAAATATTTGGATTAAACATTATCAAAATGGGGATAAAAATAGTACCGATTCCGCATGCTTTTATCATTGTTGATTCAACCGAAAAAAAATTCGTTCAGCTACTTTTTTACTTTTCAGGATTTATCGTGACGATTGCAGTTTTTGTCGGGCTTTGGATCGCGAACCTGTTGGCTTATAAACTGATTTATTACGCCATTTGCTTCCAGATTGTAGTGGATTCAAATCCTTTTTTCTCTGATTTTTCCCTGGCATTCCCAAATAACTATAGATTTAGCACACTATGGTATGTCCATTTCACCCTGTGGGCGTTATTGATTATAACTTTCATCTCGCTAAAAATTTGCCACTCCTGCTTGTGACAATCCCGTAAAGAGCAAAATTATTTTAAAATAAACTAAATTCCTTTGATTCCTTGCAATATTATTCTATCTTTTTATTATGCCTAGTATGATAAAAAAAAGAATTGTCTCTTTTCCTTTCATTTTAATTGGCGTCATATTTATAAATTTTTTTCTTTTTCATCTTAGCCCAGGCGACCCAACCAGCGCATATTTTGATCCAAAAGTCAAGCCGCATACTTATGAAATCCGACGCGATAAAATGGGTTTAGATGAACCATGGCACAAGCAGCTTCTAAGATGGAGTATAAGCGTTCTGCATGGAGATTTCGGTTATTCCTGGTCTCATCATCGTCCCGTACGTGAGGTTGTGCAGGAAGCGCTGCCGGCAACAATGACATTGGCTGTGGCCGCTCTCATTTTAAACATGTTGCTCGGTTGCACGTTGGGAGTGATCTCAGGCGTCATGCATGATCGTTTTGTAGGGAGGGCAATTAACTTTATCGCGATCTTGATTTACGCCATCCCTCCCTTCTGGTTGGCCATATTTCTGATATATATTTTCAGTAGCCAATTGCACCTTCTGCCCCCTTCTGGTTTTGGCACATTTATTCTTGACAATACACACTGGTATGAAATAGTGATCGACCGATTGCGGCATCTCATTTTACCGGCAACGGTGCTGGGAATTGTCGGGGCTGCGGCAACATTTCGATTTGTTCGCGACCATGTTATATCACAGCAAAGAGAACAGTATATCACATTTGCTACTGCTAAGGGACTTTCATGGCAGCGTATATTTTTCAAACACGTTCTTGCAAATACACTCATTCCCGTTGTGACATTACTCGGTTTGTATCTGCCTATGCTGCTCGGTGGCGCTTTTATCATCGAAGTGATTTTTGCCTGGCCAGGTATGGGACGAATCACCTATGATGCTATTTTTGCAAAAGATTTTCCGCTGCTCATGGCCGTGAATTTTTTTGTTGCCGTTATGGTACTGGTGGGCAATTTCATTGCCGACCTATTGTACAACCTAATCGATCCGAGAGTACGAATTGACTAATATGAAGCTTTTTCCGTCACACCAACGATCGAACGCCTGGGGCGTCGCCCTGTTTGTCGGCTTTCTGCTGTTATGTTTCGCGGGACCGTTCTTTTCTCCGCATGATCCTGATATGCCTGTATCTCCATCGGAGAATCGCTACAGCCCTCCATCAAAAATGTTTTGGTTTGGAACGGACAAGTATGGCCGAGATGTTTTCACCCGTGTTCTGGTTGGTGGGCGTCTGTCTCTTGGAATCGGGCTCTCTGTCGTCGCTATTTCTCTGTTGATCGGCAGCCTCTACGGCGCATTGTCCGGATATGTCGGAGGATTTTTGGACTACATCTTAATGAGACTTTTGGATGTGTTGCTGTCTTTCCCGCTGATCTTCCTGGCGATAATCTGTATGGCGTTGTTTGGAGGTGGCCTCGCTTATCTGATCTTCATCCTCGCATTAACAAGCTGGATGGATATTGCCAGACTGATACGCGCAGAGGTACATTCATTAAAAAATAGACCTTTTACGTTGAGGGCGAAGGCTTCCGGTTTGGGCACCTGCCGTGTGATCATCAAGCATTTATTGCCCAACACATTTCCAACACTCGCTGCTGTTGCGGTTGTTCGCTTGGCTGACATTGTTCTCATAGAATCTTCCTTGAGTTTTATCGGCCTCGGCGTTCAGCCGCCAATGGCGAGCTGGGGTGCCATTATCAATGATGGACGAATGGTCTTTTTGCCAGCATGGTGGGTGTCTGTTTTCCCTGGGTTGGCTATTATCTTGACAATATTTAGCTTAAATTTAATTGGAGACAGTCTAAAGAGCTGGCGCTAAAGCGAATGACTTTGTTGGAAATCAAAAATTTATCCGTAATCTTTCAAAACAATGATGAATCTTTCAAAGCAGTTGATGGATTAAATTTGCGAATCAACAAGGGTGAAACCGTTGCTCTGGTCGGTGAGTCAGGGAGTGGCAAAACGATCTCAGCTCTCTCAATCTTGCGGCTCGTTCCCGAACCTGGCCGAATTCGCGATGGAAAGATTGTTTTTCAAAATCAGGATTTATTATTACTCCATCGCAAGGCAATGCAAGCCGTGCGCGGCAAAAAAATTGGCCTTGTCATGCAAGATCCTCTATCGGCTCTGAATCCGGTCATACGAGTTGGCGAACAATTGGCCGAAGTCCTTCGCTTTCATTTTCATTATTCCCCCAAAAAAGCAAGAAGCGAAGCAGAGACCATGATGCAGATTGTTCAGCTTGAACAAGTTGAGAAAGTGTTTGTAAAATATCCGCATGAGCTGAGCGGTGGCCAGCGCCAGCGTATGTTGATTGCTATCGCGCTGGCCTGCCGGCCCGATCTCCTGATCGCTGATGAGCCGACAACTGCTTTGGATGTCACTATTCAAAGTCAGATTCTTGCTTTGCTCAAAAAACTAAAGCATCAATTTCATTTATCGTTGCTGTTGATTACACACGATCTTGGCATTGTCGCCGAAATGGCGGACAAAGTCGCGGTTATGTATGCGGGACAAATCATGGAACAAGCGAGCACAGCCGATCTTTTCGGCCATCCCCTGCATCCCTATACGCAACTTTTGCTAAGCGCTATGCCAAAAGTTCTTTTTGAACCGAATGATAAAATTAATAAATTTGAAATAAAGTCGGAGCGAAAAGCATTAAACACTGATGCAGCGTGTCACTTTCACAGACGTTGTCCCTTTGCTCAAGCTCAGTGCACTCAAGACGTACCCGAAAAGTCGACAACTGATGGCAGATTTTTAAGATGCATCAAATAGGTGATAGTTATGGCAAGACGGGCTCGGGAGTATTTTCAAAAAAGTTTCGTAATTCTTCTTTTCTTTTCTCTGGGCATTATTTTTACCAACTGTCAAAACACCACGAATGTAAACGCAGATGGGACGGTTGTCATTGGTATTCGGGCGGATTTTGATTCATTGAACGAATTGAATGCGGCTGACACTGATGCGCTGCAAGTTATTCAATATTTCCTCTTTATGCCGCTCACACGCTTGGATCGGAATCTTGATTTTGCACCATATCTTGCTGAAAAATGGACGTTTTCAGAAGATCGGCTGCAGCTGACCTATTTTCTCAGAAAAGATGTATACTGGACGGACGGGCAAAAAACTACGGCGGATGATGTTGTCTACACTTACCAGCTTGCTATAAATCCAGATATCGCCTATCCGGCAGCGAGTCGATTTGATTTGATAGATACTGTTTGTAAAATAGACGACTATACCGTTCTCGTTCAGTTAAAAAAAGCCTACCCGGACGTGCTTTTTGATATGCAGATTCCCATCTTGCCAAAACATATTCTTGGAAATTTGGCGCCAGATGAGGTTTTGACCGCTCCGTTTAATCGACAGCCAACCGGCAATGGACCTTTCAAATTGGGTGAATGGAAAGCGAATCAAAGGATTGTTTTCGAAGCAAATGAGCAGCATGCGATTGGGCGTCCGAAGCTCGATCGGGTTATTTTTTCAATCATTCCGGACGAGAATATATTATTAACAAATCTGCGCAGCGGGATAATAGATCTGATGCCCAGGATGACGCCGGAAAATATCACACAAATTCAACAATCAGATATTGTTGTCCAATCGTTTCCAGGTAAAATTTTTACATTTATCGGGTGGAACCTCAATCGTCAAATGTTCACAAAACCGGTTCGACAAGCCTTTACGCACGCGATCGATAAAACCGAGATTATCGAAACGTTGCTGAAAGGATACGGCAGACCGGCTATCGGCCCGTTGACGCCATTGGCCTGGGCGTTCGATGAGGAACTGCAAGATATTCCATTTGATAATGAAAAAGCTGAAAGATTGCTGGTTCAGGAAGGTTGGATTGACAGCGATGATGATGGCATTCGAGATAAAAATGGTGACCCGCTCAATGTGACGATCAAGGTGAATACGGCAAGTCAGCTGCGCCAGGATGTAGCTATTCTTGTGCAGGCGCAACTAAAAAAAATAGGCGTTCGCGTTTATATTCAACGGGTGGAATGGAATTTGTTTATACAACAGGTGTTTCGCGATGCAGATTTTGATGCGGTTATTCTCGCATGGGATACTGACTTTACGGTTAATCCAACTGACTTGTGGCACTCGAGTGCAATTGATAATGGTTATAATTTTGTCGCATATAAAAATGCCAGAATTGATCAATTGCTGGAACTGGGACGGAATGCTGCAAATCGTGAAATTGCAAAACCTTATTGGAGTGAATTTCAAAGAATTATTATCGAGGATTGCCCTTATACATTTTTATTCATTCAGGACAATATCGTCGCTTTTAACCAACGCTTGCAGGGATGCGAGTTTGATTTGCGGAGTCTCTACGTCAATATTTATGCCTGGTGGACAAAATAAGCAAGCACAAGAAGGACAACGATAAATAGAAAAAATGAATGACTAAAAATCCACGAAAAAATACTCCTCCTTACAAGATTTTTCTTTTCAGCGGTAGCAAAGAACAAAAGCTTCGCTCGGTTTGCAGCCTAGGTGGTATTGAATATAAGCTAAGTGTTGGGGATGACTATTCACAGGCGCAAGCTATACTAAATAAAGAAGAGCATCATCTCGTCGTCATTGATCTTGATGATTATAAAAAGTCGTACGAATTCTTTGAGTGGGTGATAGAAGTCAAACCGGACATCAATATTATCGGGATCACGGACACCAATCCTTTGGATGTTGTTGTCAACGCCACAAGGGCGGGGATTCAAAGTATTTTTAACACCAGCTCAAATTTATATCCCCTGCAAAAGAGAATAACCACTTTCTACGAAAGCTGGCGCCAAAATCGCGATCGGGATGAGTTTTTAGAAAAACAAAAACAAAAATACGGCTTTAGCAATATCATTGGCCAGAGCCCCCAAATGCGACAGATCTTTGATCTGATCGAGCGAATCATGCGGCGAAAATGGGCTACTGTTCTTATACGGGGTGAGACCGGCACCGGCAAAGAGCTTATTGCGCGATCCATTCATTACAGCACATGCACACCTGAACAACCTTTTGTAGAAATTAACTGTAGTGCTTTACCCGAAAGTCTATTGGAGTCGGAGCTCTTTGGTTATGAAAAAGGTGCCTTTACGGATGCGAAAACAACCAAGGCAGGACTTTTTGAGCTCGCCCACAACGGCACATTGTTTCTCGATGAAATTGGTGAAATTACCCCCAAAGTTCAAATCAAACTGCTCAAAGCCCTGGAAGAAAAGACGATTCGGCGGTTGGGCGGAGTCCGAGATATTAAAATAAGCACGAGAATCATCTCGGCGACGAACCGAAATTTGCAGGATGCCATCAAGAGTGGACAATTCCGCAATGATCTTTTTTATCGTCTCAATGTCCTCTATATCGATGTACCGCCACTTAGAGAGCGCGGCGATGACGTCCTGCTGTTAGCTCGGTATTTTTTGAAACAATTTGCCGAAGAATATGATAGCCCTTTGCAAGCTATTGAACCTGAGGCTGAGCAGCTCTTGAAACAGTATCCATGGCCAGGCAATGTTCGCGAACTACGACATACTATAGAGCGGATTTCTCTGCTGAGTGATGGTATAACAGTGACTCGAAAGGAGCTCGAGAATACAATAGACTCGGAAACGCCATTAATTCTGAGTGAAAAGAAAGAAAAAAACTATCTGCACATCGAAATTCCGCCCGAGGGAGTCAGCCTGGAAGATGCTGAAAAAGTCATCATTAAACAGATATTGAAAAAAACTGGTTGGAATAAACGACGCACTTGTCGCATCTTGAAGATTTCTCGGCCTCGCCTGGACCGAAAAATTCAAAAATTTAACCTCAATTCCGATAGCCTGTAACGCAAAAATAGTAACGTTTTATTACCATGTTGTCCAGCAGTATGAAATGGAAGGGGTTTTTCAAGTCATTGATTATAAAAAAGATATCTTTTCTTTGGGTGCTGTTTTTCATTTTGGCATATGAATTGTATTTTAGATGAAAAATTGTCAAATGCTCATACAAAATGAAAGGATGCACCGTGAAAAAGCAAAGTTGGTACGTGACAGCACTGTTCTCTGCAATCATATTGGCAACATTCATTCTTGTTGGTTGTAGTTCTGACAATTCATTAGCTCCGGAAACGCCGTCTGCCGGTTTACAGGTTAAATCGAACACCGGAATGGTTACACTTTTAAAGATGAAAAATCCAGCCCCGTTATCCAAAGGTGAGGCTAGCGCCGCAATTATTCAAAAATTCATAACGGTTGCGCAAGGTGGCGAGATTGCCGTCGGGAATGAACTGTTCGGTGTGAGTCGGATAATTTTTCAACCAAACGATCTGCCGGAAAATTTGCTGATTTCCATACAATGGAGTTTAGGTAGCTATTGCGAGGGTGTTTTTGGTCCCCATGGAACACAATTCAATCAGCCTGTTCGCGTCGAACTCTCGTACAAAAATGCCGACCTGACAGGAATAAATGAGGACGATTTGAGAGTCTACTATTTCAACGAAGACACCAACCTCTGGGAAGCAATAGGTGGAACAGTTGATAAAACCAACAAAGTCATTATCGCGTACTTGGAACATTTTTCACGTTATGCGATTGTAAAAACTTGAAAAGTCATGAGGAGCGATTAAACAATGGAAAAAAATGAAAGAGTGAATCAAAAGACAACGACAAAAAGTGAAGAGTCAACAAGAAATGCGAACCACGTCAAGTGGCATTCTTACATGCTTGTTGAATCCAAGGGCTTTACAGTCGACCATACTTTTGTTGACTCCTTGTTTAATTAGGTTATATACGGCCGAGTCTCAAAGGTTTTTTTGCCAAAGCTATATTGAAATTTCCCTCTTCCAAAATGTGGTGATGGGGAGGTGAAATGTTGAATAAATATCGTTCAACACGGCGGGTGTAGATGTATAAAATATTATACAATAGACGGGTTTTTGAGGGAAGATTCTGTGAATTACAAAGACGAGCAAAACGTCGACGAAATGATCGAAAACTATATAAAGGAATTCTTGGCGGACATTCATCCTGAAATTGATAGCTATGAAGCAGCAGTACATGCCTTGCAAACTTTGCTCCCGCAGTTGATTGATGAAAGCGAGCACGCTCAACGAGTTCAAATATTACAAAGTTCCTTTGGGCAACTTTTAGACAAATTTTCTTCCTATTTGACTCCGGCACAAAAAGTTCACGTTGAGTTATGGCTTGGTCATCAGTTGGAACAGTTGGGGGCATGGGATAATGCATTACAGGTGTTCATGTCCGTTGTCAAAGAGTGCGAGGCGGATGAAAGCCTATCCCACCAAAAAGCCGAAGCGTTGCGCTGGATTGGTCACATTCAGGTGATGAAAAATAACTGGGATGAGGCATCAACCTATTACCAGAATAGCTTGTCATGTAGTCTCGAACACTCTGATCTCGAAGGCGAGGCGCACGCTCGAAATGCTCTCGGCTACTATTTCTTCGAGAAAGGCAAGTTCGCTGACGCTTCGCTTGAATGGCATCACGCGCTTGAGCTCGCCGAGAAGCTAAAAATTACAAAGTTGATGGCGTCGTTTTATACCAATCTCGGCACCCTCGCTATTGTACAGGGAGAATGGGAAAAGGCGCTGGCGTATTATGGCGAGAGTATTCCCCGATTTGAGCAAGTCGGGCAACAGCGTAGTCTGGCGGAGACCTATCATAATATGGCTATGACGTATGCCGATGTCGAACGTTGGTCAGAGGCCGGCAATTATTACGAAAAGAGCTACGAACTGGCAAAACAAATCGGCGATATTCGACTCCAGGCCATGGTCAAATTGAACAGAGTTCGACTGTATTTGGCCATAAATGATTTGGTGTACGCCAAGGCATTTTGTCAACAAGCATTGCGCGTGTTTCAAAAACTCGAAGATCATCTCGGAGAAGCCGATACATATAAATACTTTGGCATCATCGATACTCTGAAAGAGAATTGGGCAGCCGCAGAAAAATACTTTGATAAGAGTATTGAACTTAATGAAAAATATCAACATCCCCTCGGAAAAGCAGAGTCTCATGTTGAACTCGGACTCATGTACAAGACAAAAAATGACTTACAGCGAGCAAGGGACCAATTCCAAATCGCTTTGTCTATTTATCACGAATTGGAACTAGAAAACGAGGTTGAAAAAGTAAAGCAATTACTTGAGGATTCAAACTAGGTTGTTGATTTGACAATTCGCTTATAGATGTTCATGAACGAAGTGGTAATGTTTCGTTACATGGATAAGAAATAAGCCAAGGGGATTGTAACGTTTTGTTACCAATCCTTTTTTGGTAAGCGATAGTGCGATAACGGTTGGTGTTGTAAATATAATATTTTCAACAGCGATAATGTTCAAATGTGGCACGGAGGTTGCTTTAATAAGAGCACAGATGTAATAGTGTTCTGATCAGGCTAATATTGGTATGTGTTGTGGGTGGAGAGAATGCGACTAAAAGTAATCGTACACGAAACTGAAACAAGCGGATTATGGGCTGAGGTTCCGAGTTTGCCGGGATGTGTGAGCCGCGGAAATAACTATCAGGAGCTCATCACTAACTTATACTCCGCCGTCGAGCGGACATTATCCCTCGACAAAGGCAGCCATAAACTGTCAAATAATTCCAAAATTATGGAAGTGATTATGTAAATTCTTGAAGATTGGGAGCTGCAGCTTTGCCAGACACACTAAAAAATTAGTGAGTGATGGGCTGGCCGGGATGGGTGTGGCAGTTGCTCTCTCGTTTTCGCACAAGGGAACCAGAAAAAAGCTGGTTCCCTTTTTTTGTTTCATCAACAAGGATTTGATATTCTCAACTAGAGCGAAAACCAATAGTTAAATTTAACAAGATAAATATTATCCGGTATTGCCCGATCCATAGAATCAAAGCCGTCATGCAAAGAGGATCCACCAATATTATCCCACGCTGAACGACCATGCGTCCATACAAAATAAAAAGTTGAACCCAGCTTGTACTCCCAGCGCAGAACAAAGTTTGATCGAAATTCCCAAAAGGTGAAATCGGGATTATCAATACTATAGTCGATGTATCCATCTCCTGTTTCGTCAATGTGATATTGATTGTTTTGTGCATCATAACGGATTTCTTCGGACGTAAAAATATGATAGAGGTCTTTATAATGATCAGCACGAGGATTCGTGATCCGCTTGATGTTGTGGTAATCGCCAACCGACACGTATGGATTGCCATAATATTGAATTGTCAGTTCCGGGGTGAGAGCAAAATCGAGACGCAACGTCATGCCAAGCGTTTCTCGATCCAGTTCTCCCATGATGTACCGCTTGTCTGTTTGAAAATCGATGACGTTAATATATTGTAACGCCGTCCGAGTATTCATATATTCGATTTCGGAAGAAAGCTGCAACGTATTGGTTATTTTCCAATTGATAAAAGGTGCTGTGCTGAAGGTCTTTGAAATTCCATCATAATGATAATGGCCATGCAGCATAGCGCCAACGCTGAATTTTTTGGAATAATCACTAGTAATTCGATACATATTATGCAGCCAACCCTTTACTCTTACAGCCGGTCCCCCACGCAAGAGCCGCGTATCAATCTGATCAGTTTCATAATAAGCATTGGCAAAAAATTGCCATTTGTTTTGAAATTCACCATTCACTTCAAACCAGTAACGGGAACCAAGAAAAGAACGATTCATATCCCAGTTATTTTCAATTCCTGTTTCAATGGCATACGACCGAAATAAACCTTGTGGTGCATGTTGAACATAGGCGATCCCACCTTGCAATTCTATAGCATCTGCTTGCATGAGATAACCTAAATCATTAAAGTCGAGGCCGGGGGTGCGAAAATTGGCATTGAGGTCCCATCGCCAATGCCCGTTGCCTCCTTTGCCTATTTCGACCATTCCACCTGTTCCATTGAGTCCAGTGGCCGTGGAGTCGATGAAAACATGCGGGGCATCGGGCCGCTGAAAATAGCGTGCAGAAGAGGTCTGCAGAGCCAATATCGCCTGTGGATCGCCGGAGATTGAACTGAACGTCCCCTTTGCATCCAGGTAATATGTTTTATTTTTCCAATAATGTCGAAAATCGAATCCCCCGGTGTATGCCGATTTGCTCAAAAAATCAAGATGATCCTGGTCAATTACTCGATGAGCAGCTGTAAAAATCATGCCCAGAATCGTATTGCTGTTGTTATAGTCTTTCTGAATTCGTGTGACAAAATAATTTGATAATGGTTCAACTGTTTTCTCCGACCGACCGTCAGAAGAAGCAATTTCGGCATTTTCTTTTGCCGTTACGCTTTCCAAAATGCCGATCGAAAGACCGTTTTTTGATTTGCCCGAGACTTTTGTCGCGCCGAGTATAGCGGTGTTATCCGGTGCTTTTGCATATTCGTTGTGGTCCAATTCGGGAGTATAACTCGGTCTATGTCCAATGCGGCGCGAATAAAAGAGCAAATCCTCCTCAAAATCAAAGTCGTAAATATTTTTACCTTCCAAAAAAAAGGGGCGTTTTTCTTCATAAAACGTCTCGAATACGGTCAAATTGAGTACAGATGGATCCGCCTCAACTTGCCCAAAGTCCGGATTAACGGTAAAATCCATGGTAAAGTCGCTGCTTATGCCTAACTTGCCGTCAAAACCGGCTGCAAATCCAGTATCGCTTCCACCGGCGAATGGATTGCCCTTTTCTTTTTCGAATGTATGTAGCTGCCCTCGCACATAAGGTAAAAGTTCGAAGCGTCGATTTTTCGGTAAATTTTGAATGCCATGCAGCTCGCCGATATTGGCCATGCGCGCTGGCGTATCGCGCGGAATGAGCGCCCACTGGTCTTCTTCCATATTTCGGTTGATCCAGCGCCAGGCATGTAATCCCCACACTTGTTTCGGTTTATTGCTGTAGCGCAATTGGCTGAGAGGAATTCGGAATTCAGCAGTCCATGCTGAATCCTCCATGGCGACCTTGCCATCCCACACCGCATCCCAACTGGTATCCCAACCATGATTCATAAGGATGAGGTCAATTTTGCTCCCGGCTGCTGTAAGATCAAATTCAAATCCAGTGCGTTGATCGTGATAGCTGTCAAAACAGATGCCGACAATGTCACCATTGATAAAATCACGCCTTCCGGCCGTACGATCGATTTTATCGGGATCGTCATGCGCACGAATAGCCACGTAAATATTTTCGTCGTCATAAAGAATTTTCAGCTCGGTTTCGGCGCTTGGTTCTTCACCTTCGGTTGGAATCTGCTGTGTGTAATTTCCGGACCAAATGCCCTCAGACCAGCAAACATCATCGAGCATTCCATCAACTTTTGGCGCAGCGGATTTTATTCGCTGTGTTGTGTAAATGCGTTTGCCGGCTGCGTTTTTATAAATGACTGTATCAACTACAACTGGCGTGGCAGCGACCGTGATCGTTGCGAACAAAAAGATGCCCAATAATTGCCCCAGACATGCGCTCAACCGTGTAGTCTGTGTCATTTTCCCTCTAAAATATCCAATGAATGAAAAGTTACAAAAGAAATGGCTAAACTCTCTGTAAACAATTGTCATAAAACTTGGCAAAAAAACAACGTTGCAGGCTTGGTGAAAAGCAAAAGTTTTTATGCTTCAATGATCAATTCAAAATTCAATCGCTCGCACAGTTCGGTGATGGGTGAACGTACATCACCATAAACCGTGACGCGATGCCAACCCATAGTCCAGTTTTCTGTCAGTTTTTCGATATCGCCCTGGACAACCGCTCGCAGTTTGGTGCGGCACGCGAGATCACTGTCACTATTGCCTGACGTAACAGCTTGATGGACAAGCACCTGGCGGGAAACCGGATTGATTTCAAGGGTAGTTACGAGATAACCTTCTGGCAACAATGATTGAACGCAGGCACCCAAACGATCTTCGGAATGATTGCGGATGAGATAGGGATTGGACATTCCACTCTTCCCAAAAGGTTTGGTCATGGCCACACAATGCGCATAAATAATCTCATTTTTTGCGGTATCAATGACTGGATCCGAGATGAATGAAGCGCGCCCGGTCAAGGCCGAGATCGTCGCCATTGTCAAAGCCGACATTTGGTCGGCTTCGCAACCACCAATCTTGCCGTCGTTATTGAGTTGGCTAAATCCAAGACAAGGATAAGCTTCGAGATGGCCGCCGTAGAATCCGCCAAGACAGTTGATGCTGATACCGACTGCCTGGTGCGCATCGATCAACTGTTTCATCGCCACATACATGGCGCCCGATTTGATAATCTCTTCCCCTGTTGGTTCAACCACCCGTTGGGCGTTGCTTGTCCATTTTGCGGCAAAGTTTACACTCTGTTCAACATCAGCTTGTTTGTAGGCGGCTGCGAGGTCTTCAAAAGGCAGGGGAATGAATTGTACTCCGAGGGTTTTTTGCGCGGCAGCGCGAAACTCGTCGCCACCCCAACCGCCGCCAACGACGAGGATTTTCATGTTGCTCAATGACGTCAGGGCCTCGTCAAGACTTGTGACCTCAAAAAGATCGTCGCTAAACGTCAGCGCTGATTTTGCCGCGGTATTCTTTCGACGTGTTCTTCGAAAAGCCGCGGCAACCTCGGCGGCGCTTTTCCCTTCTCGAAGCAGATTAAAATGGCGAACCGAAGCCACAATATCATTGTCATTGGAGGAACTCGCCCAATCAACAGGTTGTCCGGATGACATGATGTGCTTCTGCCGAGTCAAAAAAAGACCCGAACCGCCGAACAAATTATCAACGAGCAGCGTGGGTTTGCCGGTTGAACATAGCTTGACAATGTCATTTTGCCAGCCCAAACCCTGAACACAAACAACGTAACCATCGACCTCCGAATCCATCGCCAGGACTTTGTCGGCATCCTCGGGATGATCCATCAACTGCATCGGCAAGAACAATAGATCCTGGCATCCTGTCGATAAAAGATCTAAAAGCTGTTGCCGTCTGGTCTCAAAATCGTAGCCGATGTTGGGCCAAATGGGTTTGTCATTGCTTGTTTCACAAAAAACAAGACGGATTTTGGGCTTTTCCGAGCTCGTTCCTTCTACTGCTGGTTTCTGTTGTGCCACCAGCACGCCGCTGGCAAGACATCCGGCGCATGCGGTGCAGCACGACAAAAAACGACGACGCGAATAAACACATTTGAGTTTTTGAGATTGCATGTTGACCTCCTCGGTGCTTTTTCGTCGTGATCTATAATACAAGCCTGCAACAATGTTGTTTTTAAATGAGCTTTGAGTTTTTCGCACCCTTTGCTTTTTCATTATCTAAATAACGTCTTCGAAATCCTTTCCCATCAAATAAGCCCACTGCGCGTTCTTTTGTGTATCCCGGCACCGGAAAAGGCTTTTTGTAAAGTTTCTGTACTTTACCTGGAAACCAGGTTGCCACTCGATAGAGCATAGGATAGCGAGCCAAAAATGCCCAGGCTTTGATGCCAATTTTTTCGATTGCTTTCGAATGACCAGATTCAACCACTTTGTGCCTTAGCTTTAACAAATGATGTGGAATATCAATTCGAACCGGACAGGCATGAAAGCAGGCGCCGCACAAACTGGATACAAAAGGTGCATAGCGTCCTTCCTTCACACCAAGATATTGTGGAATGAGTGTCGCGCCGATGGGCCCCATGTACACCCAGCCATACGCGTGTCCACCAACCTGCTGATAAATCGGGCAGGCGTTGAGGCAGGCACCGCAACGAATGCAAAAAAGCGTTTCTCGCAATTGGGGATCAGCCAGGATTTTGGAACGCCCGTTATCTAAAAGAATGACATGCACCTGCTCCGGACCCTCGCCGAGCAGCGTGTGCAGGGGGCCACCAATAATGTTGACATAGACGGTCTGTTTTTGTCCGGTTGCGCTCGGGGCCAAAAGTTTCAGAAAAACGGCCAACTCGCGAAAAGACGGGAGCAATTTTTCGATACCCATCACCGCGATATGGACTTTTGGTAGTCCGATTGTCAAACGGGCGTTTGCTTCGTTTTCGACAATCGTGAGACAGCCCGACTCGGCGATGGCAAAATTGACGCCGGAAATACCCATGTCAGCGGTGAGAAACTTCTTACGTAACCTTGCCCTGGCGATGCTGAGCAATTCGTTTGGATTTTCCGTGTAATCAACGCCCAGCTTTTCGTGAAAAAGTTTGCCGATGTCCTGTCGCGACAAATGCAAAGCCGGTGCTGTCAAGTGCGAGGGGATGTGATCGAGCAACTGTACGATATATTCTCCGAGATCGGTTTCCAACGCTTGGATGTCGCGATCCATGAGAAATGTGTTGAGATGTATCTCTTCTGTGGTCAGACTTTTCGATTTGACAACGGTTTTGACATTGTTCTTTACAGCGATGGCATGGATGATCTTTCGAGCCTCAGCTGCATCAATTGCCCAATGCACTTTTATGCCATTCGCTTGCGCCTGCGTTTCAAATTGTTGCAAATAGGTATCGAGATGCTCGATTACATCGCGCTTGATCACATGCGCCCTGTAACGCAATTCTTCCCAGTAGGGTATTGCATCAACTTTGTCCGCGCGTTTTTTAACGGCTGTCCGGGTGGCTTTATCAACCGCCGCACGCAAAACGTCGTTGTTGAGCGCTTGTTTTATATATGATTTTGTATGCGACGCTTTCAGGTTCATGGAAAACGGCAGTCTCACTCATTTGTCAAACTTGTGGCTATCAAGTCGGCAATGTGCATCGTTTTAGTGCGCATGTTGTGTCTGCGCAAATAACCTTCAATATTCATCAAGCAGCTCGAATCCGCACCGATGCAGTATTCGGCGCCGCTCTCTTCAATGTAGCGGCATTTTCGTTCAACCATGGAAATGGAAAGTTCCTTGAATTTGTACGAAAAAGTACCGCCAAAGCCGCAGCAGAGATCCGGTTGTTGCATCTCGACAAAATCTATATCTTTGATAGTGCGGATGAGTTGTCGCGGTTGCTCATGTACGCCGAGCTCACGATTCAGATGGCAGGAATCGTGATAGGTGACGCGGTGCGGAAAGACACCGCCGAGTTTTTCAACTTTGACAACATCAACCAAAAATTCCGTGAATTCAAATATTTTGCCGGCCAATTCGTCGCGAGCTGCATGCAAGTCTCTGCGAATATCCAGATCATAATAAAATTTGCGCACCATAGCGACACACGATCCGGAGGGTGCGACAACATATTCCTTCTCATGAAACAACTCGATGAATCTCTCGGCCAGGGGGAAAATCTCCTTGTGATAACCGGAGTTAAATGCCGGCTGGCCGCAACAGGTTTGGCCGTCGACATAGTCGATCTCGGCGCCAATGTGGGACAGCACTTTCACCATGGATAACGCTGATTCGGGGTAGAGGTGCTCGGAAAGACAGGGGATAAACAGGGCGACTTTCATGGGAATACGGCTGCTTGTGGTTTCACTTTTAATTTTAATGGAACAGGGAGAAAGGAGAAGGGAAAACGGACAATATATACTCTAATCCTTTCTGTGCTCGATAAAATAGTATGAAATTGGGACAAAGTAAATAGAAAAAGGAGGATCTGTCAAAATAGTCGCCCGGGTTTTCATCAACACTGACACTAAAGAATAGAATTATTCGCCTTGACTTTGATTCAAAATTTAATGATTTCACACATATTCACCGGAAATAGCTGGCGCAAATGGCCAGGGACGGACAAAAGAAGAATGCTTAAAGAATCTATCGGATGCTATCGAATTGATTTTGCACAATCGACGAGAGGATGCTCTGCGCGGCTTGCCGGATGATGTTGAACATACTGTTATTGCCGTCGGATGAATCCGCTCAATGGCCGAGTCGAAGCCGTTCCTCGGCATAGGGAAATTGCCAATGTGCTGGCATAAAAGATTTGTAAATCACTTGATATTCCTGAAATATAAAAAGCCGGACATCTTTGCCCGGCTTTTAAAGGGGAGAGTACTTTTTATCCTGTAAATGATATATACTTTTCCTGCAAATCCGGCGACTGCATGGTCTCCAAAATATAATCGCAGAATTCTCGTCCCGTCACACCGGTGTCTCGGCCGGTTATTTTAACTTTTTTCTCAAACTGGGTGCAGATTTCCAGCGCCTTACCCAGCTTGTCCGCTTTATCGACAAAGCCAATGTGATTGAGCATCATGCCGGCGGCTTTGATCAAGCTGGAAGGATCAGCGTATTTGCCGCGGCCTTCTTCGACCATACGCGGCGCCGACCCGTGAATCGCCTCGAACATGGCGTAACGCTTGCCGATATTGGCGCTGCCGGCCGTTCCAACGCCTCCCTGCATTTCAGCGGCTTCATCAGTGAGAATATCGCCGTACAAATTTGGCATAACCAAAACCCGGAACTGGGTGCGGCGCTTGGGATCGATCAGCTTGGCCGTCATGATATCTATATACCAGCCCTCCCACTTGATGCCGGGATACTCTTTGCCGACTCGTTCAGCCATTTCCAGGAATAAGCCATCAGTTGTTTTCACCACGTTAGCCTTGGTGACCACGGTCACCGTGTTGATACCATTTTTCCTGGCAAAGTCAAACGCCATTCGAAGAATACGTTCGGCGCCCGGCCGGGTAATGACCTTGAAATCAAAGGCTACATCGTCTCCGGCCATAAATCCTTTGCTGCCTAAAATGTATGCGCCTTCGGTGTTTTCCCGAAAAAACACCCAGTCCACACCTTCACCGGGGATTTTCACGGGACGGACATTGGCAAACAAATCCAGCTCGCGGCGCATAGCGACATTGGCGCTTTCAATATTCGGATAAGGACCACCTTTTTCCGGCGTGGTTGTCGGCGCCTTTAAAATAACGTGACACGCCTTGAGTTCTTGCAGCACATCATCGGGAATGGCTTTCATATGAGCAGCGCGGTTTTCGATTGTCAATCCCTCGATGGTGCGGAATTGAACTTTGCCATTATTGATTTCATCTTTTAAAACGACGTTCAAAACGCGCTCCGCTTCACGGGAGATGATTGGACCAATACCGTCGCCCCAGCAAAAACCGATGATGATCGGTTTCAGCGTGCTGTAATCGATCCAATCCAGAGCGGATTTCATTTTTTCCGAGCGTTCTATTTGAGATTTGACCAGCTCGGCGAAATGTTGCTGCGCCTGTTCTAGAATATTTTTGTCCATAGCTAACCCTCAATTCTTTCCCTGATTTGACTTTATAGATGATTGGTTTTTTGTAAAGGCTAATTTAAAATATTCTTTCGTAAAGTACAATGGCAATAGAATCGATTTTGCAAAACCTCGGCTTTGGGTGTTCAAGCTAAAACTTTGAGAGATGCACGTCATCACTTTGAAAAGAAACAATATTTTTTGTATATTACATTATCTCGTCAGGGTAATGCGCACACCGACAGATCACAATGAATCTGCTTGACAACCCTGACGCAAATATATATATTGACAATTATATGACCATTTTCGCTAAATTCAAGAGGTCAACTATGCGCACTCATCCTCTCGGTGCTTTTATCATTTGTGATGACGGGCTCGATCTTCGATTGCATACGGCAACTCGATTGTCTATTTCAACGGCACAAATCCTGGCACCTCCGGCAACACATCGTACTGCAGAGTATACAAAAATGTTAAAAGAGAAATTTGAACATGCCGACATCAGGATCACGGTTGTTTTTTGCGGATTTGCCGGTGAGAGTTACGCCGATATTCCAACTGTAAAAAGGACGATAGGACTCGTTCCCGAGGCAACACGTTCCGAGCGCCTCGATGAGGCCAGACACATCTCGGATTTCGCAAAAAAAATGGACGTGGATGCCATCGGATTGCACATCGGTTTTATTCCGGAAGACAAAGATGATCCCGTTTATGCGGACGTTATAGCTGTGGCCCGGGAACTGTGCGATCATGCGGCGAGAAACAATCAACGCGTGCATCTGGAAACGGGACAAGAGACCGCGCCGACTTTGCTTCGCTTTTTTAAAGATGTGAATCGAGCAAACCTCGCCATTAATTTTGATCCAGCCAATATGATTCTGTACGGCTCAGGCGAACCAATCGCTGCGCTTCAACTGGTTGGCCAATATGTCAAGAGTGTTCATTGCAAAGATGCGGTTTGGGCGAAAAATCCCGGCCTGGAGTGGGGTGAGGAAGTTCCGTTGGGTGCCGGCGATGTTAATATGGAATTATTTCTGCAGACACTCAAAGAGATCGGCTATGTTGGACCACTTACGATAGAACGCGAGATCTCCGGCGAGGAACAAGCGAAGGATATTGAAAAAGGTGTTCGCCTGCTCAATTCACTTGTCGAAAAAATTTGGGGTGAGAAAAATGATTGAACTGAAACGTCATGATCAAAAGGGCAAGCTCATCGCTGTAGAAGGGATGGATGGTTCTGGCAAGTCCACACAAATCTATTTGCTCAAGCGATGGCTGGAGCTCGAAGGCTACAAGGTCTTTTTTACGGAATGGAACTCATCGTTTCTCGTCAAAAAGGCGACCAAAAAAGGCAAAAAATCAAAACTGCTCACTGCAACGACTTTTTCCCTCATTCATTGTACGGATTTTGCCGATCGCTATGAACGCCAAATCTGGCCGCTGCTGCGGGCCGGGTACATCGTGTTGGCGGATCGTTATTTTTTCACTGCTTTTGCTCGTGATGTCGTGCGTGGCTGCGATTTTGAATGGGTAAAAAATAATTATTCCTTTGCCACCCTGCCAGATATCACTTTTTTCTTCAAGGTGGATCCCGGGGTCGCCATTGCACGAATCCTGGATGGTCGGCCGCAGCTCAAATATCATGAAGCCGGCATGGACCTCGATTTGCATGTCGATCCATATGAAAGCTTTAAAATATTTCAGGGTCGCATCAACAAGGCTTATGATAACATGGTGAAACCCTTTGACTTTACGGTCATTGATTCCAATCGTTCTCCTGATGTGATGCAGCAGGAAGTGCGGGAGATTGTGAAACAACGAATTGATTTATCGGCTTACAAGCTGAGAGCGAGGGTAGCACTATGAACTTTTATCGCAAAGGACTTTCAAATGTCGATACGAAAGAATTGACGGGTAAACTCATTGTCATTGAAGGCCCGGACGGTTCCGGTCGTTCGACGCAAATGCGCTTGATCACGAATTGGTTCGAAGGACTGGGGCATGCCGTTGTCAATGTCGGACTCAAACGCTCCACCCTGGTGAGCAATGAGCTGGAACAGGCTATGCAGGGGAACATTCTCAGTCCAATTACGCTGAGTTTATTTTACGCAACAGATTTCGCCGATCAGCTGGAAAACCAAATCGTGCCCGCGCTCAAGGCTGGATTCATTGTTTTAGCGGATCGCTACATTTACACGTTGATGGCTCGTGATATCGTTCGCGGTGGGGAGCCCCAGTGGCTGAAAAATATTTATGAACCTATCGCCCTGGTGCCGGACGCGGTCTTTTATCTTGATGTCGCACCACGCTTTTTGATTGAGCGAAATTTCCAGAAAAAAACCGAACTGGATTACTGGGAGTCCGGCATGGATATCCGCATTTCCCGCGATATCTTTGACAGTTTCATCAAATATCAACGCAAGATGAAAAATATATTCAGGGAGTTTCAGGATTATTATAATTTTGAGATTGTCAATGGCAACCGCTCTCCGCGCGCTATTTCGCTTGATTTACAACGACGAATTGAAAATATCATGGATATCTGAGTTTACATGCCCCTCAAAGCATCCATCGATATAGGAACGAACTCGACGCGGTTGCTGATTGTCGATATGCGGCAAGACGGGACGCTGAATCCCGTTGAGCATCATGAGAGGATCACCAAACTCGGTGAAGGTTTGTCAGAGAACAACGAGCTGCAGAGTAACGCCATCGATCGTGTCCTGGCCGCATTAGTTGAATATCAGCAGGTGATTCATGATTATGAGATTGATGATATTCGTCTCTTGGCCACCAGCGCGACCCGCGATGCGCAAAATCGAGATATTTTTCTCCAACACATCACAAAAAAAACCGGCCTTGACTGCCGCGTGCTCTCGGGAGATGAAGAAGCGTATTTGTCGTTTCTCGGCGTGTTGAGTGACTATAAGGGTGAAAATTTTATTGTCTGCGATGTTGGAGGCGGCAGCAGTGAGATCATTATTGCAGCCGCTAAAAAGCTACAATTTGCAAAAAGTTTGAATATCGGCAGCAGCCGCATGACCCAAAAGTTTTTGCATTCTGATCCGCCCCTAAAAAGTCAGGTTTCAGCGCTCGGTGGATTTGTGCAGGTCGAGCTGCACACCAATTTTCTCAGTGCCGATATGCAGCGGGAGATCGTCGCTGTCGGCGGGACCGCTGCAAGTCTGGCTCTCATCGATTCGTCAACCTCCGAGCACATGTCTTACAAAGTGCATCACTATGCCCTCACATCTAACCGCCTTGAGAAGATCATAACGGAGCTTGCGGAAAAAAATATCGACAGCCGACGTTCCATCATCGGGCTGCATCCCAAACGAGCAGATGTCATTCTCGCGGGCGCACTTATTTTTGCCGAAATTATGCAGTTTTGTCAACAAGATTGCATGACAATCAGCTTGCGAGATTTGCTGTTTGGCGTATTTTTAGAAGAGAGATAAGCGAATATGAAAAACTTTTCAATCACGACCAAAAAAGGTGATGACGGCACGACCGGTCTGCTCGACAACTCACGTGTGCAGAAATATGATCTTCGTCCCGAAACCTACGGCACCCTCGACGAAGCCGCGGCATTTCTTGGCCTGGCACGCGCAAAATCCACGTTGGCCAGGACGAAAGAGATTCTTCTTGTCATCCAAAATCATCTTTACTTGATCAACGCCGAGTTGGCTTGTCCGGTGGATTCTTTGCACGTCTTAAAATATAAAATATCAACAGCCCATCTGCAACAATTGGAAACGTTCTCAGCGTCAACCGAGAAAGAATTGGCGCTGCCACGAAAATTTGTTCTTTATGGCCAATCCGAGAGTTCCGCTTACCTGGATATCGCCCGCGCCGTCGTACGTCGCGCCGAACGCCGATTCGTTGAATTAAATCAAATAGAAAAACTGGATCATGCGACAATCAGTGCCTATCTGAATCGATTGTCGGATACACTGTTTTTGTTAGCGCGCTATGAAGAATACAGGAATGGTATTCCGTTTGTGCATCCGGATGATAGCAACCCCAGTGATCTTGGAGATCCTTGCGGTTTGATCGGCGACTAAAAATGAATATAATCCGCCGGATTCAGGTGCTCACCATCCTTCCATATCTCAAAATGCACATGCGGAGGGAAAGATCATTTGAGCGATGCAATCAGTGTTATCCCATATAATTTTGTCGACACTTTATATTGCGCCAAGACCATACTGATGCAAATACATTCGTACTCAATATGCATGTAATGATCCGTTAACCAAACGGTTGGGTGAAAAAGTAAAACACTTGAATGAGGTTTTGCAGCGTGATCCATAAATCATTCAGACGTTGTACGCTCGACATGAATGTCCAGCTACGTAGCTTTTGCTAATCTTCAATACTAAAGCTGTATGAGCCGCTCAGATTGTCGTTCGCTGTGCTCAACACGATTCGATAAAGCCTGTTTCCCCAGCTTTTCGACATGCTCCTGTCATCAACGTCAATGTCCTCGATGACAGGTGACAGTGACGAGTTGAACTGCAGTGTAAAACTCTTTTTTGAAAATCCATCAAACAAGCGAATCTCACCTGGCTTTGTAACACGTGGCTCCAGTGGTGTGAGAAAATTGAAATCAACAGGTTGGAGAACCTGATTCAAACTAAACGAATCACTGATTTTAATGTTTTTATTGCGGTGCAGCGTAATCTGGCGTTGCCACGATTTGATCTGCGCATCTTCGGGATAAGCGCCGGCAATATCCAGGGTAAAGAGTGCTTTATTGTTTGTCGCTTTGTAGCGGACATCTTGAGCGCGGAATAAATGCCCTTCTTTTTGCATCACACCATTGATGGTCGGTAGATTGTGGTAAGCGGATTGATTGTTCCACAATTCATAACGCCGGCTGCTGAATGTTTTCGCTGTATATGTCTGCCGGCCAGCATCAACGAGTACAGGACGACCATCATAATAGACCAAAAAATTGCCAACATCGTTATGATTGTGACTTTCGTCATTATGCCCCCCTTTGGCGGCAAGATAAAAACCATCCGCACTGCCCTCTTGTGAGCGCGCAGCCATGACCTGAATGTCTGGCAGCCACACATCTCCGAGCAAAGGTTCAGCCGGCTCGGTGGCCAGAAGCTCTTTGAGAATAACTAACGCCGGAAGCGTTCGATTCAATGCGCCAAAATGACCGGCTAATGCTTTTCTGCCAAGTTCCTGCTCGTGCGCAGCAAAGGCAGCGAATTTTATCATTGTGCTGTCTCCGACCGCTTTACCGTAGCGAAAAACAATTGGTGCATCAATGGACATTTTCGCCGGGGCATCCGCAAAGTTGACAAAATAGGGCGAGCTGATATAGGCTTTGTAAATAAAAGCGCCAATATTTTGAATCAGTGGATGATGGAAAACATCGATTGCCCCATTTGAAGCGCTAAACAGTAGCTCCAGACAATCGTACAATGAGGCGCCGGCACGGCCCCAATAACTCGGTCCCTCATCGCAACCGCCGTCCGCCGGATAGGGGAGAAGAAAATTATCGAGGCTATCCATACACTTGTGCACAATATCCAGTCGACGCTGCTCATCTTTTTCCAAAAGCAGGGCGCACGTGATGATATTCGAGTTGATCCAAGGATTCCAGTTATTCACTGGTCGCTCGTAGCCGATTCTGTTGCGCCAGCCAAATCCCATCCACCCCCAATCGTTATGCTCCAGATAGGGTGTGAGGATTCGTTTGTCCGTTTCCAGCAGCATACGTTTTGTCACTAATGGATTGACGTTATCCAATTGTGGCGCCAGCAGATAGTGAATCCACGCCATCATGGCGCCGGTTTCGGCGGCAAACAAATCGACGATCGGCTGTTCTACATCCGGCAATCCTCGACCATGATTATGTGCCGGCACGCCCCAAAAAGATTCCTCACACACTGCCCAAATGCCATTGACGATTTGCTCCATGAATCGCCCTTGGCGTTCGAACAATTCTCCCAATACCAGCGTAACCAGATTTTGTCGGCGGCCGAATGAGAGTGCCTCATAATTGGATCGGTTACCATTGCGAACATATTCCAGGAAAACTGTCGCCGGAAAATGGTCCCATTCAGCGTCGAGTAAGACCTCGGCAGCATGAATTTGTGCTTGCCTGATTGCAAGTGGAATGTCTTCCAATCCTTCAGGTCTGCTGCATGTTGGAAAAGGCTGCCATTCATTTCGCGGCAGGATGAGTCTTCCCAGTTCTGAACGTTGATAAAGCTGCGCGAGCGAGATGTCATTGAATTCCTGCGCGACGATCGGCAATCCACGCAGGCCGATGGCCAAAATAGCAAGTGGTATTGTGCTTTTCATGTAAACCTCCAATAGTGGGTGGTTTTCATGCTATAGTACAATATGAGGGAGAGAAAGGCAAGCAGAAAGTGACTTATTTTAGCAGAGAAATTCGGCCAATATGTGATGTCTCACCACAGCGTAATTTATAAAAATAAATACCGCTGGAAAATGCTGCAGCATCCCAGGGAAAAGCGTATGGTCCCTGATGCAACTCGCTTTCGACCACTGTGGCCACTTTTTTACCCAGCGCATCATAAATGCTCAGCGTAACGAATTGAGTTGTTGGTACAAAAAATTGAAATGTTGTTTGGGCATTAAATGGATTAGGAAAAGTTAAAAGGTATCTTGTTGTTTCGCTGCCTCGGAGTGCAGCAACGGTGGTTTGCTCGGAATAGTCAACAACAAACGTCGTATCCGCCAAAATGAACAGCGAGTCGGGCTGTTCAAGACTGTCTGATGGAAATATAAAGCTCGAACTATCAGGGGAAAAAAAGAAGGTTGAATCCAAAAGATTCGAGTTTAATGCAAAGCATCGAATAGTATAAATACCATAGGATAAATCTTCGACTTCTATTTCCTTTTCAAACGGCGTCAGTACCGGCAAACCAACGCCCGTTTCCATTTGCGCAAAAAACAGGAGTTGAAATGTTGTATGATCTCGAAAAACGTTGATTTCGTCACGGACCTGTATGAGTGAAGAGCTGGTGATACCGGAGACTGAGATAATAGCTTGCTGTTCTCCTTTGTCATGAATGGAGGCCATCTCAAAGCTGATAGCCGCCCGGCCGAGCAGGTTCATTTGAGATAATACAATAATGCAAAAAATTATAGAAAAGAGTCTTTTCATAATGATGTCCTGGTAAAAGTGATCATCCATGAACCAGTGGTGGTTCTTGTGTTGCAATCGGAATTATAATGCAGCGAATCACACCGGAACCTCTCAAACTATACGGATGATTTCAGAAATAGCGTAAAGCGGTGTTGGGTCGTTTTTCATTCATCGCCTTTTTGGGAGATGATCCACGCCGCGGCGCTCAAGAGATTGTCGGTCACAAAATCCGCGCTGATCGGTGCTTTGGTATCTGCACCACCAGTTATAAAAATAGCTGCACAGCCGGCATTTATCCCAGCCTGAATGTCTGATGGTTTGTCGCCAATCATAAACGATCGAGACAGATCGATATTATATTTTTCCGCCGCGGAACAGATCATTTTGTTTGATGGTTTGCGGCAGTCCGGTGAATCGTCGGGGAGATCAAAACAACAAAACACATCGGATATGATATCGTCCCCCAAAAGTTCGAGCACGCGATCATTGACGGCTTTGACCTGTTCCGGGGTGATCAAACCACGGCCAACACCAGATTGATTGGAGATAATGAACAGCGAATATTTCTGCCTTTTTAATTGACGGCACGCCTCCTGTGCACCAGGTAATAGCTCGACACGATCCGGATCACCATTGTATGGAATATTTACAATCAGTGTATCATCACGGTCAAAAAAAACGGCTTTTTGCATAACAAAAATCAAGTATGAATTTGACGCACTCTGGTTTCGCGGAGTGGCACTCGCACTGGTTTTTCCTGTTCGTCAAAACTTGTGGCGAGTTCGGCTGGTGTCAGTGTGGCGGTGCCGAGCTTGCCGACAACTACTCCGGCAGCGTGATTGGCGATCTCGGCAGCGTGCGCGCTCGACAACCCTGCTGCGATAGCCATTGTATAATAGGCGATCACCGTATCCCCGGCACCGGAGACATCAAACACCTCCCGGGCGCGAGTGGGAATATGATAGGGTTTTTCCGGCGGATCAAAAAGCATCATCCCCTCTTCGCCAAGGGTGATGAGCACCGACTTGACCCGCCATTTTTCCAACAACACGTCTCCAATTTCGCGAATACTGTGCTCCTCTTCGGTGTATGGTAGTCCCGCTGCCGAAAACGCCTCCTTGCGGTTGGGCTTGACCAGCGCCGCACCCGCCCAATCCAGAGGATTGGCGGGATTGGGATCGACGGTCACAAGCTTCAAATGGTCCGCCGCGAGGGTAATGATTTGCTCCACCAACGCTTGCGTGATAAAACCTTTGCCATAATCTTCAATAATGATGGCATCAACATGCCGAACTATATCCCGAAGCTTGGAAAGCAGATCGTCTATCTCGGGCTGGGTGACCTTTTTTTTCTTTTCGCGATCGACGCGTACGATTTGCTGGTGCTGTGCAATGATACGCGTTTTTACGATAGTACTGAACTCGGGCACAGAGATAATGCCATTTGTGGCGATGCCACTTTTTTCAAGAATTGCCAATAATTTCGCACCGTTTTCGTCCTGACCAATCATGCCGCCAATAATGGCAGTGGCGCCGAAATCGGTGATATTTCGCGCGACATTGGCGGCGCCGCCCGGAAAAGCGGATTCGCGCATCACCTGGACAACCGGAACCGGCGCTTCCGGCGAAATACGATTGACACTCCCCCAAATAAATTCATCCAGCATTAAATCGCCAAGCACCAAAATCCGCTGTTTTTGTAAATATTTGATGTAACTTTTAATGCGCTTTGCTGTGAGTTTTTTTGTCATAAATGCGACGTCCATATCTGCCAAAGTGCTTGCATAATTTAACAGAAATTTGTACTATCACAAATTAAAATTTGCACCAAATAGAGGCGCCTGTTACATGAGTACTTCCATCAAAAAAGTGGCGGACTCGGGAGGAAAGGGTGACGGGCCGAAATAACGATGACCCCGCCGGCATCGTTGTTGGGCTGGATAGTGAATAACATCCGGACTGTCACGAAACAAATATTCGTGGAGCGCTATTTGGCTGATGGTTATGCATAATGACGCCAGTCAAATAGGTCTCCCATAGCATGAGAGACCTTTTTTTATATAAAGATGATCGATTGTTCAAAAAACGAACGAACAAAAAAAGTCTTCAGTTCAAGATGACAGAGATACGAGAAAGATAGGATCCCAAAATGATCATTTTAAAATTTGGCGGCACATCGGTTGGGAGTGCCGCAGCGATTCGACGAGTGTGTGAAATCATCAAATCTCGCTTGCCGAAACAGCCCCTTGTCGTCACCTCCGCCATCGGCGGGATCACCAACAAGCTCGTTTCGCTGGCAAAGATTGCGGGCGCCGGTGAAGAGGAAAAATCAAAGCGGCTCACCCTGGAGATTCTCACCAAGCATCGGGCAATTATTCGTGAACTGGGAATTGACGCGGATACACAATTGATCGCAGCTTTTGAAACCGGCGTGCAGATGCTCAATATGGCTGTGGATAATATTTACAATAATGGCCGACTCACGGATGAGCTGTATGATGCGGTCATCAGTGTTGGCGAATTTTTTACGGCGCATATGCTGCCAGCAGCCCTTCGTCGTATGGGATTATCAAGTGAGATGACAGATTCGCGCAAATTGCTGCTCACGGATTCGTCATTCAGCGCTGCGCAGCCGTTATTTGAAGCGTCAAAAAAACGCACCCAGGATATTCTTGCACCAATTGTGTCGGCGGGTATCGTTCCGGTAATCCAGGGCTTTATCGGTAGCGATCAAGACGGGCGCACGACGACGCTCGGTCGAGGTGGCTCCGACTATTCCGCGACCTTGTTCGGTGCTATGCTCGGTGCGCCAATAGTTGAAATATGGTCAGATGTTGATGGCGTTCTCACCGCTGATCCGTCCTTGGTCAAGGAAGCGCATCGAATCCGTCATATGACATTTAAGGAGGCTGCGGAATTGGCCTATTTTGGCGCCAAAGTATTACATCCGGCTACGCTGGCACCGGCCATTGAACACAACATGACCGTCATTGTACTTAATTCAATGAATCCAGAATTTCCTGGTACCGCGATCTCAAAGACCAGCCCGGTCGATCCATCATTAGCCGGTCGGGTGAAATCCATTGCTTATAAAGAAGGCTTGACTGTGATCACAGTGATGTCCAGCCGCATGTTGATGGCACACGGTTTTATGGCGCGGCTTTTTGCGATATTTGAAAAATACAAAACAGCTGTCGATTTGATCTCCACCTCCGAGGTGACTGTGTCGCTTACGATCGATAATGCCACAAATCTGGAACAGATCATTTCGGAAGTTGCGGAAATCGCCAGTGTCAAGGTCGAGAAGGCCAAAGCAATCGTCTGTTTGGTTGGCGAAGGATTAAAGCGTACAAAAGGTATTCCGGGACAGATTTTTGGCTTGTTGCAGGACACGCACATCTATTCGATATCCCAGGGTGCCTCGGAAATTAACCTCAGCTTCGTCATTGATGAAGCCGACTTGCCCAAGGTGATCATTCGCTTGCACGATTACTTTTTTGGCAGCGATTTGGACTCACGAATTTTTGCTGTTTAAGCTTTGGAAAGATTATGAAAATTGCACTACTCGGTTATGGGCGAATGGGTAAAGAGGTCGAAAGGCAGGCGTATGCACGCGGTCACGAGATTTCAGCTATTTTTGATATCAATGATTCTTTTTCTCCCGAGTCTGATGTGCGCGGTGCACAAGCCGTTATCAGCTTTGTGCTGGCAGAAGGAGTCCTTTATCATATCAAAGTTGCTGCGCAGCTCGGCTTGCCCATCGTAGAAGGTACAACTGGCTGGTACGATCAACTGGATCAATTAAAATCGATAAAAAATTTGACCATTATTTACAGTCCAAATTTTTCCATTGGCGTCTATCAGTTTACAAAACTGACCAGATATGCCGCACAACTGATGGGTTCATTGCCCGAGTATGATTGCTTTCTACACGAATTTCATCATGTCGGCAAAGCGGATAGTCCGAGTGGCACAGCCAAAAAGCTGGCACATGTGCTGCTCGAGAATCTGCCACATAAAGATAAAGTTTTGTATGACACGAGCCATGGCGTCATAAATCCCGCGACATTGCACGTCACCTCCACTCGTGTCGGGCGCGTGCCGGGAACACACGAGATCGGCTTCGATTCTCCGGCGGACGAGATTGTGCTCAGGCATGTCGCCCATGGGCGAGAGGGTTTTGCCAGCGGAGCAATACGCGCTGCCGAATGGCTTGTCGGAAAAACCGGCATTTATACGATGGATGACTTTATGCACGATTTCAATTAGCACTCACGTAGTGGTTGTTGATCACTTTTTTTACTTTTAGCTTGAGGATCCCATCATGTCACGAGATATTACACATTTTAGAGGGACAACTGTGGCGTTGATCACGCCATTTCGACAAGACTATTCAGTTGATGAGGCGAAATTACGAAATCTTGTCGATTGGCATATGGAGCAGGGAACTGACGTTATTCTTGCCTGCGGTACGACGGGAGAGAGTGCGACGTTGAGTCACGAGGAGCATCACCGGGTGATCGACGTTGTCATCGAGCACGCCGCTGGTCGAGTGCCGGTGCTGGCCGGCGCTGGCAGTAATTCAACCGCCGAAGCCGTGTCTTTGACCGAGCATGCGACAAAAGCGGGTGCCGATGCCATTCTATCCGTCGGTCCATACTACAACAAACCGACCCAAAAGGGCTATTATGAGCATTTTAAAGCGGTCGCCGAAGCAACAGACCTGCCGATTATCCTCTACAATGTGCCGGGACGGACAGCCGGAAACATCAGCGCGGATAGCATATTACAGCTCGCGAAGATTCCCAATATTATTGGCGTGAAAGAAGCGAGCGGCAATATCTCACAGATCATGGCTATCTTGAGAAATCGCCCGGACAACTTTCTTGTCCTCTCCGGCGATGACGCATTGACGCTCGCCATGTTAGCGCTCGGTGCCGATGGCGTCATTTCCGTTGTCGCCAATCAGGCACCGGCACTGTTGCACAAGATGGTTAATGCCGCGTTCGATGGTGATTGGCAACAAGCGCGTGCATTACACTACAAACTTTTGCCTCTTATGGAGTTTAACTTCTGTGAGAGCAATCCCATCCCGGTCAAAGCAGCTTGTGCTCTGATGGGATTGGTTGAGGATGTCGTTCGCCTGCCGCTCGTTTCATTGTCAGTCTCGAATAAAGAAAAAATGCGACTGTTGCTTGCAGAATTAGAGTTGTTATAAATTCGTGCAGAGAAAACACAGGCACCAGACAATCCATTTATCGGAAAAGAATTTTGTGCTAAATGTTTGAGAGAAAAGAGGCATAACTTGAAATTTTACAAATATCACGGCCTGGGGAACGACTATATTGTTATGAATCCGGCGGAGATCGGACGGGAATTAAAACCGGCAGAAATCAAGCTTATTTGTCATCGCCATTATGGCATCGGTTCTGACGGGATTTTGTGGGGGCCGATGAAATCAGACAAAGCATCATTCAGAGTGCGCATCTTTAATCCGGATGGCAGTGAGGCGGAAAAATCCGGAAATGGCTTGCGCATATTTTCAAAGTATTTGTTTGACCATGGCTTTGTGCACAGCGAGCCGTTCAAGATCGATACACTCGGTGGCATCGTCACGTCCCGCGTACGTTCTGAGGGTCGCTCCATTGACGTCGACATGGGTACTGTAAGCTTTAATAGCAGAGACATTCCGGTTGCCGGTGAGGCGCGCGAGGTGATTAATGAATCTATGACAATCAAAGGCCGAATATTCAGCTATTGCGCGGCTTCCATTGGCAATCCACATTGCGTGCTGCCGGTGGAGGAATTGTCCGCCGAATTGGCACGAACCTACGGGCCGGCTATCGAGATGGAACCACGCTTCCCCAATCGAACCAATGTGCAATTCCTCAAAGTATTGGACCGCCGGAATATCCAGATTGAGATCTGGGAGCGCGGCGCCGGTTATACTCTGGCCTCCGGCAGTTCGAGCTCAGCCGCGGCCGCCGTTGCCCATAAACTCGGACTCTGCGACGATAAAATCACTGTGCACATGCCCGGAGGTCAGCTTACCATCAGAATTCGAGAGAACTATGCCATTGATATGACCGGGCCGGCTATTCGCATTGGCGAAGGTACAGTTGACCGGGAAGCATTTACATCGTAATTCATTGATGACTCGTAGAATCTGCCAGGCTAGATTTTGTGGCAGGCAGGGGATTCTATAATAAGGAATAATCAATTCATGGCAACGATTAACAGCAATTACAGCAAGCTTGGTGCCGGCTACCTGTTTCCGGAAATTGGTCGCAGAGTGAGAAAATTTTTGGCCGACAATCCCGGCGTTCAGGTGATGAAACTTGGCATCGGCAATACGACCGAACCGCTCACTCCAACTATCATTCAGGGATTGCACGCCGGTGTGGACAAGTTGGCCGATGTTGCAACGTATACAGGTTATGCGGATGATTCGAGCGGCGAAACGAACATGAAAGAAGCACTGCGACATTTTTATCAGCAATATGACGTATCAATCGATCTGTCAGAAATCTTTGTGAGCGACGGCGCCAAACCGGATTCGGGCAATATCCAGTCTATCTTTGGAATTGATAATGTCGTCGCAGTGCAGGATCCTGCTTATCCTGTCTATGTCGATACGAACGTCATCGCTGGTCGCACAGGGCAGTTTGATCCAGCGACGGGACAATATCAGGGCATCGTCTATATGCCCTGCACCGAGGAAAATGGTTTTTTCCCCGCGCTCCCAGACAAAAAAGTGGATTTAATCTACATTTGCAGCCCGAATAATCCCACAGGTGCGGTGGCGACAAAAGAACAACTGCACGTGTGGGTTGATTATGCGCGGGCACATCGATCCGTTTTGATATTTGATGCGGCATATACTGCATTTATCAAAGATGAAAACTTGCCGCGCAGCATTTATCAAATTGATGGGGCGGATGAATGCGCCATAGAAATTAACAGCTTTTCCAAAATCGCCGGATTTACCGGTGTGCGTCTTGGCTGGACGATTGTACCGCAGAACCTGGTGATCGAGGGTGTTGGACAGGGCATTGTCAATTCGCTTTGGGCGCGCCGACAAAACACTTTTTTTAACGGCGCTTCAAATATTGTCCAAGCTGGCGGTATCGCAGCACTATCGGATGCAGGAAGAAGTGAATGTCAGGGACTTGCCGATTATTATATGAAAAATGCGCACGTTATAAAAGCCGGTTTGCAAGCGCTGGGTTATACCTGCTATGGCGGTGACAACGCGCCCTATGTCTGGCTGAAAACGCCGGATGGACTCAGTTCGTGGGCATTTTTTGATCGGCTGCTACAGGCAGCACATGTTGTTGGCACACCGGGCGCGGGATTTGGACCAAGCGGCGAGGGTTATTTGCGATTGTCAGCGTTCGGTCATAGAGAGAACATCCAAAAAGCCGTTGAAAGTATTCGAATCAATTTATAGCGCAGCGCGTGCAAAACTTTATCTTGCACGCTGCATGTTCATTTTCCAGCAGGAGAAAAGATGTCTCGACTTGGAAATACATCTGTAACATCTGAGCATATTTTCATGGCAGCGCAAAAATTTGGCACGCCATTCTATCTTTACGATGAACAGACCGTTCTGGATAAATGTCATGATGTCTTGAAAATGCCGAATGCCTTCGGGCTTTCTGTCAGCTATGCGATGAAAGCCAATTCGAGTCGAGCATTATTGCAGCTCATCACCGGACTGGGTATCGATCTTGACCTCAGTTCTTTAAATGAAGGCAAGCGCGCACATCTGGCTGGCATCCCCTGCTCGCGGATGATGCTGACGACGCAAGATGTACCTCTCGGTCCAGCGCGCAAAGACCTTGAGGAGATGATACTGAAGGGCATGCGATATAACGTCTGTTCTTTGCGACAGTTAGAGTTAATAGCTGATTTTGCTGTCGCACATCAAATCACGTTATCGATTCGTTTACATCCCGGAGTGGGTGCCGGTGAATCCGTAACGCGAAATACCGGCGATAAATATTCTTGTTTTGGTATTCATCTGAGCGATATTGAGAAAGCAATGGCGCTGGCCAGACAAAAGGGTGTTGTTTTTGATCAAGTGCATGTCCACATTGGCTCTGGCGGCGATCCGGAATTGTGGCGCAGCAACATCGATCGTGAGCTCAGTTATGTGGAAAAATATCTGCCGGATGTCAAAATTGTCAATCTGGGTGGCGGATTCAAGGAAGCGCGCATGCCCGATGAAAAGCCGGTGGATATCCAGGATTTGGGTCTTTATGCGAGCAACAAATTTCACCAGTTTCATCAGCGCACCGGACGCAAGCTGGTCATGGCCGTTGAACCGGGCACCTATATCGTGGCCAATGCCGGCTTTATCGTTACATCGATTCTGGATAAAAAATCAACCGGCGAAGACGGATTTAATTTCCTCATTGCCGATGCCGGTATGGAAGCGAATAGTCGTCCATTATTGTATGGCTCGCGACATCCGTTTTTTATCATTTCAAGAACAGGGGAATTGTTGTCAAGCGAATTTGATCTCAGCGAGCTTTATCCAGAAGCTGACTATCGAGTCGTCGTCGGTCGCTGCTGTGAAAGCGGTGATTCGCAGAGCCTGGATGCGCACGGCCATATCATCCCAAGACTCATGGCCAATCCTGAACAGGACGATTATCTTGTCATCGGCGGAGCCGGAGCATATGTTGCTGCCATGTCATTGGCAAACTATAACTCCTATGCGATACCGGCAGAAATTCTGCTGCGAACCAACGGCACTTTTCAGTGCATCAGAGCAGAACAGATCCTTGAACAAATGATTCAAAATGAGCGATCATTATGAACAAGAGCCGCTATAAAATCGGAAATTGCTATAGATTCGCGAAAATGAAGATGTAAAAGAGCTGCATCAAAAGTTGAAAAGCCAAAAGGCGTTTATTGCATTGCGCTGATGAGTCTGACTGTTTTCTCGATTCCTTCGCTGAATATGAGCGTGGCGCTATTTGGATTTCGTAATCCCTTGATTGGGCAGTATAAAATTGAGATAATTGCGCGAATCGGGCTCAATTTTTAATATATGCATTATATCTTCATATCCTTCACATGCGCCTGTGAACGGATATGTCCCACTTGGAATCGTAAACCAATACTGCCCCCATGCATCTGCAGAAGCAATGGCGCTGTCGCCAAGGAATACCGTACATTCCGGTACCTCGGATCGCAGTGTTTTTAAGTTCAGTGTCGCTCCTGTCGCTGCATCAAAAATTTGTTTTTCACTCCAGTTCACCAGCGATGTATCTTCCTGAAGGCGCTGTAAGAACAAGTTGCCATCCTGAAATTCCCCATAGACTCTGCCCGTCGTTGAATCCGGTTTTAAATTGAAATCAAGGATGGCGGTGTGCCCTCCTAACACCTGAACAGACAGTGTCGTATCTCCGCAAAACAGAGCAGAACCTGTGATTTCGTATGTGCCGGCTTCAAGCGCAGTGATCTGATAATGTCCCTGCAAATCCGTTGTCGTGATTAAAGAGTCTCCCATGAATATAAAAGCGGAATTGACGGCTACCGCGCCATCTGGCAAAATACAGCTGACTATCCCCTGAACAATTCCCTTTGTTTCAACGGGCTCCATCGATTGTCGACATGCCGAGTATAAAAAAAGCAGAATAAACGGTATAAAAATATATCTCTTTAACATACAATCCTCGTGAAAACAGGTGAAAAAAGCACCCGGAGACATGTAGCAATATGTCTCCGGGCGTAAATTTATGAAACCGACACGGCGCTGTCCCTTTATCGGTTAAGCACCATTTTGCGCACTTGCTGGATAGTACCCTCATCGGTCTGCACAGAAATACGATACATATAAACTCCTGATGGTGCAGGATTACCATTTAAAAGACGACCATCCCACACTTGCACGTGGATTCCTGCTTCCTGGTATCCATTATATAGTGTGCGAATCTGCTGTCCATTGACCTGAAAGATATCCAGTGTGATATGAGAAGGTTTACAAAGCTGGTACTGGATCTTCGTATCCGGATTAAAGGGATTGGGATAATTCTGACTCAGTAGAAAATCCGTTGGAATATCTGCCTGATGCAGTTCCAGATTCTTGACATTGGTCGAGCCTTCAACTAAAACCAACTCGATTCCCGTATCCAGTCCAAGATTCCG
>JAFGKD010000134.1 GCA_016928775.1 Candidatus Zhuqueibacterota bacterium | reverse complement strand
GCTTCGAGAAAGCTTTGGGACTGGAGGCTAAAAAGGCTTAAAATGAATGATATGATCCGTGTTTCATCCGTGAAAATCCGTGGCTTAAAAAGTTGGCTGCGGCAAAAGGCCGCCTTTGGTTCAGGTTTTTGTGCTTTTATCATAAAATGATGGAGGAAAAATGAAGTCGCTTGTTATTTTCTTGTTTTCTGCCGCTCTGCTATATGCGGCATCCCCGGAGGATGGCATTTACCTGATTGTCCGTGCGGATGACATTGGCTCGTCGCACGCGGCGAATGTCGCCTGCATTGAATCCTATCAAAACGGCATTGCGCGCTCGGTTGAAATCATGGTGCCGTGTCCCTGGTTTCTCGAAGCTGCAGCTATGCTGCGCGAAAATCCCGGTTATGATGTTGGCGTCCATCTCACCCTCACCAGCGAGTGGTCGAAGGTAAAATGGCGACCGCTGACCTGCGCACCGTCTCTGGTGGATTCGAACGGGTACTTTTATCCAAAGCAAAAGAACTGGGACAATGAACAGGCCACCGATGCCTTTTACAATGCCAATCCGGATCTGGGTGAGGTCGAAGCCGAGCTGCGCGCCCAGATCGAGATGGCGAAAAAGCATATTCCGCACGTCACCCACCTTTCCAGCCACATGGGAGCGACCGGATTGGATGAAAATCTGCAAAAACTTGAAAACAGATTAGCAGAAGAATATGGTCTTGACATCAATGTGCGCGAACTGGGTCTGCAATACGCCCGCTGGGGCTCCGACAGCAAGGACGATGCAGCGACCCGCGAACAAAAGCTTTTCGACTTGCTGAAAAACCTCGAGAATGGTTTGTACATGATCGTCGAGCATCCCGGTCTTGATGTACCGGAGATGCAGGCACATGGTCATCCCGGCTATGAGCACGTCGCTGCGCATCGCGATGGTGTAACCAGGGCATTTACCTCAGACAAGGTGAAAAAAGTGATTCAAGAAAGAAACATTCAGCTCATCAGTTACAAACAAGCCCGGGACATGTTCGGGGATTAATCATGCAGTGTAAACGTCAACGACAAATATGGATGTGGCTTTGCGCGTTTTTCACCCTCTTTTTATTCATCTGCGGTTGCAGCGAAACGATGTCAAGACCAAACATCCTTCTCATCCTCACCGACGACCAGGGCTGGGGTGATGTCTCCCTGCATGGCAATGAGATTCTTCAAACCCCCAACATGGACCGCATCGCAACCGAAGGAGCACGTTTTGATCGATTCTTCGTCAGTCCGGTGTGCGCCCCAACGCGCGCGAGCTTGTTGACCGGCCGCTATCATCTGAGCACCGGTGTGCACGGGGTCACCCGCGGCCGGGAGACGATGCGAGCCGAAGAGATAACGATTGCTGAAATCCTCCAGGAGAACGGTTACGCGACCGGTATTTTCGGCAAATGGCATAACGGTGCGCATTATCCCAACCATCCCAATGGGCAAGGATTTGATGAATTTGTTGGCTTTTGCGCCGGCCACTGGAATAACTATTTTGATACAACACTTGAGCACAATGGAGACGAGTTTGAGTCCACCGGCTACATCGCCGATGTGCTCACCGATGCAGCAGTGGCATTCATCGAACAAAACAAAAACAGACCGTTCTTCTGCTATGTTCCCTACAATACGCCGCACACTCCTTTTCAAGTGCCGGACAGCTATTTTGCCACCTGTAAAGCCAAAGGTCTGGACGACGAGCTCGCCTGTGTCTATGGTATGTGCGAGAACCTTGATGATAACATTGGCCGGTTGCTGAACAAACTGCAGGACCTTGGTCTAACGGACAACACCATCGTTATCTTTACAACGGATAATGGACCAAACACCGAACGTTACAATGGCAACATGCGTGGACGCAAAGGCAGTCCGCATGAAGGTGGCTCGCGTGTGCCTTTATTCATTCGATGGCCGGAGCACATCAAAGCGGGCATTGTCGTCGAACATATCGCCGCCCATATCGACATCCTGCCGACACTGATCGATCTGCTCGATCTCCCCGAGCCGAAAACTTTGCCCCTTGACGGCATCTCCCTGGCGCCGCTGCTGGACAATCCTGCTATTGAGTGGCCGGATCGAAAAATCTACGGCCATTGGGGCGAAGCCGCGTCCATTCGAACGGAACAATATCGATTTATCTACAGACCAGGTGCGATGATGTTATTTGATATGTTGACTGATTCGGGCGAGACACGAGATATCGCACGCGAACATCCAGAGATCACCAACGCCCTGTTCCGGGAAGCGGCGGCCTGGTGGGCGCACGCGCGACAATTGAATGCAGCTTATCCTCCGGCCATTCCTGTTGGATATGAAAACCAGCCACTTGTGGTGCTCCCCGGCCACGAAGCTTTGCTTGACATCAAGCAGGAAAATGGCATCGGCTATAACGATCCAAACGGCTGGGCCAATGACTGGATCACCAACTGGGTGGACTCCACCTCCTATCCCTTTTGGTGGATCGATGTTATCGACGAAGCTGAATACGACATCAGCATCGACTATACCTGCTCGGAAAAAAATCTCGGAACCGAATTCAAGATTTTCATCGGGAACCAATTCATCGAGGGCGCCATCACCGAATCGTTTGATCCGGAACCGTTGCCAAGTCCGGACCGGGTACCACGCAAAGAGGTTTATGAAAAAGTGTGGAAAACAGTGCCGGTGGGACAAATGACCATCCCGGAAGGAAAACACCGGCTGGAGATTCATGCATTCGCGATTCCGGGAGATATGGCGATGGACATCAAGGCGGTGAGAATAAGAAAGATTTAAAAGGCTCCTCATGAAACGACGCTCATTTCTCAAAACCATCCCAGCCGGTATCGGTATGCTGACGGTTTTTTGCAGCAAAGAGAAAAACCAATTGGCCGATCAACTCCGTTCCACCGGCGACCCGCTCTATGAGAATTTCCGCCATCCCAAAGCCGCAGCCAGGCCGTTCTATCGCTGGTGGTGGAATGACAACCGCGTCACCCCGGAAGAAGTGCGTCGCGAACTGCGACTGATGGCAGAGCAAGGCGCTGGCGGTGTTGAAATCAATCCCATCGCTTTACCGGAGGTTTATACAGAATTGCCCGGCGAAAAGCTCGAATGGCTCAGTCGGGACTGGAACGATGTCTTGTTAGCAGCAGTTGATGAGGCCAAAAAGCTCGATATGATCGTCGATCTGATCGTTGGCACCGGTTGGCCGTTTGGCGGGGTCTTTCTTGCTCCTGATGAAACAATTCAGGGTCTTGAACTGGCGATGGAAACCATCCAGGGACCGGTGTCGCTGGAGAAAAAAATCGGTATCCCGGATGATCCGGATCACAAAATTGTGCAGATAAAGCTCTTTCCAACCATTATCACGAGTGTCGACGACGGTATTGATCTCACCTATCATATTGAACAGGATAACACGCTGGTCGTTGACATTCCAAACGGCGAGTGGACTTTATTCATCGTCACCTGGCGCAATAAATTCCGCGAGGTGATGTTCGGCGCCAAAGGAGCGGACGGTCCAGTGCTGGATCATTTCAACAAAAAGGCTGTGCTGAAATATCTCAACCGCATGTCGGATGCGCTCAATCCGCTCTTCGGCGGGGTTATGGGCAACGCGGTGCGCGCTTTGTTCTGCGACAGCATCGAGCTCCAAGGTGCCAACTGGACGTCGGATCTGGCCGAAGAATTTCGTGAGCGATTTGACTATCAGCTTGAGCCGTATCTGCCATTGATTCTCGCGCCAAAGGTCGAGACCGATGAACAATTTACCGACGCGCTCAAGCGCGTCCGCTACGATTTCAGCACGCTCTTGGCCGATCTGTTTATGGAACGGTTCATCCTCCCTTACCACGAATGGTGTCTGCAGAATGGTGTTGTCAGTCGCTATCAGGCGTACGGCCACCCCTGGCTTTACACGGATTTGTTAGATGGCTACCTCATCCCCGACATTCCCGAGAGCGATCAGTGGCTTTACAATGCCGGGTGGGTACGACATCATCGTATTGATGATATACGATACGCCATCTGGAACAAATACGCCTCATCCGGCGGACACCTCACCGGCAAAAATATCATCAGTTGCGAGGCCATGACCAACACGCGCGGCCTGTGGGAAGCGACCCTCGAATATATCAAACAGGCGACGGATCTCAATATTGTCAGCGGCATCAATCATCTGGTCTTGCACGGCTTTAATTATTCGCCGCCGGAAGCCGATTTCCCCGGCTGGATACGCTTCGGCACCTATTTTAATGAAAACAACACCTGGTGGCCCTATCTTAAATTATGGTCCGACTATGCCGCGCGCCTCGGGCAAATTTTTCAGGATTCACAGTACACGGCGCAAATCGCCATTATGGGACCAACGCCGGATGTATGGAGCGAGCACGGACTCGATCGTAATCCATGGAATACAACTCCGGGTTACCTGCATGATTTATGGCAGGCGCTCAATCATCACGGCTACTGCTCGGATTACGTGAACGCCACGATCCTGCAAGGCGCTCAATTTACTGACGGCAAACTGTGCTACGGCCCCATGGCGTACGATCTGCTCATCTGCTGCGACATTCAAACCATTCATCCTGAAACCGCGCACTCTCTGCTCGCTTTTGCCGAAAATGGCGGCACAATGTTATTCATCAATAATAAACCGTCCCGATCGCCGGGCTATGTTGCCGCGGCGGAAAACGATCTCGTCGTGCAGGAAACCATGGACAAGCTCCTGGCTGAATTTCCGGCGCAGGTCAAGCTGTCTGAATATCCTGAAGAAGACAATCTCACAACATGGATCGGCAGTCGGCTCAAAGATTTTTCCGTCGCACCCGGCGTCAGCATTTCAAATCCTGATGAACGATTGTTTATGATCAACCATCACAAAGATAATCGCGACATCTACTTTTTTTGCAATTCTCATCGCGAGCGCGCCATTGAATTTGACGCGGCTTTTCCGGCAAAAAATAAAACCATCTGGGAGTGGGAAACCGAGAACGGCGAGAAATCGGTCTACGCCGCATCTGGTCAAGCCGTCCATATTTTTCTCAAACCTTTGCAGTCTCTTTTGCTGGTTCTTGATGAAACGACAGGTGATATCAAACCTCGATTCAAAATCGATGAAAAAAGCGTCATCAACATAAACGGACCCTGGGACGTTGAATTTTTCCCTCTAAAAGAAAAACCCTTTGAGAAAGTGCTGGAATCTGTGGTCGATTTTTCCAAGGAAACAGAATTAAAGCACTTTTCCGGCACGGTCACTTACAAAACCACCTTTCCCGCAAAGTTCAAAAATGCCATCCTCGACCTCGGCAAGGTATACGACATTGCGGAAGTCACTTTGAACGATACCCCCATCGGCGTCCGGTGGTGGGGTGAAAAACAATTTGCCATCTCGGATGGAATCCTGAGCGGAGAAAATCGACTTGAAATCAAAGTGACGACTACTTTGTTCAACTTTGTACAATCGTTAGACGATAATGCTGTCGTTCAGTACTGGCTGCACAGACGAAAAAATAAAGGCTTGTTAGCGGCGGGACTGGTTGGCCCGGTGAGAGTATTCGAAACAAGATGAAAAACAACGGCAACACGCTACCGACCTTAAAATTCCACCAGGGGACGTTGTTGCTGCAGGACTATCCTTTTGACCCCGATCTTCTCTGTTTTGTTTGGGATGAGCGCAGTCGCCAGTGGCGGGCAAAAGCTTTGTACTATCGTGAGATTGTCGATTGGCTCACTGCAAAAAAAATAGAGTATGTGGACCGAGCCGGCAAAATCTCGCGCGTGGCATTTCGACTGCAGTTCGACGTAACATTATACAAGCACCAAAAGGAGGCTATAAATGCATGGCTCAACGCCGGATGCCGCGGGAGCGTCTGTCTTCCGACCGGCTCGGGCAAAAGCTGGGTGGCAATGTGTGCCATGCAAGAAGCGACAACAAGCACGCTGATTATTTTGCCCACGCTTGATCTTTTGAATCAGTGGTACGATATGTTATGCCATGCTTTTGGTTTCAATGTCGGCATCCTTGGCGGCGGATTTCATGATGTGCATTCTGTAACGGTAACCACCTATGACAGCGCTTACATCCATATGGACAAGTACGGTGATCGTTTTGGCCTGGTGATTTTTGATGAAGTGCATCACCTGCCATCGCCCAAATTTTCACACATTCCGGAAATGTGTCTGGCGCCGAAGCGGCTCGGCATGACCGCCACCTACACGCGCCCGGATGGTTTGCACGGCAAACTTGCAGGACTTGTCGGGCCGCTGGTTTACGAAAGCAGCATCAAAGATTTAAAAGGGCGGCATTTATCCGACTATCGTACGATCAAAATCCCCATCCCCATGACACCAGAGGAAAAGATCGAGTACCAAAAGCAGCACAATATTTATCTGAATTATATTCGCAAGAAAAAAATCAAATTTAGAGGACCTGATTTATCATCCCTGCTAAAAGAGAGCTCGCATGATCCGCACGCCCGGAAAGCTTTTTTGGCCCGGCTGTCTGCCCGTCGCATACAAATTGGCACTGCGGGAAAGTTAGCCAGACTCGAAACGCTTCTCAAAGTACATGCCAAAGATCGTGTGCTCATTTATACCGTCAGCAATGAGCTGGTCTATTTTATTTCCGAAACGTTTCTGGTGCCCGCCATCACGCATCATACCAAAGCAACCGAGCGCAAGTGGATTCTCGATAATTTTCGCACGGGTGTGTTCCGGGTTTTAGTGACATCCCGCGTGCTGAACGAAGGTGTCGATATCCCGCAGGCAAATGTGGCCATCATCCTCAGCGGCAGCGCCAGCCCGATTGAGCATGTGCAGCGATTGGGCCGAATACTCCGAAAGGAGGCCAATAAAGAGGCGGTCTTGTATGAGCTGGTGACCAGTGGCACTAAAGAGAGCCAAATATCCCACCGGCGGAGACAATCCGATGCTTACAAGTGATTTGCTACGCTACACCATAGACGAGAAATACATCAAACCTCGTTATCTCACGCGCAAACATGCTGATTTTTATCTTGCCCTGGCAAATGACCTGCTCAGCATTTATCAGAAGCATGTCGGGAAAAGTCGCCGCGAGCTGGAGGATGTCTTGGCGGATTACCAGGCCGACTGGATTGGGTACAAAATCGTGCGCGGCCTGGCCAAAATGCTTGACGGCTATGCCGAGTACAAACCGGAGCAGGAGATCGATTACGAGTCAGCGCGTAGAAAATTTTTTACCGCGGTTGAGCCGTTTCGCCCGGTTGTACGCCGGGCGGATTTGGTGCACCAAAACACGCGCGAGCTGGTGCTCGAAAAAATTAAAGCGCAAATTGATATTCTTCCCAGATTTCTCTACGGCGATTTGCCCGAGAATCAAAAACTCGCAACACTGAACAGCCCACCGGACGCGAGCGAATTGATTCGGCGCTATAATCTCGCTTTGGCGCAAGGGCTGTTATATCGATGCACTTGTATGCACGTATGGCTGTGGGATAGTTACAAGACAGTATTTCATTTTCTCAAGTTAGCGAGGCTGATGCATCGGATGCAAAAGCAGGATGATCATTTTTACATCCAGATTGATGGTCCTCTTGCACTTTTTCGCAAAACATTCAAATACGGCACCAATCTCGCCAGATTTTTGCCGGGAGTGCTGTTAGCCAATCGCTGGGAGATGTCAGCCGAGATCAGCACGGAAAAGGGCGTGCGATGGTTCCGGTTGAATCAAAACAGCGGGCTTGTCAGTTACTACAAATCCGCTGATCCGTTTGACAGCTCGATTGAAGCGGCATTTTATGCAAGTTTTGTAAAGCGTGAAACCGAGTGGATCATTCAGCGAGAAGCGGATATTGTCGATCTGGGAGATACTGTTTTGATTCCGGATTTTACTTTCCGGCACCCCGATGGTCGATCAGTCAACTTTGAAATTGTCGGCTTTTGGACGCCCGATTATTTGACCAAAAAGCTGGACAAACTGGCGCGAGCGAACCGTCAGGATATGATCGTGGCAGTCAATGAGAAACTCAATTGTTCAAAAGAAGATTTCTCCGGACCGGTTATTTTTTATAAAACACGGGTCAAAGTCAGTGAGGTATTGGAGCTATTGGCCCAGTCTGCAACCACCCGTAATACATCAGCTTGAGTTTTTTCAATTGAATCAGTCGTTTTACTTTTGCCCTTAACACTTCTCTCTGGTAGCAAGAACCTTTAGAAATTGTTTAAAAACCGAGTGACATAGCCGCAGGCCTTTCCCTTGAAGGTGATCATGGTGGCCTGGTATGTTAAAAAGGTCTATATTATTCTTTGTAAAATATTAAAACGCTGCCAACTGTACTGCCGCAGATATCATTGTCAATGAGAACCTGCTTCCATTGGAGACATAGGCTGTTCTGCTATTTTGTATCTTATCGTAATTTGGCTATCATCGTCTTTCACCCAAAATCAAAACAATTCCCGGGCCAGAAGATCGAACCATACCAATAAAAACAAAATATTGTCTTTATCCGGACAAGAGGTTTTTAATGCAGTAAAACTCGTGAATTTTCAAGAATGAATTGAGATTAAGTTATTATTACAATTAGCCTCGTTTTATATCTCGTTACTGCTGATTAATGATTTTTCCAAAAATATAACATGGCATAGATAAAAGCCACGCTTGTAAATGCTGAGGCCAGCAGCATGACCTGCTGCATGGGCAGCACGTCCGATAGCCAGCCGATGCTCATATTGCCAATCGTCAGTCCACCACCGATATGAAAAGCCCAGATGAGCGATTGCGCCGTTGCGCGATACTGTTCCGGAACCAGATTATGCATAATCTCAACGACAACAACCCAAAAAAGGGAAAAATTCAAGCCCTGCGCCAAACCAAGGAAAACAGCAATGAGCGGATTGGAAATCAGACTATAGAGCCCCAAACGCACAATCGCAGTTGCGATGGCCAATAGCAGGATTTTGGCAGCACCCCATCGTTTGACAAAGCTTCCGGCCAGGAAAAAGAAGGGCACCTCACTTATGGCCATAATGGCAAAGCCGAGGCCGATCAACTCATTTCCCGCACCGATGTCTCGAAAATAAAGATTGATGAAAATGTAAAGCGGCGACACGCCAATACCGAAAAGAGTGAGCAGCAATAAAAAGAAAATAATTTTTTTATTGGCGAAAATCTCTTTTAGTTCGGAAAAGCGAAAAGAGACTCGCACGCGTTGTAAATCCTCCGGCTTTTGGTAGAGCCAAATGATCAGCCAGGTTACACCGTAGATAACCGGAGCAATTTGAAAGATGGTTGCAGTGCTGTGCGCTTGCAGGAATCGTCCCATGATCACGGCGCCGATGGCCCAACTCACCGAGCCCCAGACGCGCATGTGCCCGAATGATACCCGGTTGCTGTGCCGAACATAGGTGATGGCGAGACTGTCCGTGAGCATACCAATGGGATGGTGCAGGAATGCAAAGCCAAGCATATAGAGCGTGAGCATCTCAAATGTTGGAATGAAGCGCAGAAACAGCACCGCCAACATGGCGCCGAACAAGGTGATGTGCAATGTCTTTCTGTTGCCGAATCGATCCGCTACCATCCCCCACACTGGCACAACAAAAAACAACATGGCCTGGTATAAACCTGTGATGATTCCCACCTGACGTCCGTTGAATCCTCTGTCCAATAAATAAATATTGAAAAAAGGCAACCACGTAGACAAGCCAAAATAGAAAAAGAGATAGATATTGGCAATAATCACAGGTCGAAACAAAGTCGTGGCTCTTGTTCGGCTGAAAAAGTCGCGCACACTTGTATTCGCCGTATTGGAATCTGATTTCAAAATTTTAGACTTTCAAATTAGGAACTAAACCATACGTCGAGACTGCTCATTCCGGCGCTATTTGCGTTCCAACGAAAATAAACAGCTAATTTAGCGCTTGTTAAGATAAAACCAAGCGAAATTTCAAATATGCGGTGTAAGCGCAGCCGCTGGTATAGTTAATAAAGGATCATGATCATTTCAGATACTAAAACAAATCATTGCAAAGGCGCTTCACTATTTTGAAAATGACTTTATAAAAAAACCGCGTGCTTAAATCCTTAATATGTTTTACATTGCAAAAACGTTCAAATCTTTGATCTTGATCGACGATTAAAGGAGGTACGCATGGCCGAGGTGACATCGGGCAAATTGAAAATGACGGAAAAGATTTCCTACGGTTTTGGAGATCTGGCGTCTGTGTTGTACTGGCAAACCTTTATGCTTTATCTCACCTATTTTTACACCGATGTTTTTTTGATTCCCGCTGGTCTTGCGGCAACAATGTTTGTCGTCAGCCGTCTGTGGGATGGCGTCAACGATCCGATAATGGGTATAATCGCCGACCGCACCAACACGCGCTGGGGAAAATTTCGGCCCTATCTCCTCTGGTTGTGTGTGCCCTTTGCTGTTATCGGCGTTTTGACCTTCACCGTTCCAGACCTGGGCGCGACCGGCAAACTGATCTGGGCCTATGTCACTTTTGTATTGATCATGATGCTGTATACCGGCATCAATATTCCGTACACAGCCTTGCTTGGCGTTATTTCCCCGGACTCGAATGAGCGCACGACCGTTTCTTCGGTGAAATTTATCTTTGCATTTGCCGCAGGTGCTATTGTCTCCTTTACATTGTTGCCCATGGTGAAGGGATTGGGAGGTGGCAATGAAGCGCGCGGCTGGCAGCTGTCGTTCGTCTGTTACGGTATCGCCGCGATCATATTTTTCTTAATTGCCTTTAGGGGCACGCGCGAACGCGTTCAGCCGCCCAAGTCGCAAGAATCTTCAGTGAAAAAAGACCTGTATGAGCTCATCACCAATGGCCCCTGGCTCATCCTCCTTGCCACCACCATCACCTTCATCCTGTTCGTCGCGGTGCGCAGCAGTGTGACCGTACATTATTTTAAATATGTTATTGGTGCACAGGAACTCAAGGTGCCTTTTTTGAGCGGACGCATTCTGGATTTTGATCTATTGGCGTCCTTGTTCAATGGTGTCGGCCAAATATCTTCACTTCTCGGCGTCCTGTTAGTCAGTTGGTTCGCCCAAAAAGTGGGCAAGAAAAAGGCGTTCGCCATTCTTTTTGTAGTCGCGATTTTAAGCACGGCCGCTTTTTATATTCTGAGTGCCGAGCAATTGCCGCTCATTTTCTTATGCCAGATCACCGGCTCACTATCCGGTGGTCCGCTCTCTGTATTATTATGGGCCATGTATGCGGACACTGCCGATTATGGTGAATGGAAACGTGGCCGTCGAGCCACTGGACTGGTCTTTTCGGCCTCCACAATGTCGCAAAAATTTGGCTGGGCTTTTGGCGCTTTTTTGGCTCTTCGTCTTATGGCCCAGGTGGGCTTTGCCCCAAACGAGGCACAATCGCCTGAAAGCCTGCGCGGTCTGCTGTTGCTGTTCAGCCTGATTCCGGCCGGCATCGGGGTGCTGTCCATGATTCTGCTGATGTTTTATCCATTGAATGACAAAAAAGTGGAGATGATTATTGGGGAGCTGAATGAGAGGAGAGAGGCTGCTGAAGAAAAATAGGATTGGATATTTGTATTAATCTAGATTTGAGACCACCGATCTTCAATCTGAAATCAATTGATTGAAGATTGAAGATCGGCGATTAGCGATCTCAGATTTATAGGGGGAATAATGAACAGACGTGATCTTGAAAATCGATTAGTTGATTTCGCTGTTTTGATCATTAAGATCAGTGAATTATTGCCAAAGACTCGTGCGGGAAATACATTATCAAATCAGATTGTCCGATCAGGGACATCACCAGCTTTGAATTATGGCGAGGCTCAAAGTGCGGAATCAAAAAAGGACTTTGTTCACAAACTAAAGATCATTCTAAAGGAATTAAGAGAGACTTTCATCTGTCTTAAAATTATAAAAAAAGCAAAACTGCTGGAAGAAAATGATATTCTTGAATATACAATGCATGAGAATGATGAATTGATAGCAATTTTTGTCAGCAGTTTAAAAACAGTTCAACAACAACCATCGAATATGAAATAAAATCCGAGATCCGAGATCGCCGATCTTCAATCTGAAATCAATTGATTGAAGATTGAAGATCGGCGATTATGGATCTCAGATTTATATAAGATAGAGGACAGATATGCAATACGGCCATTTCGACGACAAAAACAAAGAATACATCATCACCCGTCCTGATACGCCAAAATCCTGGAGCAACTATCTCGGCTCCACCGAATATGGCGCGATTATCACCAATAACGCCGGCGGCTACAGCTTTTACAAATCCGGCGGCATGGGGAGAATATTGCGCCTGCGCTTCAATTCCATCCCCATGGATCAGCCGGGACGATATATCTATTTACACGACCACGACAACAAAGATTTTTGGAGTCTTTCATGGCAGCCCGTGGGCAAGCCGCTGGACGTTTTCAAATCAATTTGCCGACATGGAACCGGCTATACAACCATTACATCAGAATATGCGGGAATTGAATCTAAAGTAACTTTTTTTGTCCCAACCGGCAAACTGCTCGAAGTGTGGAAGGTTCGCCTTTTCAACAAAAGTGACGTGAAGCGAAATCTAAGTGCGTTTACCTATACCGAGTTGGTCGGCAACTGGAACGCGATCGATGATTTATTGAATATCCAATACGTGCACTATACCACAACAATGAAAGTTATTGACAGCATCATCGATCACGGCACCAATATCTATATTCCCGAAGACCCGGAGGATTTCAAGAACAAAGACCAGGGCCGGCATACGTTTCAGGCGCTCGTCGGCGCCGAGGTGGTCGCTTATGACACAGATCGGGAAGCTTTTCTTGGTCCATACCGAACCTATGCCAATCCTATAGCGGTGACGTCGGGCCGTTGTTCAAACTCGCTTGGTTATGGCGACAATCCGTGCGGTTCATTACAAACCAAACTGGCGCTGGCTCCCGGTGAGACCAGAGAATTTCTTGTCATTTTGGGAATTGGCAAGGCGGCTATTGCGGGTAAACAAGCGATTGAAGATTACGCTGATATTCAAAAAGCTAATGAGGCGCTCGATAGTGTCAAATCTTTTTGGCACCAACGACTTGACGGTTTGACCGCTGACACACCGGATGCTGAACTAAACAGCACCATCAACACCTGGGGGATTTACAATGCATTGATCACATTTGCCTGGTCGCGCGCGGCAAGTCTGATTTATTCCGGCATTGATCGCGATGGACTCGGCTACCGCGACACGGTGCAGGATTTTTTAGGCGTGGTGCACACCATTCCTGGAGAAGTGCGGAAACGACTCGAGTTGATGATCACCGGGCAGGTCTCCACGGGTGGCGCGTTGCCGGTCGTTCTGCCAATCAGCCACAAACCGGGTGCTGAAAGTGCGCCGACAGAAGAGCAGTATCGTTCGGATGACTGTATGTGGCTGTTCAACGCCATACCGGCCTATGTGAAAGAGACAGGTGATATCGATTTCTTTCACAAGGTTCTCCCCTATGCGGATAAAGGACAAGATACGGTTTTCCGGCACATGAAACGCGCCATTCAATTCAATCTGGATCGCTCCGGGGCGCACGGTCTGCCTTGTGGTCTGGCGGCGGACTGGAACGACTGTCTACGATTCGGCCATAATGGCGAGAGCGTGTTTGTCGCGATGCAACTCCGATTGGCATTAAAAACCTATATCGAGATCGCCCGGTTGCTGCAGGATAAGGATGAAGAAAAATGGGCGGAACCACTGCTTCGGCAGCTTGATGAAAATATCCAAAAGCACACCTGGGACGGCGAGTGGTTTATGCGTGGTTATCGTTTTGACGGTGTAAAATTCGGATCAAAGCACAGTCCGGAAGGGCAGATTTTCCTCAATCCCCCGGCTTGGTCAGTGATCAGCGGCGCAGCGTCAAAAGAGCAAGCAGAGAGCGCAATGAAAAAAGTGAACGAGCGTTTGGCCACTGACTTTGGCATTGCGGTATGTGATCCGCCATACACCTTTACGGATCATAAAATCGTGCGCGCCTCGTTTATGAACCCCGGCCTGAAGGAGAACGGTGGCATTTTTGTGCACACCCAGGGGTGGGCGGTGATCGCCGAGGCGATGCTGGGACACGGCGATCAGGCATACAAGTATCTGCGCGCCTACTTGCCGGCAGCCTACAACAGCACAGCAGAGGTTCGGGAAATCGAACCGTATGTTGTGTGCCAATCGACGCACGCCAAATACAGTCCCAAACATGGCGCCTCGCGCATCCCCTGGCTCAGCGGTTCGGCCACCTGGACGTACTATGCCATTTCCCAATACATACTCGGCATTCAGCCCGAGTATGATGGTTTGCGGATAAATCCGTGCATTCCCGCTCACTGGGATGGCTTTACGGCCACGCGAAAATATCGCGATAAGCTGTTCGAGATTCAGGTTTACAATCCAAAACATGTCGAAAAAGGCGTCGCCGAGATGGTGGTGAATGAAAGGAAAGTGGAGTCAAATATTATTCCGGCACAAGACTTTGAACGAATAAATAAAGTCATTGTAACCTTGGGTTAATTTTTGGGACAGGATAACAGGATCAACAGGATTTATATGATCAGCTTGATGTATCCTGTCTCCGTTAAATAATAAGGAGACGGCATGGATAAAGTAAGTGAATTAGCAAAAATGATCGATCATTCTCTTTTGCACCCGACCATGACGGACGAGCAGCTGCAAAAGGGGTGTGACATTGCCAGACAATATCATGTTGCGTCGGTATGTATCAAACCCTATGCTGTCAAAAAGGCGGTTGCGTGGCTCAAAGGCTCGGATGTGCTGGTTGGTACAGTCATTGGTTTTCCGCACGGCAATTCGACCATCGAGATCAAAATAGCGGAGACGGGTATTGCCTGCGAGGAAGGCGCTGTGGAAATCGACATGGTCGTCAATATTGGCAAGGTGTTGAGCGAAAAGTGGGATTACGTGCAGCAGGAAATCGCTGCTGTCCTCGAGGCGGCGCATACCGGTGGCGCGATTCTCAAAGTGATTTTTGAAAATGATTTTTTACAGGACAAGCACATCATCAAGCTTTGTCAGATATGTTCAGCGGTCGGCGTCGAGTTCGTCAAGACCTCGACCGGGTATGGTTTTGTCAAAGGCGAGGACGGGAAATATTCCTATCAAGGTGCAACGCATCATCACCTGAAACTGATGCGCGAGTTTTCTGCACCTAAGGTTCAGATAAAAGCCGCCGGCGGTGTGCGCACTCTGGATGATCTGTTGGCGGTCAAGGCACTCGGCGTGACGCGGGTTGGCGCAACCGCTACGATAACAATCCTCGAAGAGGCCAGGAAACGGTTTGGTGGTTCATCGGGGACTGTTGCTGTTGATGAGACGCCCGGGCATTAATTGGATTTATCAAGCCAGATTGTTTGGAAATTAGCAACTCTGTAAATTGCAATACAGGGTTTCAATTTACAGACTTGATGGTTGACATACATGAAATTTTTAGCTATTTTAAATCCCGTATATGGCAATAAACAAATACATAGACCGCACAATCACACCAAAAGTATTAGCTTATCTGGAAAATTTTCCAGCTGTGGCGATACTTGGTCCGAGACAGGTGGGAAAATCAACATTGGCTAAAAACATTGTTGCCGGCTTTGCCAATGCGATCTATCTTGATCTGGAATTGGCTTCAGATAGACAAAAGCTAACAAATCCGGAAATTTTTTTCGAACGATATAAAAATAAACTCATATGCCTCGATGAAATCCAAAGAGCTCCCGAGTTATTCACTTCTCTTCGTGGTATCATTGACAAAAATGATCAAAATGGTCAATTTATCATTCTTGGATCAGCTTCACCAGATTTAATCCGTCAGTCATCAGAATCCCTCGCTGGCCGTATCGCATTTGTTGAACTTGCGCCATTTCTCTTTAAAGAGGTTGAAAATGAGTCGGGAGACGTTTATACTTTATGGTTAAGAGGAGGATTTCCAAGAAGCTATTTGGCTAACTCGGACGAATTGTCACTTGTATGGCGCGAAAACTTTGTTCAAACTTTTTTAGAAAGAGATATTCCTCAGCTTGGTTTCAGAATAGCATCCGAAACACTTGGACGATTATGGCGAATGTGCTCGCATATGCATGGTCAACTGGTAAACTTGTCAAACCTTGGTCAATCTCTGGGGATGAGCCATACCACTGTACGCTCTTATCTTGAATTGCTGTCCCATACTTTTATGATTCGTCTCTTATCGCCTTTTTCGGCAAACCTTAAAAAGCGACTCGTCCGCTCACCCAAACTCTATATTCGAGATTCAGGCATATTGCATGCTCTCCTCGGTCTTGAAACTTTTGAAGAACTCATGGGGCATCATTTATTTGGCGCCTCCTGGGAAGGCATGGCTCTCGAACATACAATACAAACCTTTCCGCGCTGGTCGCCAACCTTCTATCGAACAAGTGATGGTACTGAACTCGATCTTGTCCTGGAAAAAGCAAACAAACGTTTTGTCTTTGAATTTAAGGCATCAAAAGCTCCAGAACTCACTCGTGGCTTTTGGAATTCAATAGAACAACTAAAACCTCAATCTGTTTTTATCATTGCACCGATCGACGATGCTTATAAAATTGAAAAAAATATAACGATAGCACCCTTGAGTTATCTCACGACCATAGCAGAGGTTGGCATGTGATGAATTGGTATTGATACCTGTTTCTCGGCACAAAAATGAATCTCAAATTCAGCAAAGTTGCAGTTGAACTTCAAATTAGCCTAAAATATCAATAAATGCGTTAGAGACGGATGTGATCAAAACATAACAAAACTGATACATTAGGAGATATTTATGCCTAAAATCAAAATCCTCGGTCAGCCCTCGCTATCCACCATTCCCTGGCAGGACCGGCCTGCCGGATCAAGCGAGGTGTGCTGGCGTTACAGCAACAACCCGGTTATTCCTCGGGATGCGCTGCCCAACTCGAACAGCATCTTTAACAGCGCAGTCATTCCTTTCAAGGATCAGTTCGCCGGCATTTTTCGCGTCGACAATAAAGTACGGGAAATGAAACTGCATCGTGGTTTCAGCAAGAATGCCATCGATTGGCAGATCGAAGCCGAACCGTTGCGTTTTCAGTGCGATGATGCGGAAATCGGGAATTTCGTCTACGGCTATGATCCACGCGTCGTTCGACTCGACAACCGTTATTATGTACAGTGGTGCAACTGGTATCATGGCCCGACGATCGGCCTGGCATGGTCGGATGATTTTAACACTTTCCACCAGCTCGAAAATGCCTTTTTGCCTTTCAACCGCAATGGTGTTTTATTCCCGCGGAAAATTCACGGTAACTATGCCATGTTGAGTCGTCCCTCGGACAGCGGCCACACGCCATTTGGCGACATTTACTACAGCGAGAGTCCGGATTTGACCTACTGGGGAAAACATCGCCACGTGATGGGACCAGTGGATAATTCCTGGCAGTATCGCAAAGTTGGTGGCGGTCCGACGCCGATCGAGACGTCTGAAGGGTGGTTGTTGATTTACCACGGCGTGCTGGAATCGTGCAACGGTTTTGTCTACAGCGCCGGTGCGGCGTTGCTGGACATCGATCAACCGTGGAAGGTAATCGGCCGTGCGCGATCCTATATTCTCAATCCGCGTGAATATTATGAATGCGTCGGCGATGTGCAAAATGTTGTCTTTCCGTGCGCGACATTATGTGATGCGGACACCGGTCGATTAGCCATTTATTACGGCGCAGCCGATACAGTTGTAGCGTTGGCTTTTACTTTTGTGGACAATTTGATTGATTTGATTAAAACTGACGCGTGGTAAAAATCAGATCACTTTGACAAAAATACACTTTGAATCCCCGGGTGCATAAAAATCCTGCAACAGCGCCTCCATGTTATAGTGGCACGCCTGGTAGAAATTGCGCGTTGGTATGTACTGCGCACGTGAGGATGTTTCGACGTAGATGCGGCGTCCCCCCATTTTTTTGATGGCCTGTTCGGTCGCTTGTAAAAGCAATTTTCCGATCCCCTGGCCGCGAGTATCGTTGTGCACGGCTATCCAGTACAAATCAAAGCTGGAAGCCGTGCCGGGAATGGGGCCATAGCACGAGTATGCGACTGTCCTGTTTGGCAAATCGGCGAAAAGAAAATAATATCCACTCGCCTCGCCCTTTTCAAACCGCTCCTCGATCAACTCAACCGCAACGTCAATTTCCTGGGCATTAAAAAAACTGGATGATATCACGATCTCGCGAATCGCTTGTTTATCCGAGGATCGAATGGTTTGGCGTATTTGAATGGCTTTACTTTTTTCTGCGGTCCGCATGATTTCCTCGCAACACGGCTATGGAACTGTGCCACAAGCCGGTGAAAAAATGCCGCGCATTGATCCCCAATGATCGGGTTTTGTAACCGCCCTCCTGCACGACAAGCACCGGCAGACCGAGCGCGCCAATCATCCGGCCATTTTCTTCAAAATCTTTTGCCATCAGACTCCATGTTCCGGTTGGATCACCTTTGGCTGGATCGAGTCCGAGAGCTACCAGGAGAAATTTTGGCTGAAATTTCTCAATACGTCGCAGCGCTTTATCAAGTGTTTGCCGATAGTGCACTCCGGTCATCTCTTCGGCCAGGGGAAAATTCAAATTATAGCCCAAACCCTCTCCTTCTCCATATTCATCGGCAAAACCGGAAAAATAGGGATAGGCGAATCTCGGGTGACCATGCAGAGATATCGTCAGCACATCGGAGCGGTGATAAAAAATATCCTGTTGCCCATTGCCGTGATGATAGTCCAGATCAAGAATAGCCACTTTGCCGTAGGTGCTCAAATAGTGTGCAGCGATGGCATTGGAGTTAAAATAGCAAAATCCGCCAAACACACGTTGTTCGGCATGATGTCCGGGTGGACGCACCAGCGCATACGCCAATCGATAGCCATTCAGCAAACTTTCTGCCGCAGTGAGGGTGCAATCCACAGCGCGTTTGGCGGCTAAAAACGCGTTCTGGTTGAGTGGCGTAAACGTATCGATGCAGTAATAGCCCGCACGCACCGGCAGTTCCTTCGGTGGCCGGGCAGCATTTCGAATGGGAAATACATACGGATAGACTGATTTGTTGTCCGGCACATTGGCGCACACTTTTTTCAGGTAATTGACAAAATCCGGATCGTGCACAGCGCGTATGTACCGTTCCGCAAAAGCTTTTGGTTTTAGCTTAAAAAAAAGGTTGGCGGGCAATAGCTCATTTAGAATGGATCGAATGCGCACCGGTGATTCGACATAGCCGCGCTCGCGAACGTGGTGGATGTCATGTTTATCATTCACAACAAGGATAATCCGCTCTTCATCGGAATGTACATGCACCGGCTGAATGGCAGCGGCTTGCTTGACGTAACGTGGCGATCGTAGCTGAACCGGATCATCCTGAAATGAGTTGACGACCAGATCCACATAATCTTTGGGGCACAGGTCGTGGTATTTTCGCTCGAGAATAGCACGAACAAACTCTCGCGCCTGATCACGTTGCAGGTTTATATTCGCGCCGAGATTGTCGAAAACAAGATATGGGGGACAGTCATCTCCGGGATTAACCGGCGCTTCGTAGCGTGTATTGACAATCGGACGCGCGCCATAGCGCTCGTAGAATTTGAGTCGTGCCGCATTCTGTTTGAGCATCTCGGGATTTGCGCACAAGCCGGCATCATCTGGCAGACATTCAAAAAAAAGGCCGACCACATTGAGACTACGCGCGACTTCCCGTACACGATCATACAGCACACTTCCGATGCCGCGTCCGGTTTTTTGTTGAGCGGCCGAGATAAAGTCGAGATAGCAAAAGTACAAATCCGGCGCATGCATGAGCAAGGCGAAGCCTCTGACGATTCCTTTTGCCCCTTCTGAAACAAAAAGAAAAGTACGAAAACGATATTTGAGCGGATCAGCAAGCTGGTCAGGGATTTTTTCGATGTCTGCTTCATCGAGCAGAACGAACTGTTCTCGCAGAATTTTTTGTACCTGCTCGATGGCCGATTTGTTGCCCGGGAGAACCGGATCCAAAATTTGTCGGATGCGAAACATTGTCAGGTCACCCTCATTGAGTCATTCATGATTCGCTCGATGACCTGACCGTAGGTCAAGCCCGCTTTTTCGGATGCCGCGACAAAACCGCTGTCCGGCGAAATGCAGGGATTGGCATTCACTTCCAGCACCCAGGGGCGACCGCTTTTATCGACACGAAAATCGACGCGCGCGTAACCGCGCAGCGCAAACAGAAACCAGCACCGAAGAGCCAGCTCGCGCAACTGTTCGAGGAGCGCCAGATCCGATTTGGGAAAATCAAAAGTGCGTATGGTATTTTTGTATTCAAACGACTCTTCGTCCCACTTGGCGCGATAATCGACAATGTGCGGTTTGTTCTCCGGAAAATGGCGAAAGAGCATTTCAGCGGGCGGCAGCACGTCCGGGCCATCTGCACCGGCTAAAAGAGAGAGATTAAATTCTCGTCCGTTGATGTAGGATTCGACGAGACACTCTCCATGGTGAATGGTTTTTTCGCGAAGAACATCGTCAAGTTGATCTTTCTGATAGACCAATGAATTCTCATCAATGCCGACGGAGGCATCCTCCCAAATCGGTTTTATGATGCAGGGCAGCGGAAGATGTCGCCGCTCCTCCCTGCTCTCCGAAGAAAACCACGGCGGTGTCGGTATGCCGGCCGACTTTAGCTGCTTTTTACTCTCAACTTTGTTCGTGGTGATATACAAGGCATGTGTCGAACTGCCGGAATAGGGCAAATTGAGCTGGTCGAGAACAGCCGGGGCGAAATGGATAAATCGCCCCATCCCGTTCAGGCTTTCCACAAGATTAAAGACAAAATGCGGATTTTCGCTCGTCAGTTGCTGCATCGCTGAGTGCAGGTCAAGTGACATGGCGATGGCAATGGGTGAATGGCGCATTTTTTTCAATGCACGAACGACTGCATCCACCTGCACCAGGACATCAAGATCATCCGGCGAGGATTGATTTGACACCTCAGAATAGAGGACGACAACTTTCAAGGACAGCTTCCTGAGGTTTCACTGTGTAATCAATCAATGTGCTGGCAGTGACGCGTTGCATGGCACTTTGCAAAATCATTTCAAACAACTCGCGATATGTGATGCCATAAATCGTGCAAATAATCGGCAAGTCCGAGTGTTCGGGATGAATCCCGGCTAATGGATTGACCTCCATAACGTTCGGGAGACCGTTTGCGTCTACGCGCACATCAACTCGACCCGCATCACGACAGCCGAGACCGCACCAAGTTGCCAGGGAGATGTCCACGGCCTGCCTGCTTTGTTCGTCATCCACCGGAACATACTGCACCAGCTCTTCGCACTGTTCTTTGTTGATATAGGAATAGGCATGCTGCTCGGCACTGGAATTCAAGATGACTTCAATCACACCAACGGAACGCGCCTCCATACCGGTGCCGACGATACCAACCGTAAATTCACGTCCCGGTAGAAAAGTCTCCACAAGCACCGGTTGCTTGTAGGTGGCCAACAAATAGTCACACTCGCGTCGCAGTTCATCGAGATTGTGAATTTTGGATGCTGGTGTCACGCCTTTTCCGGTACCTTCGGCTATCGGTTTGGCGAACAGCGGATAGGGCAAATTGACCTGATTAACATCGCGCATGCTCTGCACCTCGACAAAATCCGGTGTCGGAATACCGAGATCACGCAATACGCGTTTCGTCATGCCCTTATGCAGCGTGAGCGCCAGAACGAGCGGATCCGAGAAAGTATAGGGAATATCATATGCGTCCAGCAGGGCCGGCACTTGCGCTTCCCGGCCGATACCACGTAGCCCTTCAGCGATATTAAACACCAGGTCCCACCGGTCACCGTCCGCCAGGCGATTCGTTAAATTCCAGATATTGCCGATGCGATCCGTTGCAAAGCCGAATGATTGCAGTGCATGTTCAATCGCCTCAATCGTACCCGTTTGATCAAATTCAGCAGTTTCTTCTTCACCATAGCCCAGATCAAGATAGTCCTGGCGAAGATCATAGGTTATTCCGATACGCATGGACGTTGTCCTCCATCATCAGAGTCAGAATGTGTTTTTTTTGCGCCGAACCGATCCGGGTAGCGGAAGACTTTACCTTCATAATTTTTCAGGACAATATCCTGGCCATCCCATCCCTGAAAATATTCAGGCAGCAGGGGAATTTTGCCGCCGCCACCAGGGGCATCAATGACATACGACGGCACGGCATAGCCGGATGTGTGTCCACGCAAGCCCTGAATGATATCAAGTCCCCTTTTAACCGAGGTGCGAAAATGGGAACTGCCCAACACCGGATCGCATTGGTAGATGTAGTAGGGTCGAACGCGAATTTTCAACAGGCCTTGCATCAATTTTTTCATCGTCTCGACATTGTCATTGATACCTTTGAGCAGCACCGTTTGACTGCCCAGGGGAATGCCCGCGTCGGCCAATCGGCAACAGGCTTCCGAGGTTTCCGGTGTCAATTCATCCGGATGCGTAAAATGTATGCTCATAAACAATGGATGATATTTTTTCAGCACATTCGTCAGCGCCGGTGTGATACGTTGTGGTAGCACCACCGGGACTTTGGTGCCGATGCGCACAATTTCAACATGCGGGATTTGTCGCAAGCGCGATAATAGCCAATCCAGACGATTATCCGCCAAGGTTAAAGGATCGCCGCCGGAGAGCAGCACGTCACGCACATTTTTGTTCCTGGCAATGTATTGCAGGGCATACTCCCACTGCGGCGGATTAAATCGCACATTCGTATCTTTATGCCCGACCATGCGCGAGCGTGTACAATAGCGGCAATAGACGGAACAGGTTTCAGTCACCAAAAACAGGACGCGGTCCGGATAGCGATGCACCAGTCCAGGAACCGGAGAATGGCCGTCTTCACCCAGGGGATCAGCAGCCTCCTCGGGTGAAAATTTGTATTCATCTTTTGTGCTGATCACGGTACGACGAAGCGGTTGGTGCGGATTGGTCGGATGAATAAGCGACGCATAATAGGGCGTAATGCTCACCGGCAGCGATCCGTTATGCTGTTTGATAGCGTGGCGCTCGTCATCGGCCAAGGCGAACAGACGCTCCAGCGTGGGCAAATCTTTGATTCGATTCCGTAACTGCCAGCGCCAATCGTTCCACTGTTCATCAGGGACGTTTTCGTAATGGCGACCACGAAATTTCGCCGTCTGTTCACCAATAACAATGGTTTTTCTGGGGAGTGTTTTTGCTTTTGTTGCTGATTCAGTCTGGGACGTAGATTGGAATAACGATTCTCTAAGGGGAGAAAAGTGTTGCGGTTGATTTTTGAGAGCGAGCACCCTTTTGGATGTTAGCTTGTTGTGTGCGGTCTCGTATTGATCAGGTTCCTCAAGACCGCTACTGGGGGGCTTGTCTTTCTCGTCGGACGAATTTGTGGCTTCCATAATTCATCACACATCCTTTCGGTGAAAATTTGTCAATCATTTGCATCGGCAAAAGCCTTTATTATGTATATAGCGCGCGAATTTAACACATTTTTACAAATATGCAAGCAAAATGTTTTACAAGTGATTACTTGTTTCTAAAAAAATTGTTGCCTATTTTTGCGTAAAATAGTCGACTTTGCTGCAACATGTTCTTTGAAGAGGAGGCGCGGCGTATGAAATCTCGGGAAAAAAACAACCAATCATCACGGCGGACATTTATAAAGACCGCTGGAACAACCATAGTAGCGTCAACAATAGTACCACGATACATTTTAGGCGGCCCAAACTATACGCCGCCGAGTGACAAATTGAATATCGCTATAGTTGGCGCCGGCGGACAAGGTATGACCAATCTCAAAGCTATTTTGAACAATGATGACGTGCAGATTGTTGCTATTGCTGATACGGCGTTGGAGGCGGATTATAGCCGCTCATATCACAAGGTCCTGGGTGGTCGCAAACCGGGCTACGAGGTCATCACCGATTATTACAAGAAAAAAGCCAAGACCAAAGACTATCCAGAGTGCAAGGTTTATGTAGATTTTCGCGATCTGCTTGATAAAGAGCAGCATATTGACGCGGTTTGTGTCTCGACACCGGATCACACGCATTATATCATCGGCAAAGCTGTACTGGAGCACGGGAAGCACATCTACCTCGAAAAACCACTCTGCCGAACGATTTATGAGACGCGCAAGCTGACCGAATTAGCGCGCCAGGCTGGTGTCGTAACCCAGATGGGCACACAGGGTCATGCGGGCGAGGGCATCCGCCTGACGGTAGAATGGCTGCGCGCCGGTGCTATTGGACCAGTGCGTGAAATTCACTCGTGGAGCGATGGTGCGTCACGTGTGGGCGCCTTTGATGGCCCACCCAAGGAAAAGCCGCCCATCCCCGAGGGTCTGGACTGGAACTTGTGGCTCGGGCCGGCCAAATATCGACCCTACCATCCGGACTATACGCCGAGCAGTTGGCGCACCTGGTGGGATTTTGGCACCGGAAAAATGCCGGATATGGGATTGCATCACATGGATCCGGCATTTTGGGCATTAGATCTCGGCTATCCGGAATGGACGCAGTCACGGGCTGCCTGGGGTGATAAGGATAAAAGACCATTTGCCGCCATGCACTATTTCAAATTTCCGGCACAAGGTGATCGTCCCGAGGTCTACTTGACCTTTTACAGTGGTCTCATGCCGCCACGACCGGAGGAACTGGAAGTCGGACGCGATTTCACCGGTTACGGCAACGGCATCTTATTCATCGGAGATAAAGGCAAAATGATGTGCGACGGCTGGGGTGGCGCACCACGTTTGATCCCGGAGAGCAGAATGAAAGACTATGAGCGTCCGCCAAAAACGATCAAGCGTGTCAACGGCGGTCATCATCGCGACTGGATTGATGCCATAAAAGAGGGGCGGCAAGCCGGCTCACATTTTGATTACGCCGGACCTTTTACCGAAGCTATTCTGATGGGCATTGTGGCATTGCGTACCGAGGAACGACTGTACTGGGATGGCCCGAATATGAAAGCGACGAATTTTGCGGATGCCGAACAATATATCATTCCCGAGTACTACAATGGCTGGAAGCTTTGAGTGCGAGCCTCTGATAATCGATTGACTAAAAAAAGGAAAATAATAATCGGCCGGAGCGACAAGGCCGATTTTCCAGAACTTTATTTATTCGATATCGATGTTAAAATCGACACGGGCGCCTATTCAAGCGCAATTCATTGCCATAATATAAAAATTATTGGCGATGCCGGGCAACGAAAGGTGCATTTTAATTTGCTGGATCCATCGCATTCGGAATATAACGAAAAAGAGTACATCTTGCCTGTGCACAAAACAAAAAGAGTGAAAAATTCTTCCGGCGAATCCAGCGAAAGGATATTTATTAAAACAAAAATTATGATCTATGGGCGCAGCATTCCAGTTGAGCTCTCCTTGACTGACCGCTCCGAGATGAAGTTTCCGGTGCTATTAGGACGAAAATTGCTCAAGAAACGATTTGTTGTCGATGTATCAAAAAAAAATTTGTCATTTAATCAAAAGTACGACCAACCAACCTGAGGATTTGACGTGAAAATTGCGGTTTTGTCTCGAAACGGGAAGCTTTATTCAACCCGCCGTCTGATGCAGGCGGGGCAGGAACGCGGGCACGACATGCATCTCATCGACTATTTACGCTGTTACATGGATATCACCTCGCACCATCCCAGAGTAATCTACAAGGGCGAATCGCTCGAGGGTTTTGATGCCGTCATTCCGCGTATCGGAGCGTCGCGCACCTTTTACGGTACAGCCGTGGTGCGACAGTTTGAGATGATGGGAGTGTTTCCAACCAACGAATCGCAGGCGATCAGCCGTTCGCGTGACAAACTGCGGAGTTTGCAGCTCCTGGCGCGCGCCGGTATCGGCTTGCCGGTGACCGGATTTGCCCACTATACGAACGATATCGATGGGCTTATCAATCTCGTGGGTGGCCCACCGCTCATTATCAAACTATTAGGGGGAACCCAGGGCATCGGGGTGGTCTTGGCTGAAACCCGCAAAGCTGCCACGTCCGTGATTCAGGCTTTTCGCGGCCTGGATGCCAATCTGCTGGTTCAGGAATTCATCAAAGAATCACGTGGTGAGGATATCCGCTGCTTTATTGTGGGATCACGGGTTGTCGCAGCGATGAAGCGCAAAGCCAAGGACGGCGAGTTTCGCTCCAACTTGCACCAGGGCGGCAAAGGTGAGAAGATCAAGCTTAAAGCAGAAGAACGGGCTATTGCCTTGCGCGCAGCCAAATGTATGGGATTGAACGTAGCAGGTGTGGACATGCTTCGTTCCAATCACGGTCCGGTGATCATGGAAGTGAACTCTTCACCGGGATTAGAGGGGATTGAAAAAACTTCGGATGTTGATGTGGCCGGAAAAATCATTCAGTTTATCGAAAAAAATGCCCACAATAAAAACAAGATCAAAGACCGGGTGAAGGGATGAGCATGCCGGACGTTATCACGATAGATGGTCAATACGTAGCGCGCGGCGAACAAAAAGAGATCATACTTAATATTGCCAGATTGCCAACGCATACAATGATTGATCTGCCTATTTACGTGTATGCAGCTGAAAAAAACGGCGCGACCCTGCTCGTTTCCGCAGGCTTGCACGGTGACGAAATAAACGGCATTGAAGTCATTCGACGCATGATTCAAGATAAAACAATAATCCCCACAGCAGGGACTGTTATCGCCATTCCGATCGTCAATATTTACGCGTTTATTTACAACTCGCGAAACTTTCCCGACCACAAAGACATGAACCGCAGCTTCCCTGGCAGCGACAAGGGATCGTTGGCGAAGTATCTGGCACTTCTTCTGGAAACCGAGATTCTGCCGCATATCGACTGTGGCGTGGACTTTCATACCGGCGGCGCCAGCAAAATGAATTATCCGCACATTCGATGTGAAGTGGGTGTGCATCAAAACCTCGAATTCGCACAAGCGTTCTCCCCGCCATTTATTGTAACGTCAAAACCGCCTGATCATTCCTTTCGAAAATCAGCAACCCTAAGGGGCAAAAGCCTGCTCACTTTCGAGGGCGGGGAATCTTTGCGATTAGACGAATTTTCAATACAAGAGGGGATACGTGGCATCCTGAGGCTCATGAAACATCTTGGTATGAAAAGCAGCGGACCGCATTCCAACAATACGATATTGTTGAAAAACAGCTGGTGGAATCGGGCAAAATATTCGGGACTTTTCCGGGTACAGGTTGAACCCGGCCAAGCCATCCGCAAAAATCAAACGCTGGGCTTTATCACTGATCCCTTTGGTGACGTCGAGTATAAAATCAAGGCCGGTACGTCCGGCCATGTTATCGGCATCAATAATATGTGTGTAGTCAATAAAGGAGAAGCGCTGATACATATTGGCTCGAATATTTCATCACGTTAACCAAAAATGGCGCACCGGGAACCAAAATGACTGACAGAGATTTTTTAAAACGTGCAATTGATCTGGCGCACATTCATGCTGCCGGGGAAAATAGCGGCCCATTTGCGGCGATCGTTGTTAAAAAAAACGTTATCATTGCCGAGGCGTGGAACCAGGTTGTGGCAAACAATGATCCTACGGCGCATGCAGAGATTATCGCCATTCGCAAAGCGTGTCAGGCACAACAGTCGTACAACCTCGAAGGCTGTACTCTCTTCTCAAGCTGCGAACCGTGTCCCATGTGTTTGTCGGCTATTTACTGGGCGCGGATGGATGGCGTTATCTATGCCGCGTCCAAAGAAGATGCAGCATACGGCGGATTTGATGATTCGCTGATTTACGATGAAATGGAAAAAGAGTGGAGTGCACGCAAGATAAAATCGCAGAGAATGTTAGCAAAAGCAGGACGGGCGGTGTTTGAAACGTGGCGGCACAATCCGCGCAAAATTGAATACTAATCTGTATTTATAGATTCACCAAGTCCAATAAAAGCAGTTTTTGTGACTTTGTGTGTATGAATTTTTCAGCTAAAAGTGCCTGGCATTTTATGTGCCTGGCACATGAAATGCCAGGCACTTTTATGTGCCAGACACATTCATATTATACCACCAAAGCCAATATCGCAAACAGATCGATAAAAATCAACGTAATACTGATCTCCCCGGTTTTTCCGGTAACCAGCTTTATAGCTGTCCAGCTCAAAAAACCCCAAATAATACCCTGGGTGATGGAATAGGTCAATGGTATCAGAATTAATGCCAGCAAGGCCGGTATCGCGTCATCCATCTCTCCCCAGTTGATTTTTTGTACGGGTTTCATCATAAAAACGCCAACCAGCACCAGAGCTGGTGCTGTCGCAATCGACGGTACAATGGCCAACAAAGGTGAAAAAAACATAAATGGAATGAACAACAGGCCGGCGACAACGGCAGTCAAACCGGTACGGCCGCCTTCTTCAATGCCTGTAGCGGATTCGATATAGCTTGTTCCGGAGCTGGTGCCAAACAGGCCGGAAATCGTTGTTGACACCCCGTCAACAATCAAGGATTGCTTGATATGGCGTGGTTCGCCGTCCTGATCCAAAAGATCGGCTGCTTCTGCAACGCCGATAAAAGTAGAAAGACTGTCGAACATATCCGTGAATAAAAAGGCGAAAATAACCGGCCACATCGCGAGTTTGAGCGAGCCGATAAAATCAAGCTGAAAAAACACACTGAAATTCGGCGCCGAAAATAATCCCTGCCACGTGACGAGCGTCGTGACACCTGTTGGACTGATTGACGAAGCATCACCCCACAAACGACCAATCGGAATCGCTAAAATGGTGGTGAAGGCAATTCCGAGAATCAGCGCCCCGCGTACGCGCAAAGCAACAAGTATCGCCATAATAGCCAGGCCGATCAAAAATGTGATCGTCATCGCATTCAACTCGCCCAGACCGATCACGGTCGCCGGATTTGAAACGATAAAATGGGCATTCATAAAACCAATTGTCGCAATAAACAAACCGATACCCGAAGCAATGGCGTAGCGCAGTTGTTTGGGGATCGCGCGCACAATCGCCGTACGAACATTAAAAACCGACAGCACGATAAAGATGATTCCGGACCAAAACACGGCGCCAAGTGCTGTCTGCCAGGAGACACCCATACCAAGGACAACCGAATAGGCAAAAAAAGCATTGATTCCCATGCCGGGGGCTAACACAATAGGATTATTGGCATATAATCCCATGGCGATGCTACTGAACGCACTAACCAGGACCGTAGCGGTCAGCACGCCACTGAATGGCATGCCCGTTTCCCTGAGAATCCCCGGATTAACGACAATGATATACATGGTCGCGAGAAATGTCGTGCAACCGGCAATGACTTCTGTTTTAACACTGCTATTATGTGCTTGCAGTTTGAAAAATCGGTCGTTCATGAAAATCCCCTTGTTTTTCGAAATGCGTTAAAAATTCCACCGCAGGCCAAGCGTCGGCATAAATTTCCAGTCAAATTGATAAAGATCGTATAGCAAAGCACGACTGATTTCGACTTCACCGCCAATACCGAATTTTTCACTTTTCATATACCACAATTGTGGTTCGGCCTGGAAAATCCATTCTTTATTATGATATAAATCCTGTGTCCATAGATCAAAGTAGCCAACCAGCAAAATTTTATCTCTTAAAAAAGATGCGGACCACACAACAGTAAGCTGCCAATCGGGACAATCTGACACCGGCATATAGCGAAACAGCAGGTCGGTTTGAACATTAATCGCAGCGATGTCGACGTTGTATCCAAAACCCGTGAGCCAGGCATTGTAAAAAGGTGCGCCCCAGTAGCCATCATTTTGGGAGTCACCAATAAAAAAACCGTCATTGTACTCTATTTTGAAAGACAATTTTTTATCCAGAACAGGAAGAGCGAAATACCTCGCAATTTCCCAATAGGCAAGGTTAGCCGATTTTTTTTCGGTATTGTAATCAAAGTCGACGAACCAGAACCAGGCACCGGTTTCATCCGGCTTGAACATTTCCAGGGTTGAAGTGACATAGTGCCGATCCTGGCCAAAATCATAGTGTAATTGTAAATTTTGTGAACACAACACGATTGGGAAAAATAATAATAAGGATATTTTTTTCATGCATACCACAATTGTTAAATTTTGCAAACACAAAAAAATAGCAATTTTTAGCGGAAGATCAAATAAAAGATCGCGGTCTGAGATAATAAAGAAAAACTAAAAAGTCTATTGTAATCTAAACATAAAATAATATATTAAAATAGTTTTCACGCATGAGGTAAAATTGATGCTTTTTGATACTATATTCTATGAGGAAATGGCGAAAGAACGATAATTCGTCAGATGGTCGCCACAGATGGAACACACCATATGTCTGAAAACATCCTGCAAAAACTCAATTTCCATCCCGCCACCGTCCAGTGGTTTGGCCAACAATTTCAAAATCCCAGCCCGCCGCAAATCATGGGCTGGCCGCACATCGCCGCAGGACAACATACACTCATCTTGGCGCCAACCGGCTCGGGCAAAACATTGGCCGCGTTTTTGTGGTGTATTGATGACCTGTTACGTCAGGGACTCAAAACCGATCCCGTAGCATTCGCGGCGAATTCATTGGGCGTACATACGCTGTATATCTCCCCTTTGAAAGCGTTGAATAATGATATCTATTATAACTTGAAAGCGCCACTTTCGGGAATAAAACACACGGCTCGGCAATTGGGATTCGAACCGCCGCACATACACAGCGCTGTTCGCACCGGAGACACGCCGGCACATGTGCGCCAGTCCATGGTGAAAAAACCACCGCATATTCTCATCACTACTCCCGAATCGCTCTACCTGCTCTTGACCTCTGAAAAAGGACGTTTGATCTTTCGCAACCTCAAATACATCATTGTCGATGAAATCCATGCGGTGAGTAACAATAAACGAGGCGTACATCTGAGCTTGTCTCTGGAGCGCTTGATGTCACTGCTCGACAATGAACCGATTCGTATCGGACTCTCTGCGACGCAAAAGCCGCTGCAACGAATTGCCGCCTTTTTAGGTGGTCAAACTTTTAATCCAAGAATCCAACAATACAGAGCACGTCCCATAGTCATCGTGGATACCGGACAGCGAAAAAATATAAATCTTCGAGTGATCTCGCCCGTCAAAGATTGGACCGACGTGCCGGATGCTTCCGTGTGGCCGTTGGTTATTGACAAAATTTATGAGCTGATTACATCGCATAAAAACACCCTGGTGTTTGTCAATATGCGCGCGCAGGCGGAAAAAATTGCGCGCCAGCTGAACGAGAAGCATTGCGAGACAACGGGAAATTCTGATGCCGAATTAGCCCTGGCACACCACGGCAGTATCTCGCGTGAATTGCGCTACGAAACCGAGGCTCGGCTCAAAGCCGGCGACATTCCCGCCGTCATCGCTACGGCATCACTGGAATTGGGCATTGATATCGGCAGCATCGATCTTGTCGTGCAATTGCAGTCTCCTGGCAGCGTCAGTTCCGGCTTGCAGCGCGTCGGTCGCAGCGGGCATCTGCTGAACTCGACCAGCACCGGACGCATCATCCCGCTATTTCAAGCGGATGTTGACGACTGCCTCGCCCTTGCGCAAGCGATGCACGATCGAGACATAGAAGAAACGACCATTCCTGAAAACGCCCTCGATGTATTAGCGCAACAGATCGTTGCAGAAGTCTCAATGCGCGACTGGCCGCGTCTTGAACTTTATCATCTGTTGCGCGGCAGTTACTGTTATCGCACTCTTTCGGAAACAGCATTTAATAACGTCGTCGATATGCTCTCCGGACGATACGGTGATTCCGAGCTGCGCGCCCTGCGACCTCGCATCTCGTGGGATCGGGTGAACGACAAACTTATCGCCCGCCGTGGTTCACGATTGCTCTCGGTTTTGAACGGTGGCACAATCGCGGATCGAGGATATTATGGCGTTTACCTGGAAGGTGCAAATACGCGATTAGGAGAAGTGGAAGAAGAATTTGTTTTTGAATCTCGCGTTGGTGATATCTTTTTTCTTGGCAACAATGAGTGGCGTATCAACGAGATCACCCGCGATCGTATCCTGGTCACGCCGCGCGGTTCAGCAAAACCACGAGCGCCGTTTTGGAAGGGTGAACCGGTTTATCGCGATTTTGCCACCAGTCGCAAAATTGGCGCGTTTCGCAAGCGGATGCTCGATGAAAACCAGCAAACAAAAATCGATTGCTCACTTGCCAATAAAGACACATTGAACAGCCTGCATCATTTTTTGGAACGCCAACGGCACATGACCCGGCAGGTGCCGACGGATCATGATATTGTCGTCGAATATTTCCGGGATGCAAACAACGAGCCACATATCATGGTGCACGCCCCGTTTGGCGGTCGTCTCCTTGGCGCCTGGGCAACAGCATTGAGTACGGCGCTGGAAAAGCGAGCCAATACCGAGGTACAATTTGTATACGACAATGACGGGATGCTCTTCCGTTTGCTTGATGCCGAGGACCTGCCGTTAATCGACGATTTGTTTGCGCTTTCTTTTAATGACATACAAGAAATGCTCATCAGTGCGATTTCACAAACACCAATGTTCATCGTGCGCTTTCGTCATAATGCCACACGCGCACTGCTCTTGTCGCGCTCACGCACGAACAAACGCATTCCCCTTTGGCTGCAGCGACTCCGCGCAGCCGACCTGCTGCAAGTCGTTCGAGCGCATGCTGATTTTCCCGTTTTATTGGAAACATACCGTGACTGTCTCGAAGATATGTTTGACATTCATTCTCTGAAAAACGTTCTTGAGGAAATCCAAACCGGCATGACAAAAATTCATTATGCGCACACGACATCTCCTTCACCCATGGCCGCCGGATTAATGTTTCGCTTTCTCGCCGAGCATATGTATGACTATGACCGATTTCGAACCACTGCTCATGCGGCGGAAATCAGTAGCGAGCTGTTGGCAGATATTTTGGCGCGCGAAGAGATTCCACAAATTGTCACACAAGAGCAGGTAGAGAGGGCCGAACACTATTGGCAGTTCCTGCAAGCGGATCGCCAGGCCAGAGATAGCGAGGACTGCTTTGAAATGATAGACACATTGGGGCCGATCTCGGAGCACGATCTAACAGAACGTTCACTCATTCATCCAGCCGCCTGGTTGAATGAGCTTGCTTTAAAAAAGCGAATCATAAATACCAAAGCGGGGTGGATAAGCAGTGCAACGCAAGAAATCTATAATTCGGCAGATCACACAGCTCTTGTTCGACGCGTTCTGCGCGTACGTGGCCCACAAACGGCAGAGCAGATTGCCACTGCTGTGGACATACCCGTGGAGAAAACCAAAGAGATATTGCTTTTCCTGCACTCGGAAAAAGAAATTGTCCGCGGGCCCCTCATCGTTGGCATGGAGGTGGAGCAGTGGTGTGATCGTGATAATTTTGCCCTGCTCTACCGGCACGCTATTGCAACGCGACGCAAAGCACATGACCCCGGCGATCGTCAATCATTTTTGCATTTTTTGATGCTATGGCATCACACAGACAAAAGCCACAAGAGTAGTGAAGCAATCGTACATCAATACGCTGGTCTGTATTTTCCACTCTATTTTTTCGAACGGCACATCCTGACAAGCCGATTGTCGTTTATAGAGGATGACACTATTCATATTGCCCTGCAAGAATTGATCGCTGCTGGTGAGATCATCCCGACAGCCGCAAAAACTGATGCTGGACATTTTTATGTGCGTTTTAATATGCGGGGACAGGAGCATTTTTTTCGATCACAAACGGAATTGGCAGAACCAGTTACCAGTCTGGCCGAGGATGCAAAAATTGTCTACCAGTTTCTCAAAGAGAACGGTGCCAGTCCGTTCCGCGATATCCGCGATGGCACCGGGTATTTGCCGACTCAGATTGAACATGCATTGACAATCCTCGCACGTCTCGGTTTGGTGAGTTGCGATCATTTGCCGACGTTTTATGCTGTTTTGCAAAATGAGCCTCAACCATCATCCCCAAAAAGCTCATGGCACAATCAGATCAAACAGCCGTGGTCAACCTCGCAGGCCGCGCGGCGACGTCCCTTGCCGAGACGGGAGGTGCAAGCTCGTTTGCAGCAGCGTACGGGACGCTGGTTTCTCACTTTATCCTTTGCGGTGATGGGAAAAGATATTCAGCCGGATAAACGTGCAGAGATTCAGGCAAGACTCCTTTTGCAGCGTTATGGTATTCTTGTAAAAGAGTTTTATCGTCGCGAACAGGGATTGCTGTCCTGGCATCAAATTTTTCAGGTTTTGAAACGACTGGAATGGGGCGGCGAAATCCGGCGCGGCTATTTTATTAGCGGCTTGTCCGGTGTACAGTTTGCGACGCACGAGGCGCTGCAGCTACTGGAAAAAACAAATGCCCAAACCTCTCGTTCGCAAACGGCAAAATTGCTCAGCGTCATTGATCCGGCCCTGCCCTTTGGTGGACAGTTAGAATGGGACTTGACAGACAAAAACAGGCAAAAGATAAAGGTCACACGCGCCGGATCGAACCACATTTTTTTTGATGGCGCCAAACCATTGCTTTATCTTGAAAACTATGGCTCGCGCATTTACACGACTCACGCAGCAAGACCTGAGCAATGTGTCGGCTTTCCGGATGAGTTAAAAAACTGGCTGAGAGTACCGGAATCCATACGTCCGCGCAAGAAAATTGAAATTTTACAAATTGACGGAATGAATCCAGCCCGGCATGAATTGGCAGCCTTGATAATCGACAAGGGTTTTGAAATAGATGGCGAAAATCTGGTGTTATGGCCTTCGAATCTATAAACGTAAAAAGCGCAACCTCCTCTATTGATCCCGGCGTTTTTTAACCTGAATAATTTATTCACACGAAGACACAAAATTGTTTTTATTGGACTTGCTGAATATCCAAAAAGTACTTGAAAATAACTTTAAATGATTGCTCTATTAACTCAAAAAAGCAGTGCTTATTTGGAGTGCATTCTCTTCGTGAATGCATGACGGCGAAGCCGTCAATTTGAGTGCTCGCATTCATAACAGTTTGCCTAACTCGCAGGCCAGTGGCCCACGTGAATTCACACAGAGAATTCACTCCAATAGAGTATCAAATTCAATAGACAAAAAGATAAAGCAATAAAAACCTCAGCTTTTTTTTTATGTTTTTTTTGTGCTAACAGAGTAATCATCAGGCTAAACATTTAAATTAGGAGGTTATAATGAAACGAATTGGCGCGCATGTCAGCGCATCTGGTGGTGTGGAAAACGCACCCATAAATGCCCACGAAATCGGGGCGACAGCTTTCGCCTTGTTCACCAAAAATCAGCGACAGTGGTCAGCAAAGCCCTTGACAGGGGAGTCGATCGAGCACTTTAAAAAGAATTGTATTGAATTTGACTACAAGCCGGAGTTTATATTGCCGCACGATAGTTATCTCATCAACCTCGGCAATCCTGATGGTGAGGGATTGGAAAAATCGCGCGCATCTTTTTTAGACGAAATGCAGCGCTGCGAGCAGCTTGGCCTCATGTATCTCAATTTTCATCCCGGCGCCCATTTGCAACACTATTCAGAGGAAAAATGTATTCAAGTCATTGCCGAATCAGTGAATATGGCGCTTGATCAAACGACCTCAGTTGTCGCCGTCATTGAAGTGACAGCGGGTCAGGGCAGTCATGTTGGCTATAAATTCGAGCACCTCAAATCAATTATCGAACTCATCGACGATGATTCGCGCATCGGCGTATGTATTGATACAGCGCATATTTACGCTGGTGGTTACGATCTCCGTACCAAAGAAGCTTTTCACTACACCTTTAAACTTTTTGATGATATCGTTGGGCTCCGCTTTCTCAGGGGCATGCATTTGAACGACTCTAAAAAAGAACTTGGCAGTCGTGTGGACCGGCACGATAGTTTGGGGGACGGGCAGATCGGTTGGGAGCCTTTTAAATGGATCATGCAAGACGAACGTTTCGACGACATACCACTTATTTTGGAAACGCCCGATCCGAACAGATGGCCGGCAGAAATTGCTCAATTGAACGGATTTGTGGAACGCTCACTTTGAAATGCCATAACTCTTTAAACTTTTCAGCTTTTTTAAATTTACGCCGGACATGCCCTTTTTGATATCGCTCATATCAACGCCGTTGCCGTCGACATCGACTAAAAAGCGTTCCGCAATAATCACCGACAAGGTACCTTTTTTGTCTTTGAAAGAATATTTTTCAAATGCTTTATAGCCCTTGAATTCCGTTGTCTTTTCATAACCGTCATCCGACTCATTATCGATTTCCGCTGACATCCACGCCCCTACGGCTTTTCCGGCGATACCTTTTACCGAACCATAATCTATAATACTGATTTCAATTCGGCCTTCTTTTTTGCCCTCATACGTTGCTTCAGCCTGTGAAATGCGAAGTCCGAACATGGATTTACGCCCACCGTGATTGTCTGTTTGCTTAAAGCCGGCGAATTTCGTCGGTAGCATTTTTTTCAAATCTTCATAATCGACGGGTTCAACGTTGCTGGCGCTTGAAAACGCGGGTTGAACGATCAAGCAGAATGCCAAGAGCAAAAATTTTGCAAATCCCCAAAAATATTGATGTCTCATTCTCTTCCTCTTTCTTTTTTATTGGCATTATCCTACTTTTGATTATAATCATCCAAAACATCTTTTTCAAGATGAAATGATTTTTATTTGACACAAAGGCAATTTTTTTCTATTTTTTAGCGAATAGTGATCGGATAGATGTGTACAAGCGGTTGTTCAAGACGCATTATTCGATCTAAACAATGACAGGATAATGGAGCATATATTGGATACCGCAGGCAGTATCGTCGCTCACGATCAGGCGGCAGCACCTGTGCGACGAATATCGAGCGATGCACAGGCCATTGCGTTGTGTCAGGCTGGCAATAAAGCAGCGTACGGCTATTTGGTGGAGCAATACAAAGAGCGCGCTTATTATAGCGCATTAGGACTTGTTCGGTCACACGAAGCAGCGCTCGATTTATCACAAGATGCTTTTGTACGCGCCTTCCGGCACATCAAACGATTTGATACCACCAAAAAATTTTTCACCTGGTACTATCAAATTTTGCGCAATTTATGCCTCAACTTTATTCGCGACACCAAAAGACACGCTCGTTCGTTTTCAGAAGTGTATGACACACAAATAATGCACCTGATCGATGACAAGCAGGATGCATCTGCGTTTGCAGAACAGAACGAGCTGAGACGGGCGCTCTGGGCAGCAATGGACGAATTGAAGCCGAAAGAGCGCGAAATTATCATACTAAAAGACATTCAGGATCTGGCTTATAAAGAAATTGCCGACATTTTGGAAATACCGATCGGCACAGTGATGTCTCGGTTGTTTAATGCGCGCAAAGCTTTAAAAGCAAAAATCGAGAGGATATATTTATGAGCAGCGCTTCCAACAGGGAACATATGGAAAAACTCATGATGGGGGCTTTGGATGGAGAATTAACGGGGAAGGAACAAGCTGAATTCAATCAAATGCTCTCCAAAGACCCGAGTATGAAAGAAGAATTTGAGAAATATAAAAAACTTGTAAAGGTGACAAAAACCATGAAACTCAAAGCCCCCGCACCCGAGGTATGGGAAAACTATTGGCTCGATGTTTATAACAGAATCGAGCGCGGCATTGGTTGGCTCGTCTTTTCAGTTGGTCTTGTTATTTTATTAACCTATGGCAGTTTCAAAGTTGTTGAAGCAGTCATCAATGATCCCGGCCTGGCTATAATCATCAAAGTTGGGATATTGCTGACAATTGGCGGATTGGCTATACTTTTCGTCTCGGTAGCCCGTGAAAAATACTTCACTCGAAAGCATGACCCATACAAGGAGATCATTCGATGATAATCGTCACCTCAAGTCACATCGTTGGGAAAAAAGTTATCAAAACACTCGGAATGGTCAAGGGGAATACCATTCGCGCGCGCAATATTGGCAAAGACATTTTAGCGGGATTAAAGCAGTTAGTCGGCGGTGAAATTGAAGAATACACCAAGTTGATGGCCGAGGCCAGAGAGCAGGCGCTCGATCGTATGATTGCTGAAGCCGAATCCATGGGTGCCAATGCCGTCGTCGATGTGCGCTTTAGCACCAGCGAAGTAATGAATGCCGCAGCGGAAATACTGGCGTATGGCACGGCAGTTGTGCTGGAATCGGACTAACAGGAGATAAAAGGAGAGGAGAAATCGATCATGACTCAAAAATTCAGTGCGCCCTGGGGAAAAGGACTCATTATCATGACCATATTTGCCTCCGCCATTCTACTCGGATTGCCGATCTTTGTGCTCATCAAGGATTTTTCAGAGAATGCACCACTCTACGTTTTGATCGGTGTGCCATTGCCAATATTTATCGGATGTTTATTATTCACAATCCGCGGTTATGAGCTATCAGACAATACTTTGGCTGTTCAACGATTGATCTGGAAAACCAAAATTGACTTGCAAAAATTGCGCGATGTCAAGGTAAATCCGGATGCGATGAAAAAATCGATCCGGACATTCGGCAATGGCGGGCTTTTTTCATTCAGCGGACTGTTTAAAAATTCAGAGCTCGGTTCATACCGAGCATTTGTTACAGATCTGAAAAAGTCAGTTGTCTTGTACTTTACCAACCGCACGATTGTTGTCTCGCCAGATCGTCCAAATGAGTTTGCCGCTATGATAAAAAATATGTCCCGGTTGAGCTAATTCAGCAAAAGTTCCGATCCATCGAGCTGCTTCGTTACCGGCGAGCTGCGGGCACTGCAGCTTTTCACTCATAGCGCAGTGCATCTACGGGTTCAACATTGGCCGCTTTACGGGCTGGAAACAGACCGGCCAACAAGCCGATCAGGGTGAGAATGGTGATGGACAAGGTCACAATATTTTGCGATAATAATGGTCGGGCCAGATACTCGGTGGCTCCCTCTGAAATCGGAATCATCCAAATCAATCGAATGAGACCGAGAGAAATCAACAGGCCAAGTGATCCCCCGATGAAGGAAATTAGCAGCGATTCAAATATAAATTGAAAAATAATGACTCGCCGTTTTGCCCCGACTGCCCTTTTGATGCCAATCTCGCGCGTTCTTTCTTTCGCAACAACATACATGATATTGGCGACGCCGATGCCGGCGATGATCAAGGTCATGGACCCCATGACGCCGAGGAAAATATTGACGCCGGTGAAAATCTTTGACGTTGTTTGCTCCTGCTTGATGAAATTCCACATGGGTGTGGCGCGTTCGTCCGTTGGATCAAACTGATATTTTCGACCCAGGACTCGCCGAATTTCCTGTTCCACGACCTGCCCATCCGATGCTTTTGCCGGTTTCACGATGAGCTCATCAAGATATTTGTCTCCATAAATAGTCTGAAACGTTGTAAATGGAATGATCGCCCGATAATCATCCGGCCCATTATTCATCGACGTCTGCATCTTTTTCGGCATGGTCCCCACAATCTGAAAAGGAACGCCATCAATATCGACCATGTCACCCACCGGTTTTGCGTGGTTGAAAAGCTCTTTGGCAATCTCGCCACCGAGAAAAACAACGCGGCGTCGTTCTTCTAAATCAAGGTTATTCAGAAAACGACCTCCAGCAGCAGGATAGGTGCGTCGTAAAAATTCAAACTCGGGATAAACGCCTTCCATGTAGGTTGAGGATATTTTATCACCGTTTCGTAATCGAACGTGTCGCCCAAAACCCGGTACCGCGACGGTAACCTGCGGAATATTGTTCTCAAGAATGGCGCAATCTTCCTCACGCAGGAGAATGCGACGCCCCACGGGCAGACCTTCATAGTGTTTTGTCGTTTGCCCACTATAGACTCGAATAATTCGATCTCCGGCATTAAGCAGCCCCTCTCGCATGCGGAAAGACAATCCTTGCCCAAAAGCCATCAACAACGTGACAGCAATGATTCCCCAGGTGATGGCAATCGTCGTTAAAAATGCCCGCGTGCGATGCGTCTTGATATCATGGAAAAATTCCTGCAAGAGCAAAAAGATATGCATAACATCTCGAAAAATTTAATATCGTAAACAATCCACAACATTGAGTCGCGAGGCTCGACGAGCCGGAAAAAAGCCCGCTAAAAAACCGATCGTACCAATGACCAACGCAGCGACCAGTGCAACTTTAAGGTTGAGCTCGGGATGCCCGACGTACTCTTGCACAGGAAAAGAGTTCACAACTGCAATAATCAAAACGGCCAGGAGTAATCCAACCATCGCACTGATGCTGATGATGATGAGCGCCTCGATGATGAAATTTCGCATAATGACACCACGCCTGGCACCGCTTGCCCGTCTGATGCCAATTTCCCGAGTTCTCTCCTGCACGACAACGTACATAATATTCGCCAGACCTATCCCGCCAACGACCAATGTGATCACGCCTATCACACCCATAAAGCCATTAAAACCAAGCATAAAATGAAAAATAAACTCTTCAAATTCGTTGGTATCCCAAATATGCAATGTTTCTTTGTCGTTTGGATCAAACTTGAATTGCTTGCTATAGACATTGTATAATTGCTGTTGCACAGATTCTGCATTTTGCGGATCAAAAATCTGGTAGACAAAATTGTTCACATATCGATCGCCAAAAATGGATTTAAACGTTGTGGATGGAATAAAGGCACGGTCCTGATCTCGTTGATTATAGGATGAATCTTGCGTTTTTTCTTTCAACACGCCGACGACCATGAATGGCGTCTCTCCAATAAATACCAAAGAACCAATGGCATCCGTATGTTCGCCAAATAAAAAGTCGCGCAATCGATTCCCAAGAAAAACAACTCGCCGCCGTTTCTCGACATCGAGATCATTTAGCCAGCGACCACCGTGCTCTGGCCAAATATTTCGCATGGGACCATACTCGGGAATAATGCCGGTGATATTGGGTTTGTTCACTTTATCTCCGAGACGAATGGCTGTGCCCCATCGACTATATTCCGGGCTGATGCGTTTGATGTCGGCAATTTCATGGCGCGTGATCTCGATATCATCATCTGTCAAACGGATGGGACGACCGCGACCATAGCCTTGATACGGAATGCTGGTCGCCCCGGGCCATACGATGCCAATACCTTCACCAATACCATGCATGCTTTTGCTTAATTGCTTCCGAACACCAACACCCATCGATAATAGCAATATAACCGTCATCGTACCCCAAATAATACCAAACATGGTCATAAAAGTACGTGACTTGTACTGGTGCATATAGGAAAGAATATCGTGGAGCGTGTCGTGGAAATATCTCATAGATAACAATTTTATATATTTCACCTGAAAGTGTTATTCATAGCGCAGCGCCTCGACGGGATCGACATTGGCTGCCTTGCGCGCCGGGAAGAGTCCGGCTAATAAACCAATTGTTGTCAGGATTGTTATGGAAGTGATAATCACAGCGGGCGATAACAATGGGCGCCCTAAAAATTGCATGGCGCCTTCATCGGAAATAGGTACCATCCACATGAGCTTGACGATGCCGACAGAGATGAGCAGTCCAACACTGCCGCCAATGACCGCAATCAGCAGCGACTCAAACACGAATTGAAAAATTATATGCCGGCGTTTGGCGCCGACGGCCCGTTTGATGCCAATTTCGCGCGTGCGTTCTTTGGCGACAACATACATGATATTGGCGACGCCGATGCCGGCAATAACCAGGGTCATTCCGCCAATAACGCCAAGAAAAATATTCAATCCTAAAAAGACCTTGCGGGATATTTTTTCCGCCTCGATCATATCCCAAATAAAGATGGCGCGTTCGTCGGTGGGATCAAATTGGTATTTTCGCCCGAGGATTTCTCGAATTTGTGTGATGACCCGTTTCGTCTCATTCGGATTTCGAACGTGCACCAAAATTTCGCTCACATAACGGTAGCCATGCAGCGCTCGAAAAGTTGTAAACGGAATGATGGCGCGCCGGTCGTCCGGGCCGTTATTCATCGCCGTTTGCAGCTTTTTCGGCATCGTCCCTATGATTGTAAAAGGCAATCCATCGAGCAGCACGATCTCACCAATCGGATTTTCATAGCCGCACAGCTCTTTGGCGATTTCGCCACCCAAAAAAACCACGCGGCGACGTTCTTTTATATCTGTTTCATTAATGAATCTCCCTCCTGCCGCCGGGTACGTTCGACGCAGGATTTCAAACTGCGGAAATACACCCTCCATGTGCGTCCAGGCTGCATTGTCGCCTTTGCGCAGATGGACACCGCGCCCAAATCCCGGATGAATGATATCAATGTCCGGTATGGATTTTTGCAGCAACCAGGCATCTTCTTCAGATAAAGGAATGCGCCGTCCGGTGGGTAATCCTTGATACTCTTTCGATGTTTGCCCGCTATAAAGACGAATGACCTTATCACCCGCGTTCAAAAAACTTTCCTGCATACGGAAACCGAGTCCTGTGCCAAATGCCATGAGCAGAATGACCGCCAGCGTACCCCATGTGATGGCCACAGTGGTCAAAAAAGCACGCAGTTTTTGTTTTTTTATATCTGCTAAAAATTCTTTCAACAAAAGAAATATTTGCATATGATGTAATCCTCACGCTACTCCAAGTCCGATCCTTGCAGAGTAGTTAAATTTTACGAGTCGCGATATTTTTGCATCGAGAAAACATGTTTAATATCGCAGACATTCAACAACGACCAGGCGTGATGCCCGACGCGCCGGGAAAAAGCCGGCAAAAAAACCGACGAGAGATAATATGACAATCGATGCGATAGCAACCGGCCACGATAGTTCTGGGTGCCCGACATAATCTTCGATTGGCAGCATGGAAATCAGCTGAATGAGAACAAGCGCCAATAAAAAACCAACCACTGCACCAATACCGATGATGATGAAAGCCTCAATCAAAAACTGCGACATGATAATCCCTCGTTTTGCGCCAATCGATCGCTTTATGCCAATTTCGCGCGTGCGTTCCTGAACAACTACATACATAATGTTGGCCAATCCAATACCACCAACAATCAGCGTTATGGCGCCGATGACACCCAGGAAGGCTTGAAAGCCAAAAGCAAAGTAATATATAAACTTGTCCATTTCCGTTGTATCCCAGATGCCAAGCGCATTACGATCCGTGGGATCAAACTGGAATCGTTTGGCAAACACCTCGTAAATTTTATTTTCAACTATTTTGTTGCGCGTCGGATTTTTAACTTGATAGACAATGTTATTCAAATATCGCCAGCCATACAGCGATTGAAACGTGCTCATCGGAATAAAAATTCGATCCTGATCACGATATGAATAGCTCGATGGCTGCGTTTTTTCTTTCAGAATGCCGATAACCCGAAATGGCGTCTCACCAATATAAATATATTTTCCAATTGCATCATATCCTTCGCCAAAAAGCAAATCGCGAATTTGATAGCCGAGGAAAACAACGCGGCGTTTGTTGTTCACATCATTTTCATTCAACCAACGTCCTCCGGCTTGCGCGATACAATTGCGCATCGGGCCATATTCGGGCACCACGCCGGTCACCGGCGGTTTGGCAACTTTCTCACCTACCCGAACCGGGCGCTCATAATAGATAAATTCGCCGCTGATGGCTGAAAACTCACCCACTTCACGGCGCAGCAATTCCACATCATCAGGACGAAAACGCAAATCCCGTCCACGATTGTAGCCTCGCCATGCTTTTGTTGTTGTTCCAGGCCAAAGGATTGCAATACCATCGCCCATGCCGTGCATATTCTTTTTCATCGATTTGCCAACACCACTGCCGAATGACAGCAAGAGCACGACGGTCATGGTCCCCCAAATCAGACCAAACATGGTCATAAATGTTCGCGATTTATTTTCCCACAAATAAAAAAGAACCTGGCCAACTGTATCGAAAAAATGACTCATGGTCGTTCCCTATATGATCTCACGTACCTCTTTTTCCAACACCTCCTGCCCATCTTCCAGACCTGATAGAACCTCAATGGTAATCGCATCACTCAGGCCGGTTTCGATGTAAACTTCTTCTGATTCGGTTTCCCCCTTTGGCAGCATCACAAAAGCCGAATCATTGCGAAATGTCACCACCCGCTCCGGGATAGACAACACACTGTCCCGCTGCGCAATGATGATACTGGCATTCGCCGAATAGCCAGCTCGCAAAACCGCACCATCCGTATCCGTCACATTTATTTCGACGGGGAATACAGTCGTGTTATCTTCTTTCTGCGCTTTCAAGGAAATAAGGTTGACCTGGCCACGTACTTTTTTCCCCGGCAGCGCGCCAACTTGTAGCTCACATGTCATGCCTTCCTCAATTTTTCCCACATCGATTTCATCAACCGTACCTTTGAAGAGCAAATCTTTCATATCGGCCATGGTCAGCAACGGTGTGCCGGGCTGGTACGATGTGAGTGGCACCACAGGATCGCCAAGATTGACCAGCTTTTCCAGAATGAAACCGGAAATGGGGGCTTTGACAACCGTTTCGATACTCGTATCGGCAATTTTCACTTTGCCTTTTTCGATGAGCTCAAGCTGTTCTTTATTGATCTGATGACGAAGCGATGCTTCATCAAACTGCTGCTTTAAAACTTCAAATTCCTGATCCGACACCAGACCCTTTTCTTGCATGGTTCTTTTACGCTCCAATTCCTTTCGCAAGGTTTCCATTTCGATTTGCGCCATCTCGACATTACGTTTCGCCTGCGCCAGCTCCAGCGGTGTAGGATCGGGATTCACTTCAACAACAATCGTCCCTGCCTCCACGTAATCTCCGGCTTCAACAAACATTTTACCAACAACTCCGGAAACTTTGGATTTTACTGCAATTTCATTGATGGGCTCAATTGAACCAACCGCCAGAGCCTTATCGACAATTGTTTTTTTCTCAACCTTGACCGTGCGACGGCCGTTCTCATCTTTTTTGCCTCCGTTAGATTTTACCACCGCTACGCCGGCAACAGCGATGAAAACAACGATAATACCTATCCAAATAAAGCGTTTCTTCGATTTGCGCTTCATTGACTCACTCCTTTTACTTACATGTTTATATAGAAAAAACTATTCGCAGATTTTAAAATTCAGTTGCCATATACGCGATGGATAGGTGATTGTTACAGGTTGGTCTTTGCGTATCCTTTGCGGCTTTGCATCTTTGCGTAAGTTTGAAGACTTTTCAAAAAGGCACAGTTTTGTTGATTTGCAGTACGGATGAAATAATGTCAAGATGACAATCTGTGTCCATCCGTAGGGATAGTCGAGGAGTGCTTGTACGAAGAGCGGGTACGTCAGAGACTTGTGATCTGCGGTTACTTGTCAAGTATCCACAACAACCCACCTTCAAGATGCTTGACCAGATTGGGATCAGAATAATGTTCAATTTGATGGCCCAAGGCAGTATAAAACTCGCGTCCACCATCAAATTCGTGATACCATGCCAGAGGAAAGAGTGTGCCAAAGATATCACTGGGAAATTCTGCCAGTTTATCGTCTTCGATGGTTGTCAAATCAGCGGCTAATAGTACTTTGATATCCGGATTGAGGTGATTCATAAGATAGCATTCATCCTCCCAATGCCATACAAGATCCAAGTGCCTGGTCGAGGGATGAGCACGGTCAATTACCTTGATGTCGAATTTTTGAAATTTTGGATGTCGAACGAACGTACCACCAAGCATAGCCCAAAACCATGGCCAATCGCGCTCTGACGCACAGGCTGAATGAATCCCCATAAACCCGCCGCCGCCCTGGATATACTTTTGAAAAGCATCACGTTGAGCCGGGGTGTCAAAGGCTTTGTTATTGGTGTTTGTAAAAATGATTGCATCATATTTGCGAAGGTTTTCTCCAGTATATAACGATGCATCTTCCGACACGTCATACGTTGCACCATGACGATCACAGATGTGCTGCAGGGCTTTGACGCTGGCATCGATGTTGTCGTGAATGTACATACCCTCGCCTTTTTCATTTTTGGTGTAAATCAGGACATGTCTCTTTGTTTGAGCAAATAGAGATGCCAACATCAGCAAAACGCCAAGTGCCATAATGACTATGCTTTTCATGTTCATTTCCCTGGATTTAATTTTTAATCTTTGAAATACTCGATAAAAGCTCGACACGCCAATGATTTTATTCACTCACCAACTCAACGTGTGGTGGAAATGCAAAGTCTCGCCAGAGACGCTCAGCAGTGCCGACACTGATTTCTCCGTCGTATACCACCATTCGATATTTGAGCACGTAATCCTGGCCGGGTAACAATGTCCAGCTATTGTGTCGGATGGGACAGAATTCGAAAAACAGATCACCTCGACCGCCGTTGGCATTCTCCGGCCATACACGCATGGGCTCGGGGTGTTCCCGGTTATCGGGATGGCTCAAGAAGACGATACCGGATCGATCACCAGAATCATTCTTGCCGCTCACATAACACCACAACGCTTTGCTGCCATCTGCATCTTTCCGCGTTTTCCCGGATGATGTGAGAACATGCACATTTTTTTTCGTCCATGACTCAACAGCGCGAAATCCGATACCACCGCCATATCGATAGGCTTCCAGCGTCATCGGGCTGGACGTGGCGCAGTTCAGTTTGGTGGTGTAATCCCAGAGCCATACATTTAATCCTTCGCCAAGGTTCCAGACTCGAATATCTAATAATTCGTTTAATGCAACTTTCTCTCCATTTTTGGTGGAAAAATCAACATGTTCCTGTCTCACTTGAAAACCGGCGTAAACCGGACCTTGTATCGTCGACAGATAACCGGCGAATCGAACAGTACCCTGTCCTTTCGCCAGATTCCAAAAATCAACTTCTCGATCTTCAAAAGTGGTTTGTGTCCATGGTCCCCAAATGCCGTAATGGTGGTAATGATCCGGCGGCTGTATCCGAGTCATTATGTTGCCGTCGGGTGACCACAGGGGATGAATAAAACCGCTGCGCTTGTAAATATCATCGACGCCAGCGGGTGGAAAAACGGTGCTGTGGTTGTACTGCAGTATATTTCTTTCTTCTCTTAAAATGATGAGTTTTTTTTCATCTCGGGAAATTTTAACAGGTGCGGCCAACTGGATGGAGTCGCCCAGGACAATTTGAAAATGACGAACCATCTGTGCTTCAGTTCGCCCTGGCAAAATCCACCACAAACGCTTTGTGGCCGCAAGTTCGAGCTGACATGGGATTTCAATTTTCTCATCATCCGTTATTTCATAAAGGCGAATAAAACCATGGTCTTGATTGATCGTTATGCCATCGAGACAGACTGAAACCGGCGTATCCAGTCGATCAAAATCGCCGGCGTAAACGTGCATACGTGCAATTTTATCTTCCGCAACAACAAAGGAGCAGAACAAAAGGAGTATCAAAAGACTTTTCATGATTAGCCCACGTTGATGAATATGAGAAAAGATAAACAAATTTACGAAAAAAAAGCCCTCGATTTTACGAGGGCATTTAGCCAAGATATTTTCGTAATGGATCAAGTCGAGAGCGATGTCGCAAACGACGCAGCGCCTTTTCCTTGATTTGCCGAACCCGCTCGCGCGTGAGTTCAAAATACTCACCAATTTCTTCAAGTGTCAAAGGGCGGTCCCCATCCAGCCCGAAATAGAGCTTGACAATTTCGGCTTCACGCGGTTTTAATGTGTGCAGGACTTTTTCAATTTCCTCACGAAGTGAGTCACGCATCAGTTTGCCATCCGGCGGCTGGTAGCGATCGCTCTCCAGCACATCCAGGAGACTGTTGCCCTCATCTTCCTTGAACGGCTCGTCCAAAGACAAATGGCGAGCCGATGTTTTGATGACATCGGCAACATCGTACGAAGTCATTTCCATCTTGTCGGCGATCTCTCCCATGCTCGGTTCGCGACCATACTCTTTTTCCAATGATTCAAGCGCACGTCCGACCTTGTTGATAGCGCCGACACGGTTCAGTGGCAAGCGAACAACACGTGATTGTTCGGCTAATGCCTGCAAAATAGACTGACGGATCCACCAGACGGCGTACGAAATGAACTTGAATCCACGAGTTTCGTCAAATCGCTGCGCGGCTTTGATGAGTCCAAGATTTCCCTCGCTAATCAAATCCTGCAACGGCAATCCTTGACCTTGATACTCTTTTGCAACACTGATGACAAACCGGAGATTGGCTTTCACAAGTTCCTCAAGTGCAATCGAATCACCCTCGTGAATTTTACACGCCAACTCGATTTCCTTCTCTGGCGGTAATGGTGAAAAATTGCCAATTTCCTCGAGGTACTTTTCGATGGACTCTTTTGTTCGTACTTCTTTTTGTTTTTTAGCCTTTTTGTTCATGTAATTTAAAAATCACATCCCTTAAATAATTTTAACTGTGATGCTATTTTGTTTTGCTAATCATAATATACTACATAAAATGGTGCATTTTTATTTCTTCTAAAAGCTTCAATACACTCATTTGTTCAGCACACGTTTTTGTGTACCCGGTTATCAAAATCAATGCGTTACCTTACTATTAGACATTGTCAGGATCAAGTGCGGAAAAATTAAAAAACAGGCATCGGGCAATATACTTATTTTACTTAAAAATGTCAATTTTTAATTCTTCTTTATGCTCTTGTTGGATGTTTATAATACAAAAAAGTTCCGAATTTTATTTCATGATAATACACATTCAAAGGCATTCATGGCAACTGCGAGGTCATCATCATCGATATCCAGATGCGTGACAAACCGAATACGAGAGGGCGATACAGGGATGGCCAGTACATTATGTCTGGCGAGTTCGGAATTGACCTCCGATGATATCCGCCCGCATCCCTTGCAATCAGCAATGACGATATTGGTTTGTGTTGCCTCCAGATCGACATACGCGCCCAATTCAATCAATTTGAGTGCCAATTGATGAGCCCGCTTGTGATCCTCAGCAAGTCGTTCGATATGGCAATCGAGAGCATATAACGCAGCAGCAGCAATAACACCTACTTGCCGCATACCGCCGCCGTATATCTTGCGATAACGATGCGCACAATCGATGAATTCTGCCGAACCCACAAGGATCGAACCGATAGGCGCACCAAGTCCCTTGGAGAAGCACAATGAGATAGAATCAAAACAAACCGACCACTCTTTTAAAGAAATGCCGGTTGCCACATATGCATTCCACAATCGCGCTCCGTCAAGGTGCATCTTGAGATCATGTTCATCAGCAAGCGAACGAATTTTTTGTATTTCGTCGAGCGGGAAAACAGCGCCCCCGGCGCGGTTGTGCGTATTCTCAATTTCGATGAGCCTGGTTTGCGCGAAATGGTGGTCTTTGGGACGAATAGCGGTTTGAATATGCTCGGCCGTTATCACACCTCGCTGTCCATGCAGCGGGTGTAACTGAACACCGGACAGCAATGCGGGTGCACCCCCTTCGTAATTAAAAATATGGCAACCGTATTCACAAATTATTTCGTCACCCGGTTGGGTGTGTGCGTTTATGGCGATCTGGTTGCTCATTGTGCCACTGGGAACAAACAGCGCCGCTTCCTTGCCGCACAATTCAGCGACGCGACGCTGCAATTCGTTCATCGTGGGATCTTCACCAAAGACATCATCACCTACCGGTGCATCGGCCATGGCTTGACGCATAGCCGCGGTGGGGCGGGTGAGCGTGTCACTGCGGAGGTCAACGACGTGGTTCATAAATAAGCAATGCTGGTGACAGTCATTTCTTTTGCGACAGTTTGGGTTGTCACAGCCCGTGTATTTTCGGGTTGTGAGCCACCCACAGAGATACGAAAGAGACCGGGTTCGACGAGGCGCCGATCATCTTTATCCAACAACGACAATTGATATGGCGTGAGGGAAAAGGTGACGGTTTTCTTCTCTCCCGGGGCCAAAGAAATTCGCCTGAATCCTTGTAACGAACGAACCGGAACCGGCACAGAGGCTTCCACATCTGTCACATAGAGCTGTACAACCTCTTCCCCCGGCATTTTACCGGTATTGGTTACGTCAACAGAAACATCTATCGTTTCATCCCCTTTTATCGATTCCGGCACCTGCAGATTTGTATACTCAAACGTCGTATAACTCAAACCGTGCCCAAATTGATAGAGCGGCTCATCAGAAAAATAGCGATAGGTTTGTCCGATCATGTTATAGTCTTCAAAAGGTGGCAGTTGATCGACTGATTTGTAAAATGTCACAGGCAGACGTCCCGCAGGATTGTAATCGCCAAATAGCACATCAGCGATGGCATCGCCGGCGGCCTGGCCGGGATACCATGCTTCCAGGAGTGCGGGTATGTTCGCATCCGCCCAATTGACAGCAACGGCCGAGCCGTTCAACAAAACCAAAACCGTTGGCTTGCCTTTTTCCACCACCGCTTGCATCAAGTCTTGTTGAATTTTCGGCAGATCGAGTGTCAGGCGATCCCCACCCCGAAATCCTTCCACTTCGACGCGCATCTCTTCTCCTTCCAGGCGCGGTGAGAGGCCCAAACAGAGCACGGCCGCATCCGCTGCGTCGACAGCGGCGAGGGCTTCAGCCTTATAATCACGATCCGGAACTGACCACAACAACTGCATCGTCGCATCACCATGATAATCCCAGAAATCGATCTGTATATCATATTCGACACCGGCTTTGAGCACGACTTGTTCGTATACCTTGCGCGCGTGATGAATACCCCGAAATGACAAAAGCTCTTTGCCCTCAAAAAAGACGCGGAACGCATTGTAACCCTCGCCGCCCAGGACATACCACCCATCCGCGGGTGGTACCAGCTTGCCAGTCCAGCGCACGCCAAAATTATCGCTATCCAGCGAATCGATGGGGGCACCATCCCACCAGTTGAAATCAATTGTTGCATCAACACGGGTGGCGACGGGATCGCCCTCGAATTTGGTGTTGTTAAAAATCTCAGCTTTTAATCCGGGCTGCCCGTCAGGCGTGAGCAAAGCAGAGCCTGGAATCACCTCGAATACCGGCAGGTTCTCCGCCCACTCACAGCCGAGCGCGTAGATGACCCTCTCATCACCAATTTTGTTCCTGATGCCCTGCAAGGGGGTAACCGGATTTGATGGCGTGCCATTATAATTGCCGAGTAGCACTTCGACGTCATGGGCATTCGGACCAATCACAGCAACTTTGATATCTTTGCTGAACGGCAGGGTGTTATCAGCATTCTTGAGCAGCACCATGGATTTTCGCGCAGTTTCCAATGCGACCGTCCGATTCTCCTCGCTATCCACAACAGAATATGGAATAAGTGCATACGGCACAATTTCCGGTGGATCAAACATGCCGAGTTTTATGCGCGCACGAAACAGGCGACGTACGGCGACATCGATTTCATCCTCGGTGATAAAGCCTTTTTCGACCGCCTCCACCAATCCCCGATAGGTCCTTCCACAATTCAGGTCGGTTCCAGATTTCACCGCCAGAGCGGCTGCTTCGGCGGCTGTCTCAACAATTTTATGATTCCGGTAAATATCACTGATCGCACCACAATCCGACACCACATACCCCTCAAAACCCCATTCGTCGCGCATGATCTGGTTCAGCAAACGATCACTACCGCAGCATGCTTCTCCCAGGTAGCGGTTGTAGGCGCACATCACCGAGTAGACGTTCGCCTCCATTATCGCCATACGAAAATGTTCGAGGTATGTCTGGCGGAGATCGCGTTCATTTATCACAGCATCAAAGGTGTGACGTTCCGGTTCCGGACCGCTGTGTACGGCATAGTGTTTCACAGTTGCCACTGCTTTGAGATATTTTGGATGATTCCCCTGAAGACCACGGACAAAATTGACCGCTAAACGTCCGGTCAGAAAAGGATCTTCGCCATAGGTTTCCATACCTCTTCCCCAGCGTGGATCGCGAAAGATGTTGATATTCGGCGTCCAGAAGGTGAGTCCCTGGTAAATGCCCCGTTTACCCTGTCGAACGTACTCGTGGTGTTTGGCGCGACCTTCATCGGAAATAACCTCGGCGACACGCAGTATCATATCTTCATCCCACGTGGCTGCCAGGCCGATGGCCTGAGGAAAAACCGTAGCCAGACCGGAACGGGCGACGCCATGCAGGCACTCATTCCACCAACCATATTGCGGCACGCCCAATCGCTCGATGGCCGGGGCATTATCCATCATTTGCGCCACTTTTTCCTCGAGGGTCATGGCCGCTACAAGCGTGTCGAGGCGCGTCTCAATATCGAGTGTCGGATTTAACCACGGTTCGACGTTGCTGTAATCCGGTTGTGACGTGCAGTGGAACAAAACCAAACTCAATCCAATACAGCAACAAAGTAAAATCGTTTTTTTGTACATGGCATCGACCCTCCACGTTCTTTATTTTAAGCATTTTTTTTAAAGTAAGGGAAAATAGATTTGGTCCTGGATTAGAGGTATTTCATGATAAAATGTAGTATATTTTGCTGCAAATTGCAAGAAGATACTCCGCATCAACGTAAAGCCTCGGTCGTTGCGTGAGCTGTTTGTGAATTATCCAAAGTAGCTATTTCTTTTGGGCGCAGAAATTCCAGGAAAAGCTATGGTACCACTGTTCCTGTATAAATTTGAGCGGATCATAATATCGCTCATCCAGGTCTGCCTGCGTGTAGCACACCAGGCAATAAGTCCCGTAATAGAGAAAAGGTCTTCTCTGATCCGGAATTCGAGGTTTTGGCTTGACTTTCATGATTTCGAGATGAACATGATCGAATTGCCATCCATATTTATTGAGCTCTTCTCGCGTCATAAATCTGGCAATAGGACGATGAGGATCAACTGATTCAAACAATCTGGTTTGAATTCCTGCGATATGTTCATAAACCGTCCAGAGAGATGTCGAATCTGCCAACGTATGCTGAATGATAATTTGTGCAAAAGGACCGTCATCTCTCAAACTGATCACCGTTCCCCTGGCGACTGGAAATATTGGCTCATCAATATAGTTATTTTGAGGTCTTTTTAGATCAACTCCTGTGTGCAAATGGGCTGGAATGCCTGGTCTTGCTATACGAAGCAAGCCATAGGAGCCGATATGTGTTAATTCCACCCCTTCCAAAGATTGACGATCTTTGGTTTCAATTGGCAGATACCACTCTAATAAATCTTCTGTTAAAATACGCAGCATGTACGAACGGAAGAAAGGGATTTTCTCTTCATCGAATGCCGTATACTTTTTTTGGCAAAAAAGGTGACCTGCATGCGAAAAAAAGAACAAAACAAGCAGCGCGCAAATTGATTTGTGTGATCGATTCATATTGAGTTGCTGTTTAATCAAGCCCGTAATAATCAAGTACCTCGGTTGCTCTTTCCGTGATAAAGACATTAGTGCAATCCTTTTGGCCAATTGAGACGATAATATTCATGGATTTTTCAAGTTCCCATTGACCAGCATCTTTCTTTTTGGATCGCAATAAATCCAGGGCGCGGGTCATTTTCCTGTCATGTACTTTTTCTCTTTTCAATAACCAGAGTATTTCGAGGAAATCACTTTTATAGAAATTCGGCGAATAGTACACATACTCCGGACGTTCACGGGCCTGTCTCTCATCGAATCCCCATCGGAATGAATCGTCCTGCTTGGCAAGGATTTTGTTGACGATCTGCTTTCGGATACCTGTAATTTCTGCGTTCATAAATTGATGAGCCGGGGGAAAAGATTTTTTTGATGCTTCAAAAATCCAAACGTTACCTATGATACGTTTTATTTGCCTTTTGCGCAAGCTTTAATGCATTCAATTCAACAAATTGAGGGGATACTTTTTTAAAACGCAGCGTCACCCACAGCGGCAAATGATCGCTCGCTTCCGCTTGTTGAACCGTTCCACACTCCAGGACGTGCAATCCTTTTGTATAAATATGATCGAGCGTGAGCGGAATCAATCCGAAGACTTTAGCAGTGTATCCGGCATCTTTTGTCGCGCGTTCAAAACCGGCGTCTGTAAAGAGTCGTTCCACGCGGCCAACACTGCCGGGACGGGCGGTGTTGAAATCACCACCGATGATAACAAAATCAAACTCACTGCTGACATCTTGCATCACGGATTCGATTTGATCGAACCGTTTTTCTTCAGGCATCAGCACCGTGGCGGTGTGAACATTGTATGCCCGGATATGCTTGCCATGCACGTTCACCGTGGCCACCGTGGCGGTGCGAATGCGATCATTCCAGGATTGCTTGTGCGGAAAGATAATTTTTTTGGCATCGGTTAACCGCCATTTTGACAGAATTGCATTGCCGATATCTTTATCGTTCACACTATGAATGGAACCTGGATGATAAATATAATTGTACTGTAGCTCCCTCGCTATACGATCGACGCCTGCCTTGTCCATTTCTTGCAGGAATACAATATCAGCGTGCTGAACATCCCGGAATTGGCGTAGCTCTTCTATAGCCAGGTCAACTTTTTCAGCCCAGGCAATGTTGTAGCTCACGATTTTAATTTCCGAGATATCCGCATAGGGAGCAAAAACGTAAGAAGCTGTATAGACCGGTTCCTTGGGATCCATAAAATTTACAACACCGGCACATGAATACAGGAGAATACTGCCGACTAACGCGAAGATAAAATAGGTTCTTTTCATTTTCTCTTTTTAATTTTACTTTTATAAAACAATTGAATGCAAGCACAAGTTCCACATGATGACATATTTTTAAGTTATCCAACTTTCAAAGAATCTTTGCTGGATTTTTACGCTGCAAATGATTATTGTTATTCTTTCCGAAATCATGAATTATAGGACAGAATAATGAATAAAATAGTTCTTCTTCTGTTGACAGCCGTTCTGCTTTCGTGCGTTAAAACAGCACCCGATCCTTCGGAGTATTTGCGTCGGGATGAGCAGAAAATTGTCGACGGCCATGGCACTGAGATTTTCCTGCGCACTGTTGGACTTGGTAACTGGCTGCTGCCAGAGGGATACATGTGGAAATTTGGCAAGCAGGGGGATCGGCCGCGCACAATTGAAAAGCTGATCTCGGACATGCTTGGCGAGAAAAAGGCAACGGATTTCTGGCTGCAATTTCGTCAACACTATATCACCGAAGCGGACATTGCGCGTATCAAAGAACTGGGATTTAATAGTGTACGCCCGGCCATGAACTGGCGCTTGTTCATGGATGAAGAAACCGGCACATTTAAAAAAGAAGGCTTTCAGCTCATCGATAATCTGGTAGTCTGGTGTAACGTGCATCGCATATACATCATTCTTGATATGCATGCCGCGCCTGGTGGCCAAACCGGCGCCAACATCGATGACAGTCCCAATGATTTTCCCGAACTCTTTTCCAAACCGGAAAACCAGGAATTGTTCATAAAGCTGTGGCTGGAGCTGGCCAAACGCTACAAAGACGAGCCAATCATTTTCGCCTATGGCCTGATCAACGAACCCTTGCCGGAAAAGTTCTCGCGCTATAACGATCAACTCGAACCACTTTACAAACGGACAACAGAAGCCATTCGCCAGGTTGATCCCTATCACATGATCTCTCTTGAAGGGGCGCACTGGTCCACAGATTTTTCGGTCTTTGGTCCGCCATTTGACGATAATACGATTTACCAGTTTCACAAATATTGGTCAACACCGGACACCAGGAGCATCCAACCCTTTCTCGATTTTAGATCCACCCATAATGTACCGATCTATTGTGGTGAGAGCGGCGAGAACAGTCTCGACTGGACCTGGGCGGCTTTTCAGCTCTATGAAGATCATCACATCGGCTGGTTGTTCTGGCCGTGGAAAAAGATGGATACAAACAACACCCCCTATTCCATAGCGAAACCGGAAGGATGGGATAAAATTGCCGCCTATAGTCGCGGCGGGGAAAAACCGACTGCTGATGAAGCCGAAGCTATTCTGAATCAGTTTCTGGAGAATATCAAACTTGCCAATTGTGACTTTTTCCCTGATGTTGTGAATGCTATTTTTCGGCGCATTCCGGCGAGAATTCAGGCTGAAAATTATGGTCATTTGGGCCTGGGTAATTCTTATGTTTTAAATGACACATCTAAAAATGCTGAATTCTATCGTACCAACGAGCCGGTACCAATAGTTAAACTGGCCGATAGCCCCACACAGCGTTCTCGCAGAGAGAGTGGCGAATATGCTGTTATCCTGAAAAAGGGGGACGGTTTGAACTATGAAATCAACTCCACTATAGATCAGGTCGTGAAAATTATAGTCAAGGTAAAAGCGAAAACAGCACAGCCGGGATTCTTTATGTATCTGGATCAAAAACCACTTGTTATGAGTCAAAATTTCAGTACCGAGCAATGGTATTATAATCAAAGTTCGCCGGTGACTGTAACGATAGGAAAACATGACTTGAAGATAGGCGTTGGCCGCGGCGAAGTTATTATAGACTGGATTGAAGTCAGGTAGTGTGTTGACGTGAGGATTCTTGCTTTTTGCACAATTGTTTTGACCATCATGTACGGTTGTACGATTTTGATGTTCTTTATCGGTTTGTTATTTCGGCGGCGTGGAAAAAATGTGCGCCGCGATTCCGTGTCAGTCATCATTGCAGCGCGCAATGAAGAGCATAAAATCGGTTCTATTTTGAACGATCTCATTGCTCAAACCTATCCAAACGAAAAATTCCAAGTCATTATTGCCAACGATCAATCAAAGGATGCGACGGCTGACATAGTGGCGAGGTACAGCAGCAGGTATTCTTTTATTAAATTATTGAATGTAGACGCCTATCCCTCCAACTATAGCCCGAAGAAATGGGCGATCCAATGTGCGATTGAGAAAGCAAAGGGAGAGATCATTTTGGTCACGGACGCTGATTGTCATGTTGGCCCGCAATGGATCGAATCAATGCTCTCCTATTTTGAACCGAATGTGGGTTTTGTCATCGGTTTCTCACAATTTGGTGCAAGAGGTCAAAAGCAAAATCTTGTTGAGCGGTATCAAGCCTTTGATTTTATGACCTTGATGGGCGCCGCTGCCGGCAGTACAAATCTTGGTTTTCCCCTCGCCGCCTCAGGACAAAATCTCGGCTATCGAAAATCTGCTTTCCAGGCCGTCGGGGGATATACGCACGTCGCACACCGTGTTTCCGGCGATGATGTATTGCTTTTACAGCTCGTCCGCAAACACACTCGCTATAAAATTTTTTTTGCCGCCGATCCGTTGTCCTACGCCGTTTCCGAGCCGCAACCAACGCTCAAAACGTTCATCAACCAACGCAAGCGCTGGGCATCCAATGGGTCCATTCAGCTCAAACTCAATCCTGGCTTTTTTCTCTATTTGATGCAGGTTCTGCTTTTTAATGCCGTGTTACTCATTGGCATTCCGCTTGCTATCTTCTTAAAACAGTATATCGACGTCATGCTCCTCTGTTTGTTAGCACGCGTTGTTATGGAATTGGCCATTGCCCTGCGCAGCGCTTTTTATTTTCGGCGAACAGATGTGCTCAAATATTTCCCGCTATGGTTCGTCTCGCAAATTCCGTACATTGTGGGCGTAGGACTGGCCGGAACCTTTGGCACGTTTCAATGGAAAGACCGCGTACATTCAGCTCAAGTTGGAAAGTCAAAGTCTGATGTGCAATTTGACGACACTCTTTCATAAATCCAGACATAACAGGACAGAAGCATCGATGCCCTTGCTCTTGATGTGCATCTATATCCTGATCAGCTCAACTATCCTTTCAGGATTTGACTTGTCCCGATTCCAGAACGAACGTCTTGAATTCGATATACTCTACAGAGGTATTAACGCGGCCTACTCTGAAATGTGGCTTGAATCCGGCGATTCCACCACCATGATTAACTGGATGGTCAAAAGCCGACCTCTCGTTGATCTCCTTTTCAGAATCAATAATTTTTATCAGACTGTGATAGATCCAAACGGCGTATTGCTCAAATCCCAAAAAGTTATTGATCAAAAAAATATTCAACAACAATGGATTATCGACTACAATTGGCAGATCAATCAAGCGATCTCGGATCAACGTCATTCATGGCCAATTCCGCAGAGGTGCCACAATATCCTGGCCATGTTATACGATTTACGAAAAACGGCCCTCGCCCGGGGAGATTCTGTGTCATATATTTTGGACATCGAGAGTCAGTTATGGCAGATACGAGGTATCGTAAATCCGCTCTACAATTCTTTTGGAAATTTGCAGGCACATGAGATTGTCTTTACTTTTTCACCGGCGAGGGACATACAAACGCGCGCATGGAAAACCGATATTGTCACGAATCGGCTGGCGCGCCCAAACTCGCAGCTCATCATCCACCTGGGCCCGCCACCGCAGCAGCAACCGATGCTTTTGCAATTTGGCGGCGATGGTGGCATCGTCGAGATGAGATTGAAGAACTAAAGGCTGGACGAGAAGATGTTTACGCTCGTGACACTCTTGTTGTTAGCCCTCGGATCTTATATTTTCCTGGGATTGTTGTTACGAGGCAATATTGCTCCTGTGCCAGCTTTTGAGCAACAATGGCTTCCGTCAGTTTCGGTCATTGTCGCGGCAAAAAATGAAGAGGCGTATCTGCGAGAGTGTCTTTCTGCTCTCGGCCAACTTGATTATCCGGAAGAGAAATTGGAAATCATTATTGTCAATGATGCTTCAACGGACCGATCGGCTGAAATTATAGAGACTTTTCAGCAAAATATTTCAACCTTGATCCACATCCGGCTTGCTGAAGGAGAAAAGCCCAAACAGGGAAAAGCCGGCGCGCTCCTCATCGGTATAGAGAAAAGCCATGGCGAGATTTTATTTATCACGGATGCCGATTGTATTGTACCTCCGACCTGGATTCGCGAGGTGCTCCTCGGCTTTCGCGAGCATATTGGGGTTGTGGGTGGATTCACCTTGCTCATACAGCCGGCAAATTTATGGCAAAAAATACAGGCGTACGATTGGCGGTTTTTGTTGAGCATTGCCGCGGCAGCGTCCCAATTGAACAAACCGATAAGCTGGGTGGGAAATAATCTCGCGGTGAGACGCTCGACTTACGAGCAGGTTGGCGGCTACCAAAATCTTGATGCCGGCTTTGTCGAGGATTTTGTCCTCATTGATGTCATTGAAAGGGAAACCGCATGGCAATGTCGATTTTTTGCCTCTCCGAATAGCATTGTTCGAACTCACGCTGCGGACACAGTCTCTCAGCTCATTGCCCAGCGTAAACGCTGGGGCATTGCGATTTCTGCCGCGCGACCATTTGGCTGGTGGATTATGCTGACCGGCTTTGCAAGCCACTTTTTGATTTTAATCTCGCTGTTCGTCGCTCCATTATGGGGTGCCATCGCGCTTTTGGCGAAATGCAGCGTGGATTTTCTCATCTTTACGCAAAGCAAATCCGCACTGCAAGAACCATTCAATACATCTGGTTTTTTACTTTATGAAATCTATGCTATTTTTCATTCGATTTTGTTACCTCTATTGCTGCTTGTCGACCGACGCATCCTCTGGAAGGGCGAACAATTATCAATCCCAAAAAATGTTAGCTCATGAGAGACCTGCCGCCATTATTGCTCCATTATTATGTCACTGAACGCTGCAACTGTCGTTGTACATTTTGCCATATCTGGAAAATTCCGGCGGAAAAGAGCGACGATGCATCAATCGCACACGTGCGCAAAAATTTGCGAGATGCGCGACAGCTTGGTGTACGATTCGTTGACTTTACCGGCGGTGAACCGTTGCTTCATGAAAAGTTACCGGAGATGTTGTTTGAAGCCAAACGTTTCGGTCTGCGAACCTCGGTGACAACAAACTGTTTGATCTATGTGCAAAGATCGGCAGAGCTGAAAGGTCTGATTGATTTTTTGCATTTCTCCCTCGATAGTCTCCGGGCCGAAAGACATGATGCAAGCCGTGGACAGCCAGTCTTCGCTCAGGTGATGCACAGTCTGGATAAAGCGCGTCAATTAGGAGAACGACCGGATTTATTGTTCACCATAAGCCGGGACAATAGCGATGATCTCAAACCCATGGCTGACTTTGCACAAACCCTGGGAATCATGCTGGTGCTCAATCCGCTTTTTTCGCTTTCTTCCCCAACTCATAACGCTGATTTGACAAGGACAATGGAGCAATTCAGCGCTACTCCTTTTGTCTATGTGAACAAAGCATTTCATTTATTGCGTCGAGCGGGAGGTAACCAGAAATGTGCGCCGCGTTGTCGTGCGGTCGACTCTGTCATCGTGATTTCGCCGGATAATAAGATTCTGCTGCCGTGTTATCATTTTGCTCGTCAAAAACTGGACCTTGCCGACAGGCCAGGTCGGCAGACAGCACAAAGCTCCTGCAAAGACGGGTCTGGACATACGGCGGGCGTTTTGCCCACGTGCTCTGGCAATAATATAAAAGCAGCTCGGCAGTCATCGATTTGGCAATTTTACCGCGAAAACCAGGGTCGATTCACCTTTTGTCAGGGGTGCCATTTAAACTGCTATTTTGATCCCTCATTTATGGTCAAAATCGATTATTACTTTTGGCAAAGTTTGCTT